>CAZHSZ010000061.1:0-1553 GCA_964535425.1 uncultured Candidatus Saccharibacteria bacterium | reverse complement strand
TGCATCTCTGTTAAGAAGCTATTCAGTGTGATTGTGGTTCCAGCCCGAATGCTCAAAATTATCTCCGTATTTCAAAAGAGCTTTATGTATTCTTTCGTGCCCGTCTTTCTCTATACCGTTTTTTAATAGATGGGCCCCCTCAAGAATTTCGGCCAGAATAGGATGGATTGCAGCATCTGCATCTGGAGCGAGCTTGCAGCTTTTAAAAATATCCTGCACGACAGATTCGACACGACCGCCAGTTGTGATCACTTCTTTCTTTTTTTCGGAGGCGGAACCAGTTTTGTTTAATTTTTGCATCGCACTTAAGATAGAATTCATTCTTTCTTTTAATGCTTCATCTGCAATAAATTTTTTATCTGGCTTCACTTCTGATGCATTGGAACTACCTCCATGGCTATGGTGACTGTTTTCTGCAGCATAGCTCTGGCCGCTGAATACAAAGCTCAAAACTGCTGAAATTAAAATCGCCTTCATGACTGTTCTCCTTTTAATATATTTATAAAATCACTTTTTTCGATTTCGCCACAAATACGCCCAGCAAAAACACACTCGCTGTCATGCTGACTTCCCCGACCAAGACAAAAACCGGTGATGCGTTAAGAATAAGTTCCATCAAAATTCCCACCGGCATTAAGATGCCAATAACACCCAGCCACGACACGATTTTCTTTTGTTGATCACCTATGTCTAATTTGAAAAGAAGATACCCAATCAGTATATTCAAAAAAGCAAAAAGGTTGCCGTGTACATGCGCAAGTCTGGCCTCGAAATGTTTCCCGTTGCCATATGCCGCAGCCCACTCTGCAGCATCAGCTGCGAAGTCTCGCCAATAAATAAGTAAAAATCCATAAAGCATAAAACCGGCCATAGTGAACAATCCAACAACTATATTTTTCTTTCCTTGCATAATTGCCTCCTTATTTTATTAAAATCATTTTTGAGTTTTTTAATGCAGTAATTTCATGCTCCTGACTTGGCGGGATCTTAACAAAGTCCTGGCTGTCCAATATGTACTTCGTTCCATCAATCTGGAACTCAACACTTCCCTCTAAAACTAACAGAAATGCAGGTGTCGATGTGCTGTGTTTTTCAAGCTTTTGTTTTGCTAATAAACCAATGCCCACGGCCTTGAAGCCTGCTGCAAAGAGAACATTGATTGATTTGCCCTCTTGTTTGTATGAGACCATGTCTTTAATTGAACCTCTCGTGCTCACGTATGACTCCTTTGTAGTAAATGTTTATTCTTTGTTAGTAGGAAGGACGTAAACGTCCAAATAGTGACCCTTACTGTCATCGCAATTAATGTTCTGGTCTCATAAAGTCCTCCCGTGAATATGTGGACTAAGAGTGAGGCCAAAATTAAAGCGGAAGATCCTGCTATAACAACGGACAAGCGCCTGGTCCATTTTGCACTTATAAAGATGCCTATACTTGCGGCGATATAGAAAAATCCCGCGAAGAAGTTAAACCACAACACAAAGGGCACATAATTGCCTGCCTCAGCTTTTGCGGTAGAGTCATAAAATAAAACTGAACCCCCTTTTTTAATT
>CAZHSZ010000060.1:0-1578 GCA_964535425.1 uncultured Candidatus Saccharibacteria bacterium | reverse complement strand
GGCAGGCTGGCGAGAAACGCCCGCGTCGCCCGCAGCGAGGCCTGGGTGATGGTCTCGTGATAGCCCTCGGTGTCGGAGTTCACCCCGCCGGTGGCGGCGTTGTAGGCGCGGATCAGGCCCGGCATGTCGCGCTCCGGTTCGAGCGTCGACTGCCCGGCGAGCAGCCAGACGGCGGCGGCGAAGTGGGCCGCGTGGGTCCAGGCCGCCTTGGGCAGGCTGCGGGCGACGAGGCCCTCGCCGATGGCGACGATTTCGGCGTCGGTGGTGAACGGTGTGGTCATGGAAGGCTCCTCATGGCTGAAGCCGACGCCCGGAACGACAAACCCGCCGGGGTCGCCGGCGGGTTCTGTTCGATGGGAAAGGTGGATCGGGCCCCGATCACCTCACCGCATGCGCAACGGCCGCCGGATGAGTCCGACGTTGTTGCTGCGCGGCGGTGTGGGCGGTGCGGGCCATGGGTGGGGCGTCTAAACCACGCAATCCCGGCCGACAAGCGCTCAACACTCCACCGTCATCCCGGCCCCTGTGCCCGGGATGACGGCGGTTACGCCGCGCTCGCCAGTGCCCGGTTCGCTTCCGCCGTGATCTCGAAGCTGCGCAGGCGGGCGGCGTGGTCGTGGATCTGGCCGGTGATGATCAGCTCGTCGGCGCCGGTGCGGGCGATGAACTCGGCCAGGCCCTGGCGGACCGTGTCGCGCGAACCGACCACCGAGTAGCGCAGGGCCGAGGCCAGCCGGGCCCTGGCCGCCGTGTCGAGCCGCGCCTCATAGCCCTCCATCGGCGGCGGCAGACGGCCGGGCATGCCGGTGGCGAGGTTGACGAAGGCCTGCTGCAGCGAGGTGAACAGCAGCTTCGCCTCGTCGTCGGTGTCGGCGGCGAAGACGTTCAGGGCCAGCATGACATAGGGCTTGTCGAGCTGGGCCGACGGCTCGAACCGGGCACGGTAGGCGGCCACGGCGGCCTCCATCTCCTGCGGCGCGAAATGGCTGGCGAAGGCGTAGGGCAGGCCCAGCGCGGCGGCCAGATGGGCGCCGAACTGGCTGGAGCCGAGGATCCAGACGGGCACGTCCAGCCCCTCGCCCGGCGTGGCGACCACCGCCTGGCCGGGCTGGGCCGGCTGGAAGTAGCGCATCAGTTCGACGACATCCTGCGGGAAGCGGTCGACGTCGCCGACCATGGTCCGGCGCAGGGCCCGGGCGGTGATCTGGTCGGTGCCCGGCGCGCGGCCGAGGCCCAGGTCGATGCGCGGGCCGTACAGCGCCGCGAGCGTGCCGAACTGCTCGGCGATCTGCAGCGGCGCATGGTTGGGCAGCATGATCCCGCCCGAGCCTACGCGGATCGTCGAGGTGCCCTCGGCCACGTGGCCGATCAGCACGCTGGTCGCCGCGCTGGCGATGCCGCGCATGTTGTGGTGCTCCGCCAGCCAGAACCGGTTGTAGCCCCAGCGCTCGGCGTGCTGCGCCAGATCGCGGCTGTTGTGCAGCGCCTGCTGGACGGTGGAGCCCTGAACGACGGGGGCGAGGTCGAGTACGGAGAGGGGGGTCATGTCAGCCATATGGGAGCGCGCGCTCCGGCTGT
>CAZHSZ010000059.1:0-1873 GCA_964535425.1 uncultured Candidatus Saccharibacteria bacterium | reverse complement strand
CGGATCCGGAGAGGAGTTTTGTAGTTTTCTGGGGGTATTTCCTTAGGGCGAGGAAGTGGTTGCTTCCAATGACCCGAGGATTGTTCCTATGCGGTTGGTGTGTATGACGAAGCCTTCGCTGATGGAGAATTTCTGCCATCGAGAGAAGGACACCGTCTCATTCCATATGCGAGGTTCACCCGAACCCATTTCGCGTAGGCGAACGATGTAATGCTCGGTTCGTTCGCTCAAGCGCTCGTCTCCGATCTTCGGTATTGCCGAGCCAACGGAGTGAATCGGGGTTTCTGGCCAATGAGCATCATGGTTGTTGCCAGACGCGGTGATCCATCGAGAAAACTCCCATCGGTTAACGGTGTAGTCAATCCACGTTTTATACACCGGATCGTCGCGGTACACTGGCACGGTGTCGCGATCAGTATAGTATTCCGTTCGGTATTCGGGAACACTGTGACACGTGCGTTTGATAACACCATTTTCTCTGTTCTCCGTCGAGCACTCTCGTCGACTGCCAGATTGCACGCGTCTCGAGCGTTGGTGTTCGACGACTCTTGTTCCGGTTTGCACCTTGTTGTAGTGGTGAACTTTTCGGGTCTCACGCTCGTTGTATGCATCGGAAGGAACGGATCCCTGCCACGCTCCACTTTGACGGGGAGCAAAATCCTCCACGGCGATTTTTCTTTCCCATGAAAAACCAATCACTTCCACCTGCACGTCGGAAGCCGAGAAAAAGAAAAACCAGACCAACCACACGCAAGCGGCAAGAGCTGTGAAACCTGCCATGACGGGAAGCGCTTTCGAGCGATGATACCCGTGACCCGAAACGCTTGGTTCACGTTGATGTGTTTCTTGCTCGATTTGCGCATCTCTTTTGGAGAGATGTGGCGGGAAGGTTTCTTGCGGAGGCTGTTCTTCTGCAGACGAAGGGATGTCCCTTGCTGTGACTTCTCTGCCCCGGGTGTTTTCCGCAACTGCTTTTTCCTCCTTTTGAGGTTTTCGCGGGTACCCGCAACTGACGCAGTGGGAATGGAGATCGGAATTCAGTGAGGAGCAGGACTCACATGTCCAATCCGGGCCGGCTTCTCCTTGTTGAGCGGAGAAAGTGTCGAAGAGTTGTGTCCATTGATCTTCACTTGGAGTCCTGTAAGGGTTTCCTTCGTGACCCCTCGTGTCAACATCAATCGGCTCCGGGATAGCGGCGCCACAGTTTGGACAGTGGTCGATTCGTTGCTCTGGATTTCTTGGGTTGCGAGCGAAAATATCTTTCGTTAGGCAATACTTGCAATTCCAAAGAGCGGAGAAATACTCAACGGTCGTCCCATTGTTTGGCATGATCGATAACCTTTCTTGAGGAGATTTGTTAAAAAAGCTGTATACTCTGTTGGAAAATTCCAACAGAGTATAAAAGCATACTTTTATTATAAAGTCAATAGTTTGTAGAGTTAAAACGTAGAGATGATTATTTTCTGGAACTATGGCCCTCTCTTGAAGAGGAAGGTAATTTTTTTTCACACAACGTTATAACAGAACAAAAAGGCAATGCGGTGGGGTGGTTCGAAAGACCGGTCGTGGATATGGAGCGGGCGGTGAAGTTTTATGAGACGGTCTTGGAGGTGAAGCTCCAGCGGAATATGGTGGGGGAAATCGATATGGCGTGGTTCCCGATGGTGGAGGGGAAAGGCGCGGCCGGATCGCTCGTCTTTCACAAGGAATGGTACAAGCCCTCACAGGAAGGAACGCTCGTGTACTTCACGGCGTATTCAGGCGATCTCTCGAATGAGCTCTCGCGCGTCGAATTGGCGGGCGGAAAGATTCTTATGTCCAAACATTCGATTGGTGAATACGGCTTCATGGCGGTTGTTCTCGACACCGAAGG
>CAZHSZ010000058.1:0-2053 GCA_964535425.1 uncultured Candidatus Saccharibacteria bacterium | reverse complement strand
TCCGCGTCGTGCGTATCTGGTCGAGCCAGCCTCCCGTCTCCCCTTCCGCAAGTATGGGACGGCCCTTGTGGTTTGGGGCGAAGACGAGACTCATGTAGACGCCTACGCACATGAAGTGCACCACAAGGAAGCATATGCTCGTAACAACCGGGAGCGAGAGGAATATGGCGAGCATGAGCACGACGAAGTGCGCGACGATAAGCCCGAGCTCGGCGACGGTACGGACGGAGAACCGCTTGAAGATATGCAGGTACGTCTGCACGACCATATTCATATACACGAACGGCAGGAGGAGGAAAAAGATGACATGCTGATGGCGCTGGAGGAAGCGCATAAGCGGCATTTGCTTTGCCGGTATCTGGTGCTCGGAAAAGATGAACGGGATGTCGAGGTCCGGATCCCGGCCCACCTGGTTCGTGTATTTATGGTGCGCGTTGTGCTTTTCAAACCACTTGTGCGCGCTTAGTCCCCCGAAGAGCCCCCACGCAAGCGAGCTGAAGAATAGATTCTTCTTTTTTGAGACGAATACCTGCTGGTGCGCAAGGTCGTGGCCGAACATGCCGCCCTGCACGAGCACGAAGCTGAGGAAGACGGCGTTTGCCATCTGCACGAAGAAGTTCGTCGTGCTCACAAGCACGAGTACGGAGAGCGCGATACCGATAAGCACGAGCGTAAGGTATGCGGCGTAGTATCCGTAGGTCCGCTTATAGAGAACGCTTTCACGCACCTGCTTACGGAATTCAAAAAACGCGGCCGAGAGAGTATCTTGCATCAGCCCATCCTAGCACCTACGCGTTTTTACCCGCAATGTAGCCCTCCGTCCAACAGAGCTGGAGCGAGTAGCCGCCCGACGGCCTATTGATATGCAGCAGGTCGCCGATGATGAAAAGATTCGAGCAGACCTTTGAGCGCATGGTGCGCATATCCATCTCGGTGAGCGGCACGCCACCGTCGGCTATGACCGCCCTATCAAGCCCCATAAGCCCGGGGATGGTGACTGGGAGCCCTTTCAGCATATCGACGAGCGCGCGACGCTCTTCCTTGGTGATGCTGTGCACTTTCTTTTCCGGATCAACGGAAGGCACGAGCGTAAGCAGTACGTCGCCGGTTCCTGCCGGCGTGAACTCCTTCACAACGTTTTTCAAAAGCTTGTTCTTGTTTGCATCAAAATGCTCAGTAAGTTTCTTGTCCAAGGTTCCGATATCGAGCGAGGGATACAAATCGATGCGCGCCGTGACCGTACCCTCCTGAAGCAGGTCTGCTACCTGTGCGGCACTGTTTAATATGAGCGGTCCCGAGAGTCCAAAGTGCGCAAGCAGAATATTTCCCGACTTCGAGAACTTCTTTTCCTTGCCCACGTAAAACGTAATCTTCACGGAAGGCAAGGTCGTGCCCGAGAGATCGCGAAGCCACTTCTCTTTTGCCTTCAAGGGGACGATGGTGGGCGTTGGGTCCTGCACGGTGTGGCCGAGCTCCTTCAGCCATCCGAAGCCGTCGCCGGTAGAGCCCGTCTCCGGATGGGAGACGCCGCCGGTCGACACGATATAGGAGTCGGCGAAGTATTCCCCGCCGCTCGCTATTACTTTCTCCACCTTCCCGTCTTTCCCGACGATGCGGCGCGCCGGAGTCTTCAGTCGCACGTCCACCTTACCCTTCGCAACATACTCGGCCATGATGCGCACAACGTCGGCTGCCGACTGGCTTTTCGGAAACGCGCGCTTGTTCGCCTCGACGACAAGCGGAAGATTGCGGGACTCGAAAAACTGAAACGTATCCTTTACGCCGAATTCCGAAAACGCGGAGTAGAGGAACTGCTCCGCTTCGTCGTATTTTTTCAAAAGCACCTGCACGTCTTCTTCCGCGTTCGTGATATTGCAGCGGCCGCCGCCCGAGATGCGGAGCTTTTCGCCGAGCCGGTCGTTCTTTTCAAAAAGCAGCACGCGCTTACCACGCGCGGCAGCGGTGCCCGCAGCCATCATGCCGGCTGCGCCTCCGCCAATCACGATGACATCGAAACGCATCGGGTCTACTTTTTTCATTCCCTTCACCCTAA
>CAZHSZ010000057.1:0-2197 GCA_964535425.1 uncultured Candidatus Saccharibacteria bacterium | reverse complement strand
GGGTCTATCTTTACAAGATTCACCGCATAGCCTCGCTGCTTCAAGATAAGGCCCATCGAGGATACGGCGATACCCTTCCCGACGCCGCTCATTACCCCGCCTATTACGAAAATGTATTTGTGTCCGTCGGAAGCCATACCCTAGTTATACACGGAGATATCTACGCACGGCAATCCAACTAGCGACGCCTCCAAGGAGGAACCCTGAGCCCGTCAGAATACCGAAGAAGAGGGCGAAGTGCTCCACGTAGTAGCTAAATACGTTGAACCCGCCAAGCCAGCTTGAGAGCGCATTCCCGGCGTACCAGGAGAGCGGGTAGAAGAGGGCGAGCACGATAAAGGAGGCGACCACGCCTGCAAGGATGCCCGCAACGATGAAAGGTCCCCTGATATACCCGTTTGAGGCTCCCATAAGGCGCATGACGCCTATTTCCTCGCGTGCCGTGTAGATAGCGAGCCGGACGGTCGCAAATGCGATAACCGCGGAAGCGAGGGCAAAGAGGATGACGATTGCCGCTCCTGCCTGCTCAGTCGCCCGTATGGCGCCCGTGAGACGGTCGATGACTATCTTGTTCTGGAAATAGTTCACGCGGTCGATGATGGACTTCCCGTCCGCGCCCGTGGTCGGATTGTCCGAGAGGAACTTCACGATGCCCTCGTATTCTCCCGGATCCTTAGCCTTTATGGAAAGAGATGCGCCGAGCGGGTTGTCACCCAATTCAGCGAGCGCCTGGAGCGTGAGCTCGTCGGTCGCATGGCGCGCCTTGAACGCGATGAGTGCCTCATCGCGCGTCGTGTAAGAAACGCTCGCGACCTGCGGAAGGTCGGCAATCTTATTCTGGAGCGAGATGATTTCCCCTTCCCCTGCGGTAGTCACGAAGTAGACGTTCACGTCCACCTTGTCTTTGATGGCGGTAAGCGTGTTTGAAAGGATGGCGGAGAGGAAGATGAGGAGCCCGACGATGGCAAGCGTGACCGTCATGATGAGCACGGTAGCGGCAGTCACCGAACCGCTGCGCACGAAGTTCTTTGCGCCGTTTACGAATACCCGCCGGATCATCATGGTGCTCATATATTAGAGGATGTAGTGGCCATGCATGTCGTCCCGCACGACCTTGCCCTTATCCATGGTGATGACACGCTTGTTCATCGCGTCGACGACGCCTTTGTTGTGCGTCGTGATGATGACGGTGGTGCCAAGCTCGTTGATTTTCTTCAGAATCTCGATGACGTCGTAGGTGTTTACCGGATCGAGGTTCCCGGTCGGCTCGTCCGCGACGATGACGTCCGGCTGATTGATGATGGCGCGACCGATGGCTACGCGCTGCTGCTCTCCGCCTGAGAGCTGGTGCGGGAAGTGGTGCGCTTTGTCGCCTATGTCCACGAGGTCGAGGATGTAGGGAACGTCGGACGCTATTTCATCATCCCGGCGGCCTACCGCTTCCATCGCAAAGGCGATGTTTTCGTACGCGGTCTTGGTCGGAATGAGGCGGAAGTCCTGGAACACGGTGCCGATTTTCCGGCGGTAGTGGTGGAGCGCGTTTTTCGGAAGGTCGTGTATGTCCACTTCCTCGAAGAAGACGTTCCCGGCGCTCGGCTTCTCTTCCGCGAGAAGCATTTTGAGAAGTGTGGTCTTGCCTGCGCCCGAGTGGCCGACGATGGAAACGAATTCCTTTGGGGAAACCGAGAGTGTTACGTTTTCAAGAGCTGGAGTGCCGTCTCGATAGTGCTTCGTTACCTGATCGAAATAAATCATGACCGGAGCATTATACCCCACGCGCGGAGTGAGCGTCTATGAAATCGTCTAACTCTCCCGCAAGCACTTCGTCCGGATTGCCGGACTCGTGCCCGGTCTCATGGTCTTTCACCATCTTGTAGGGATGCAGCACATAGGAGCGCATCTGGCTCCCCCACTCGTTCTTCACCGTGCCCGCTATCGAGCGTCCCTCCGCCTCCGCCTTGCGCTGCTCTTCCTGGAACTTGAAAAGCTTCGCTTTCACGAGCTCGAGCGCCTTCTCGCGGTTCGCCTGCTGGCTGCGCTCGCTTGAAACGTGCGCGGAAATACCCGAAGGAGTATGCACGATGCGCACCGCGGTCTCGCGCTTGTTCACATTCTGACCGCCCGCGCCGCCGCTTCTTGCAAACGTAATCTCCAAATCGTCCGTATTCAAATCAACCTTGTGCGTCGCCGCAAGCTT
>CAZHSZ010000056.1:0-2244 GCA_964535425.1 uncultured Candidatus Saccharibacteria bacterium | reverse complement strand
TCTCCTTCGACGGAAGATGTCTCATATCTTCCGTCTACTCGTGAAGTGGTCTGGAAAGTCGGAACAATAAATCAAGGTACTGGATTTGCCACTGATCCAAAAGAAGTCGCATTTCAAATAGAATTTACTCCGTCGATTTCGCAAGTCGGGTCTGCTCCGGTGCTGGTCAACGATACAATGGCACAAGGAATTGATCAGTTTACAGGACAAACTGTACGTACAACCAAGCCCAAAATCACCACACGAATCACGCAAGATCCAGGCTTTGCTTCCGGTAACGAAACTGTTATAAGATAAGGAGCTAAGGGAACACTTATGCAAAGCTAAGGGAACACTTAGATAGTAGAAAGTGGACATTTACACAACACTGTTAAAATCACTATGGAAAAAATGAACAACAATATAGATATGGAAACAATAATCTCTCTCGCAAAGAGGCGAGGTTTTGTGTTTCAGGGGTCAGAAATATATGGCGGACTTGGAGGAACATGGGATTTTGGTCCCTACGGTGTTGCACTTAAAAACAACGTTAAAAAATCATGGAGAAAGAAATTTGTACACAATCGCGAAGATATGTACGAAGTCGATGCAGCTATCTTGATGAATCCAAAAGTATGGGAATCAAGTGGCCATGTAGCAGGATTTTCTGATCCTCTTGTCGAAGACTTGAAAACACAAAAGCGTTATCGTGCTGATACACTTCTTGAAGACAACGGAGTCAACCCAACTGGTATGACGCTCGATGATATGACACGCGCAATAAAAGAGAAGGGAATTGTAAGTCCTGATGGAAATCCTCTTGGTGATGTACGACAATTCAACATGATGTTTAGTACCTCAATTGGTGCAATCGAAGACTCTGCGTCGCGTGTGTATCTCCGACCAGAAACAGCACAAGGAATGTTTGTAAACTACAAAAACATTATTGATTCTATTCATCCAAAAATTCCGTTTGGAATGGCACAGATAGGTAAGGCATTTCGAAATGAAATTACTCCGCGCGATTATCTTTTTAGAGTGCGTGAATTTGAACAAATGGAAATAGAATATTTTGTTCGTGAAAATGAATGGCAAAAGTATTTTGAATTTTTCAAAGATGAAATGCGTGAGTGGTTTGAAGAAGTAGGTATAGATACCGAAAAGCTTGTCGAAATTGAAAAAGCTCCTGAAGACCTCGCTCATTATTCAAAACGCACAGTAGACTATGAATTCCATTTTCCATTTGGCCAAAAAGAACTTTGCGGACTTGCGTATAGAACAAATTTTGACCTTACAGTCCACCAAAAAGGGAGCACTCAAACACTCGAGTATTTTGATGAGGAAACAAAAGAAAAATATCTTCCACATGTTATCGAGCCTTCATTTGGTTTAGATCGTACCTTGCTTGCGCTCCTTGTGTCAGCATACAAAGAAGTACCAGACAAAGAAGGTACACGTGTGTATCTTGATTTCAAACCAAGTATTGCACCGTTGATTGCGTGTGTGTCACCATTACTTAAAAACAAACCAGAGCTTGTGACTAAAGCACGAGAGGTGTTTGGTGTACTCAAATCACATTTTGGAAGAATCGCATGGGACGACAATGGAAATATCGGAAAACGTTATCGACGACAAGATGAAATCGGTACTCCGTGGTGTATTGTGATTGACTTCGATTCACTTACTGATGAATCTGTTACAGTACGAGATCGAAATGAAGGAACTCAAGAACGAATAAAGATTTCAGATATTGTGTCTTATATTTCATCAAAAATGTAATACTATGGAACCCAAAATAAACCCCGCAAAAGTACTCTATATAACACGAGACACTTCAGTCCTTAGGGATGATTCGGCGTTTCGAAGAACTATTTTGGAGTACGCTCAAGGTCTCGAAGAAGTGCATGTTATCGTGCTTGGAAACGCGCTTCACGGAGAAAAAGTGATACACCCACACGAACGAGTATGGATTTACCCAACATCAGTCTTTGGTGGATTGCTTCATGTTGTGAAGGCATTTCATATTGCTTATACACAACTCACATGGAAATTTCATTTACGTCCAAATATCATAGTTGGAGATACTCCATTTTTATCAGGCTTGATTGCGGTGTTGCTCGGAAAAAGATTCAAGAAAAAGGTGTATATTATTACTGAAAATATTGTACATGTAGCATCTCGAAGTTTTTCTTTTTCAAAATTTATTTCTGACACATGTGTGAGATATGTGTTTGAACACGCAACCAAAATCCGAGTTACAAGTGA
>CAZHSZ010000055.1:0-2326 GCA_964535425.1 uncultured Candidatus Saccharibacteria bacterium | reverse complement strand
GCGAAAAAAACTTGAGATGCGGGGTCGCTATCCCTGGTTTGCCGGAGTTATTGCCTGCCCCCCCGACCAGCTCGAAGCGAAATCAAGCCGCAAAACGTGACCCGCTATTGCACGTATGTTGCACGCGGGCGAAAAGAAAATAGCCCCTGACTCGCATTTCCGCAGGTCAGAGGCTATTTCTACTCGGTGGGCGATACTGGGTTCGAACTTGTACGCGGAGCGATTGGCGCTTAGGCACTTGACCAGCACAAATGCAGTGTTTCCGCAGGTCAGAGGCGTAATCCACTCCCCTCATTGTGTTGCCACAAGTAGCCACAAAATGCCGTAGACTGCATTTGCTATTGCACGTTATTGCACGACCAAGGGGGCGACATGGCAACCAAGAGGACCAAGCGGGCAACCACACGGCGAGGCTGGGGGGCTATCCGCAAACTGCCCAGCGGCCGCTATCAAGCCAGCTACACGGGGCCGGACCTAGTGCGCTATCCCGCGCCAATAACGTTTGATACCCAAGCTGCTGCCGAGGAGTGGTTAGCCCTCGAACGGCGAACCGTTACTAGTGGCGACTGGATCCCGCCGGCTGAGCGCCGAGCCGAGCTGGAACGTATCCGCAAGATTGAACGCGCCACCAAGCCCCCAACCTTGGCCGAGTATTCGACCCGTTGGCTCGCTGCCCGCAAGACCAAGGGCCGGCCCCTGGCAGACCGGACCCGTGACCACTACGCCGACCTACTAGACCGAATCGTCTTGCCGACCCTGGGCACCCTCGAACTACGGGAGATAACTCCCGAGCATGTAGCCGACTGGTACGACGCTGCTGCCCTTGACCGGCCAACGACCCGAGCACACGCCTACTCGTTACTGCGCTCGATTCTGGCGACCGCTGCGGATCCTGCCGCGAACTCTGGCAAGCCCCGAATCCCATTCAATCCATGCGGAATCCGAGGGGGTGGCACTTCACCCCGAGGGACACGCGCCGAACTAGCCACGGCCGAGGAAGTAGCCACAATAGCCGCGGCCATGCCGCCCGCTCATCGGCTGCTGGTACTGCTCGCTGACGGCATCGGCCTACGGTTCGGTGAGCTGGCAGAGCTGCGCCGCTCAGACCTAGACCTAAAGAACGGGATGGTCCGGGTACGCCGAGCCGTGGCACGTTCCCGCTCTGTTGGCCCCGTAGTGAAAGGCACCAAGTCCGAAGCGGGAGCGCGTGACATTCCACTACCCCCGCACCTAATCCCCGAGGTCCGTAAGCATCTGCTCGAACACACTGAGCCGGGTCGCACTGGTCGCCTATTCCCCGGAACCCATGGCGGCTACCTAGCGCCCTCGACGTTCTACGGGCACGCTGCCACGTTCGACAAAGACGGGAACCAACTCACGGCCGGCCGCGGCTGGTACGAGGCTCGACGCGCTGCGGGCCGCGACGACCTGCGGCTACACGACCTACGACACGGAGCACTAACCGAGGCCGCCCGCTTGGGTGCGACCCTGGCCGAACTCATGGCGCTTGGCGGACACGCAACCTCGACCGCTGCGCTGCGCTACCAACGTTCTAGTAGCGACCGACTCACAGAGCTGGCGCGGCTACGCTCCGAGGCTCAAGGCTGGACCGCCGAGGGGGCGCAATGAAACCCAACCCTTCGGATTCCACGGTCTTTATCGTCTGCAACGACCCAAGGCACTCCAAGCCCAGAGCCGTTACCAACTTCGTGCGAGTCTCCGAGGGCACACCTGGCCCGATGATGTCGGACGAGGACTGGCTCGAAGTGCCCACAGGTCAAAGACCGGACGGTTACCACGATGTCACCCTGCCCGGTCACGGCCATGAACCCGTCACCCACGGGACACCCATCCGCACACGCTACGACTTGAAGTGCCCCGCGTGCCCCAAGTCCAGCAAACTGCGCTCAGAGGTTCTATTCCGAGCGCTAGACAGTATCTACGCTCACCGGAAGAAAAACGGAGACCCCGCTGGCGTTTGCCGCGTATCCCTGACCGAGTTGGATGCTATTGTTCGTCACATGTCGTCTAGCGGCGACTGACACGGGAGAAAGATCCCGATGCCGCGCTGCGAGTGGCTTACCTCCAGCGACTAGGCACCTCAGTCGGGTGCATGTTCTCAACATGCCCAAGAGGTGCCCACTATGGGAAAGATCCCAACTCTCAAACGCAAAGACGTAATCAACACGTCCGGACTATCCGCTCGAACAATCGACCGGCTCGTAGCGTCTGGCGAACTGCCCGCCTACCGCATCGGCAAACGCGGTCTACGCTTCCACGAGGACGATGTAGCCGCCCTGTTTCGTCCCGTCCGCTCTGCCCGAGC
>CAZHSZ010000054.1:0-2416 GCA_964535425.1 uncultured Candidatus Saccharibacteria bacterium | reverse complement strand
AGACGTACATCTCCGCGTGCTGGCGGCCTGTGACGATCAACCGGGGCAGCAATCTGGTCACGTTCGGGACCGGTATGCGCGTGACCCACGCGGCCAAAACGAGCGCCGCGTCCTACGCGATCCCGCTGTACATTCTGGGGGCGACAGTATGAAGTATCTGACTTTTGATGCACAGGGGTATCTGGTTTGCGTTTCCGACACGCAGACGGACGGAACGCCCGTGGAGAATCTGGACGGGATCGATCTTTCCGGGGCGCGGATCGGGGCGTACCGGTGGGCCGGGGCGGGGCTTGTCCTGGACGAGACGAAGCTCGCCGCCCTGCTTTCGCAGAAGGCGGCGGAGCAGGCGCAGGAAAAAACCGGCGCCCTGCAAGATCAGCTGGCCGGGACGGACGGCGCGGTGCTGGAGGCGCTGGAGGCTCTCTTTTCCGCCACGACGCTGACGGGATTTCTTGCGGCGCTGATCGGCGGCGCGACAAAGCTGAAAGACGTGCTGACGGCCCGGACGGCGATCCGGGAAAAAATCAAGAAACTGGAGATCTCGCTATGACGGAATGGGGAGTTGTAAGCGTAATCGTCGTGCTGGTCGGGCTGGTGGCGGTATTCGTAAAATCCGCCGTGAATCTCACCACAAGCATCACGACGCTGACCGATAGCGTGAACGCGCTCAAAGAGAATCTTGCGGATCTGACGGAGAAGAATACCGCGTCTCACGCACGGATCTGGGACAAGATCGGAGATCACGACGATAAAATCGCGGATCACGAAACGAGATTGTCCGTTATCGAGGACAGGAAAGGAAAACGAGAATGACGAACTTCAAGGCATGGATCAAGGCCGCAGGAGTGCGGGCCGTAAAAACGGTGGCGCAGACCGCCATCGCCACCATCGGGACCAGCGCGGCGCTGGGCGAGGTGAACTGGGCGCTGGTCGCGTCCGCCTCCGTGCTGGCGGGCATCCTGTCGCTGCTGACCAGCCTCGCGGGACTGCCGGAGGTGCAGTAACATGGCCCCCTGCACGGCCTCCCAGGCGCTTTCGGCGTTTCTGTGGTGGGAGGGCTATCACGAGAAGGCAGATGGAACTGCCTCTTATCTGGTGCGCGACAAGGCGGTGTTCGACGCAAACGCCGGGAGCAACAACTACACCTACGCCGGGAAGCTTTTCGGCTGCAACGGGCCGTCCGGGGCGTGGTGCGCCATGATGGACAGCCTCGCGATCCTGGAGGCGTGCGGCGGCGACTGGAGCAAGGCTAAAACGGCGATGTGGGGACGGTTCCCCCACTACAACTGCGGCACGATCTTCGACGACGCGAACGCCGCCGGATGCGCCCACTACAGCAAGGCGAAAGGCGGGTCTTATACGCCGGTCCCGGGCGACCTGATCGTGTTCACGGGAAACGGGACGAGCCGTGACCACACCGGCATGGTATGCTCCGTCTCCGGCGGATACGTTTACACCATCGAGGGAAACAGCTCCAACATGTGCCGCAAGCGAAGCTATCTGCTGACGAGCGGATACATCTACGGATACTGCACGCCCGTCTACGATGCCGGAGGGGATTCCGCGGGCGTAGCGGGAGAGCAGTACGGCGAAAAGCTGGACGACGTGTACGGGCTTCACGAACTTTCCAAGGGCTGCGCAGGGCCGGAGGTCAAAACGGTGCAGCGGATCATCTATGCGAGGGGCATCGACAAGACGATGGCGGTGGACGGAGATTTCGGAAAGGCAACCAAAGCCGGGGTCGTTGCGATGCAGAAACAGCTTTTCCCGGATTCGCAATCCGACTGGGACGGAGTGGTGGGAAAACGAACGTGGGCCGCCATGCTGACGGATCTTGCGTGACGGAAATGAATGGAGAACGGAGATGATACGCATGGCGACGAAGGGCAAAGGAAAAGGCAAGGGCGGACGTAAGGGCTGCTGACGGAGAAGGTTTCGGATAAAAGACGAGAAGCGGCAGGAGGATATAAACGGTGAGCAGGACGGTTCGGCAGGTCTTTGACACGGCGATGAGCCTGATCGACAACAAAAGCACCGCCGATTACACGGCGGACGAAAGCGAATACGAGGCGAGGGCCGTGGATATTGTGAATATCCTCCAGACGGAGCTCGCGCCTTATTCGGACACGTTTTCCGCGACGGACGACGGGAAGCGCCCCGTGGTTTCCTATGCGTCGGCGATGACGGACACGGTGTCGCTGGACGACGGGATTTGCGTAGGGGTTCTTCCCTACGGTCTTGCGGCGCAGTTCCTGTTGATGGAAGACCCGAACGCGGCCTCCTTTTTCCAGCAGAAATACGAGGAGGCGAAGGCGCAGCTGGCGAGGGGCTTCCCGCAGGAATGCGAGGAGATCGAGGACTATTACGGCGGATTCGTTTTCAACGACTTCGGGAGCTGGTGAGATATGGCGAGCAT
>CAZHSZ010000053.1:0-3093 GCA_964535425.1 uncultured Candidatus Saccharibacteria bacterium | reverse complement strand
ATCCTGCCCCCTTCCGCCATCTAAGACATTGTTAGCACGCGACCTTCTCCAACCACGCCCAGATGTCCACACCCGCCCGCCACGCATCCGTGATGTCATGCGCCGGCGGCACCGCCGTCTCAATCCGATCAGATACCGACCGCAGGTAGGCCACTCCCTTGCGCCCGGCCTCATCATCGTCATAGATCGCCACGATCCGCCGATACGCCGCCAACGTCGCCATCTCACCCGTCGTCAGATGCGTTCCCGCGCCGCCCAACGTCGCCACGTTCGCCAGGTCACGAATGACCTGCCAGGTCAGCATCGCATCGAACTCCCCCTCGACCAGCAGCAGCGTTTCCCGCCGCTCGAACTTGCTCACCCCGAACAGGGCCGCCCGTCCGCCCGTGATCCCCAGGTACTTCGGCGTGCCATTGGTCCGCACCTTCACGTACCACAGCCCGTCATCCTGCCAACCTGGAATCACGATCCCTGCCGGCACCCGCACCGGCCTGTCCTGGTTGAGGCCCCAACGAATCGGCTGATCCATCCACTCCCGTGGATTCCACCCCAGCCCAAACGCCCCAATGGTCTCCGTCGCCAGCCCGCGCTGCTCGACCAGGTACGTCCAAATCTCCTCGC
The DNA here is from genome assembly GCA_964535425.1 of uncultured Candidatus Saccharibacteria bacterium. Classification (GTDB taxonomy): domain Bacteria; phylum Patescibacteriota; class Minisyncoccia; order Phycocordibacterales; family Phycocordibacteraceae; genus C7867-001. Next base: position 2,472 of record CAZHSZ010000053.1, on the reverse strand, counting down.
TGGCGCCCATCCACAACTGATCCTGCGCCCAACTGATGAACGCCTGCGCCCGTTCGCGCCACGTCGCTGACGGCGCCGCTGTTTCCCGCTCGGCGCCCGCTTGACGCCCGCTTGACGCTGCCGGCGCAGCCGCTGTGCCGCCGATCCACCGCTGCAATTCCTCCACCGCGTCCTTGAAATCCACGCGCTTCCACCGCTTCACGAACTCCACCGCATCGCCGCCTGCCTGGCAGCCGGTAAAGCAATGCCAACGCCAGACCCCATCCCGCTGGTAAACATGGAACGCGTGTGGATTGTCGCCCTGGTGCAACGGACAGCGCGAGCTATGCCGCCCGTCGAAATCCGCCCCGGCCGCCTGCGCCAGGGCCATCAAATCAACCTGCTGAACCAACGCCTGCACGTCCATTTTGCCCCTCGATCAGTATCAGTCTCACTAATATCACTGTCTCACGGCTTTTTTTCAGCCTGTCTCATGGAGGGGGTATCAAAACAAGTGATACTCTGGATACTGAGACAGTAAAAAAACTACTCGCCCGCCACATCATCAACCGTTCCGGCCAGCGCCCAGCAGTTTTCACGATGCTTGCGTCCCATCGTGTTGACCACCTGCCCCTTCAGTTCCTCACGGGCACGGTAGACCGTCGCCCGCGAGTATCCCTGCTCTTTGGCCGCGTCCACCACATCAGACGCCTTCATCGGGCCATCGGCCAACAACGTCAACAACCAATCGGTTGCATTATCCCGCTGGGTCGGCTCCTCATAGGCCTGCGGCGCCGCGCCCCACCTCAGAAAAACGCCCGTCGGATGCAGCGGCACAAACTCCACGCCCAGCGCATCTGGGTACGCCGCCAGGTTGGTTTTCACCACCTGCAACCGCCGCGGCCCGTTACGATCCTGTTCCGCTTCCGTCTTCACAACGCTCAAACCCATCACACTGCGCGCCATCGCAATGATGTGGCCGGACCCTCTGAAATCATCCGCCGACAACTCATCAATCAGCGGCAGCGGCATCCGTTTGCGCAAGTGATGAATCAGGATCATGCCAGTCCCAAAATCCACCGCGACCTGGCTCAGAAATCCCAACACCGCCCGCACGTCGTCCACGTTGTTCTCGCCCTTCGACGAGATGCTGCTCAGCGAATCCACCACGATCAGCGCCGGCGTGATCACGTGGCACATCTCAACCAACCGATCCCGATCCATCTGGGCCGAGAAATCAATCAGCCGGTTCGCTTCTGGCAGCATCAGATAGAGCAGCCTGCGATTCATCTGCCAGGCCATAGCCCGTTCATTCAGCAACTGCGGCACCGCCTCCGCGTCAATGTAAATCACCGGCCGGCCGCCATCTTCAATGGGCGACCCATCCGGCCAGGTTTCCCCGCCGATGATCCGCCTGGCCAGGTCAAGCGCCACAAACGACTTGCCCGCCCCAGGCACCGCGCCCAACAGGCTCAGCATCCCGCGCGGCACCCAGTTGCGCCACAACCACGTCACCGGCGTCAAATCCGCCGCCAAATCCGCCAACGATTGAAACGCCGGCAGACCACGCCCAGGCGCCATAGCCAGGATCGCCTGCACAATCTCATTGCGCTCACGATCAGGGTAGGCTTGCAGCGCCTGTAACAGCGCCTGCTGACCGCCCTGGGTCTTCCCCAGGGCCTGCCAACACGTTCGCCACGGCTCCTCGAACTCCCGCAGCTTCGTCCCCGTCCGGTCAGCCATCCCCGCCAACCGATCAGCCACCGCCTGCACCTGCATCCGTCGTGTCAGCATCATCCCTCCTTCTCGCCTTCGGTGAATAGTTCCATCTGGGGAGATGCGTCCTTGATCTCGTTCAGCGCGTCATCCACCTGCCGTTCCAGGTTTTTCGCAAGCAAGAGGACCGAGTTGTCACGCGTGCGGAAGTAGTCGCGCTGCGCCCGACGCATATCCGTGACCAGGTTCAGAAAACGGTTGATGTTCATGTGATTCCTCGCTCTACGTCATAGGTTCTCCGACTTCCTGTGATAGGCTTCTGAGCTTTGATACCCGTCCCTCCGCAGAACGTGCACCCGCCGCCTCTGCCGCCACACCACGGACACAATTTGTAGAATAGGCGCTTAAAGATGGCCATGAGATTCTCTCCGTCGGGGTTCAGATCGTGCGGAGCCGATAAGCACGGTTGTTTATATCGTCGGGATCATCGGGATTGTTGATTGCTTGGAACACGGGTTCAGGGTCGCTTATCGTGCCGCCCAGCGCACGAACCATGTTGGTAATCGTCCGCGCGCTGATTGGCCCGTACGGGCTGTCGGTGCGATAAAGCGATCTGGTGCGTTCGGTGCCGTTAAACATCGAGAACACCGATACCAGTTCCACCGTTGATCGTGATCCGCTCCGGCGCTGCCAGCGCATTTCCACCCCCCGCTGTAACGCGTTCTTGATAGCACTATTGAGCTCGAGATTCTGAGCGTCAGTTAGATGACTCATGGT
>CAZHSZ010000052.1:0-3110 GCA_964535425.1 uncultured Candidatus Saccharibacteria bacterium | reverse complement strand
GCACCACTATGTTATAGTTGCGGTAACCAGACACAACGAGCAGGCAGTTGCTACGTCTGTACGGCTTGTGGTAGTACCACGGGCTGTAGTTAAGAGACAGGCACCATAGACTGTTTAGGCGGGACTCGACATCTGTTGGGTCCCGTTTTGGTATGGTACACTTAAAAACAGATGAAAGTGGTTATGTTATACCATCCTCGTTCAGATCACGCCCGGACAGTTGAAACGTATGCCCAGGATTTTTCGCGGCAGACAAATCAAAAAGTTGAACTGGTTAGTTTAGATACGCGAGACGGTGCAGCGACTGCAACGTTATATGATATAGTACAGTATCCGGCAATTTTGGCACTGGGCGATGCGGGAAATGTTTTGAGGGTTTGGCAAGGGCCAATCCTTCCGCTGATCAACGAATTATCATACTACGCTCAAGACCGTTAAATCTTGAGAAATATTCTAACTTACGATATAGTAAAAATTACAAATGCGTCCTACGCCGCAGTAGGTGAGTGGTTATCACCCACGAATGCAGTTGGAAGAACAGCCTAAAACGCCCAGTAGACCCAACCGGTACGACCCGTAAGTCGGAAATAAGAGCTAAAAGATGGTTCGCCTTCATAACATATTTGCAAGGTGTCAGAGAACCACTTCTTTTGGAAGCCAGATGGTACCTCCCGTAATAACTCGGGATCTGGCAGTCAAAAGAGGTGGTTTTTATTTGAAAGGAACGTGATGAAATTTAAAGCAGGGACGAGACGGCGAGCTCTCGAATATGAAAAAGACCTTGTAGCGCAGTGGAAGAAAAATAAAACATTTGAAAAGTCGGTTGCGCAACGACCAAAGGATGATGCATATGTTTTCTACGATGGGCCTCCGTTTATTTCTGGTTCGCCACATCATGGAACACTACTAAGCTCAGTGATCAAAGACATTGTGCCGCGTTACCAGACGATGAAAGGTAAACGCGTCGAACGTGTTTGGGGTTGGGACTGTCATGGTTTGCCGGCTGAGCGCTATACCGAAAAGAAGTTAGGAATTCATAGTCGCCAAGAAGTGCTAGAGTATGGTATTGAGAAGTACATTAATGCGTGTCGTGCAAATATGGTACAGACCAGCAGCGAATGGGAAGATGTCGTTGATCGCATAGGCCGATGGGTTGACTTTAAGGGTGCCTACAAGACCATGGACAAAGACTATATGGAATCTGTTTGGTGGGCATTCAAGGAGCTATATGAGAAAGGTAAGATTTATGAAGGGGAAAAGGTGCTTATGTATTGCACCCTTGACGCCACGCCACTGTCCAAGGCGGAAGTTACTATGGATGCAGGCGCTTATCAAGACGTAACGGACCCAAGTGTTTATGTGAAATTTAAGTTAACTGGCCATGACTCAGCTGTGCTGGCCTGGACTACTACACCATGGACCTTGCCTGCCAACACGGCCGTAGCTATCAATAGTAAGATTGATTATGTTGAAGTAGAAGTCAATGGCGAGAAGTTGATTCTCGCCAAAGATTTACTGGAGAAGGCTTTAACTGATGAAAAGCATGTAGTACTTGACCATAGAGTAATCCGGTCATTTAAGGGTGACGAATTAATTGGTCAGAGTTACGAACCATTGTTTGCGGACCGAGGCGCCAATGCTCATAAGATATGGGATGCAGACTACGTGACCACAGAAAGTGGTACTGGCATTGTTCATCTCGCGCCAGCTTATGGTGAGGAAGATTTTGTATTGGCTCAGGAATATACTATTCCCGTGGTGCATGTCATCGATGAGAATGGGTATTACACTGAAGGTGATTGGAAAGGCTTGAACGTGTGGGAAGCTAATAAGCCTATCGCTAAAGAGCTAAAAGAACAGGGCGTGGTATGGAAAATTGATTACTATCGCCACAGTTATCCGCATTGTCATCGTTGTGGCACTCGACTTATGTATCGTGCCCATCCCAGTTGGTTTATGGATATCGATAGCCAGCGTCAAGAAATGTTGCAGAAGAATGGCAATGTCGAATGGTTTCCACCTCATGTTAAGAAAGGACGGTTTGCCAAAACCATAGAACAAGCTCCCGACTGGAATCTGTCGAGAGATCGTTTCTGGGCAACGGCTATGCCAGTATGGAAGGGTACAGACGGTGATGGCAAGGAATATGTAAAGGTGGTGGGTAGCTACGCTGAACTTAAAGAATTATCCGGTAAGGAGTTAGATGACTATCATCGACCATGGGTAGATAATATTACGTTTGAAATTGATGGAATTAGTTATAAACGTATCGACAAGGTGATGGATAGCTGGTTCGAGGCTGGCAGCATGCCTTTTGCTCAGTTTCACTATCCTTTCGAAAATAAGGAAAAATTTGAGGCCAACTTTCCAGGTGACTTCATTGTCGAATATATCGGCCAGGTTCGTGCTTGGTTTTACTACATGCACGCCATGAGCGTAGCCCTTTTTGGTGAAAATTCATTTAAGAATGTCATCGTAACAGGGAATGTCGCTGGCAATGATGGTCGGAAAATGAGTAAAAGCTACGGCAACTATACCGACCCTAATGAACTAATGGATAAGTTCTCTGCAGATAGCCTGCGATATTTATTGGCTTCAAGTTCTCTATTAAATGGCGAGGACTTTACACTACAGGATAAAGAAGTTGGAGACGTGGCTCGTAAGCTCTCGATGGTTTGGAATATGTATGACTTCTTTACTATGTATGCCGAGGTAGACGGCTGGGAGTGGGACGGGAAGCATACCGACCCAACTGAGCTGTGCAATAATCCCCTCGACGCCTGGATTATTAGTCGGGTACATGAACTAACACACGAAACAGAGAAGCATATGGATGGCTACGACCTGCCAAACGCCATGAAACCAATTCTGCCTTTTATCGATGACGCGAGTAATTGGTACGTTCGACGGAGTCGACGACGTTTTTGGAAGAGTGATGATGATGAAGATAAGCAAGAAGCCTACCGTACACTTCACTACGTGCTGGTTCAACTAGCCATGATTATGGCCCCATTCACTCCATTCTTAGCTGAAGAGCTGTATCAGAAGTTAACGGGTGGCGAATCAGTACATTTAGTTGACTGGCCTCGTGTCGGGCATGTCAATAGTTT
>CAZHSZ010000051.1:0-3512 GCA_964535425.1 uncultured Candidatus Saccharibacteria bacterium | reverse complement strand
ATCACGATGACATCGAAACGCATCGGGTCTACTTTTTTCATTCCCTTCACCCTAAGCCCTCTCGGACCCGCAAGCAAGGAGCAGGTATAGAGTTAGTGAAAAAGCTCCGGATGCGAGGCGCGGGCAGTCCGGTGAAGGAGACGTATGAGTTATACGGCGAATGAACCGGGCGGGGCCCGCAACGAAGCAGGCGGAGTTTTTACGCTGACTCTACCCGAAGGTGAAGGTAAAGGCGTTCAGTATCCCCTCCTCTACACGTATCTCTATAAGATGCGTACCGGCGCTCTTCTCCTCAATAAGTTTATAGAGGCGTGAATCGGTAACCGTCGTACCGCCTGAAGCATCCACATCCGCGCCGCGCTCCGCAGTGACCTGCACCCCGTCGCGCAAGACCGTGATGCGCGCGCTCTTGTCCCCGCTCGCGACCAGATAGACACTCTTCGCGGTGTAGACATATTTTATGCTCGCGCCTTTAGCGGCACTCGCATACTCCTTATCGAAATCCCAAAGGCCCGAAAGATACAGGCGGTTCCCGGCGAGCACAAGCGGGTACTCGAGCGTTTGCTTTCCTTCCGTACGGGGTGTTCCATTCGCGAGATATTCGTTTCGTCCGGCGCCGAAATACGTCTCACCGCTTCCCGCTTCTATTTTCACCTCTTTCACCGACACCGTGCCTCCGGGGACCACCGTTCCGTCCTTAAGTCTGTCTGCACGCTCCATAAGCGCTTTCTGTATGGCCTGTTCCGTTTCCGCGTACTGGCCCTCGCCGACATGGTCGTAGACGATGTAGCCGTCGATATCCACCAGGTATTTGCGCGGCCAGTACTGGTTCTTATAGGCGTTCCAGGTCTGGTACTGGTTATCGAGCACGACCGGATATTCAATGCCTTCTTTTCCAATCGCCTCCTGCACGTTGCTGGTCACTTTTTCAAACCCGAATTCCGGCGTATGCACCCCAATGATGACGAGACCATCCTTCTCATACTTGTCATACCAGCTGTTTAGGTACGGGGTGGTGCGCTGACAATTGATACAGCTGTACGTCCAGAAGTCGACAAGCACTACCTTTTTCCCTTTGTACTGACCGATAGTTACCGGTACGCCGCCGGTATTCAGATAGGCGTCCGGCGCTACGAGCTCGGGAGCTTTCGGATACCGCGCGGATTTCTCCTGAAGCGAGAGATACGTATCTCCAGCACTTTCCGTTACCGCCTGCGGGATAGGTGTTCCATTCGGAAGCGTCTCAGGCATAAGGCTGTTTGACTGGTCATCGGTGTTTTGCAAAAGGCCTTGCTCAATTTTCGTGACATCGAAGAATCCGTTTTCAAGTATCGCGGTTTCGAGCTTCTTCTCGTACCCGGTCGCAATCATAAGACCGAGCACCACGAAGAGCACGCCGATTGAGCGCTTGAACCATCCTTTCGGGTCCGCAAATCCCTCGAGCCGTCCGATGAGTTTTTCACCGAGTACGGCAAGCAAGAGGAGCGAAAGCGAAAGCCCGATGACATAGGCAAGCAGATACGTGGTCCCGAGCCAGAAAGATGCCGGGAGCACCGAAGCGAGAATGACGAAATACGTCGGTGAGCAGGTCGAGAACACAGGACCGAGCGCTGCTCCGATGAGCACGTCTCCCCATATGCTTTTCTTTTGATACCCGCTTCCTACTGCCTTGTTCGATGCCGCGGAAAGTTTTGCAAGTCCCGGGATGTTTTCCCAGAGCGCGGGAAACACGAGCGTCAGTCCGAACAGGATGAGGATGCCGCCCGAGAGGTACGTCCACACTTCCGGCGGAATGGTGATGAACGCCGTAGAGACTTTCAGAAGGAACGTGAACGCGATGATGGAGAGCGCTAAGGAACCCACCACGATAAACGGGGTAAGCTTGCTCCGTCCCGTCGCCGAGCTGCCGATGACTACTGGCAGAAGCGGCAGAATGCAGGGTGCAAGAACGGTCAGTATCCCTGCAAAGAACGAGACGAAGAGAAAGGCCATAGTTATTTGATATTCGAGACGATACCCGCGAGCGTCGGCGAGCCGGTCCACTTAGTTATCATGGTTCCCTGCGCATCTACCTGTACGAGCGTGTGCTGCATCGTCACTCCGTACTTTTGTTTGAGTGCCGTTGACTTGTCGTAGTCAACATCCAGAATCGTGACGCCCTCCGGAATGGCACTGAGGTGGGCTTTGATATCCGCATCAAGCGAGCGACACGTCGGGCACCATGAGGCACGGAAGAAAAGTACCACCTTTCCTTTTTCTGCGAGGGCGAGCTTTTCTGGTGAATAGGCTTCATACGTTCCTGCTTTTGCCATCATGGCGCCTTCATCCTTTTTCATCATGTCATCGCCATTCTTTTGCATCATATCTGCACCTTCTGTGTTCATAGTTTCTGTACCCATCATCTGGTCGTCTGCTTTGTCCATGGCACTACCTTCTTCTTTCATCGAACCGTTTTCCAAATTCGTGGAAAGCGCGAAATACGCACCGCCGCCCAGCACGATAAGTACCGCAAGGCCGATAATTAATTTTGATGCGTTCATAGGTATGCGCTAAAAGTAATACCGGCAGTATAGGCGGAAAGGAGAAAGATGTAAAGTAAACTTTACATTCTTTTCTGGGGATAGCGCAGAGGCGCTAGTGGTGGCTTTCTGCGTACAAGCGCGCAATAAGCTTTCCGACTATCATGACGCCGAGCGAAAGCGCGAGCCAAACATCGACTTCATGCAGGGTGAGCCCTTGTACCAGTATCCCGAGCATTAGTACTCCGACGCCAAAGAGGTATGCGGCACGCCCCGCCTCAAGCCGCAGGAGCGCCTCGCGCTCGTCATCAGCGCGTTCTTTGAGCACGAATGCGGCGAAGAGCGATACGAGTACGGTCGCAAGCAGCATGACCGTCATCGCGACGGGCGGTGGCATAAGCACCATGAACGGATCGCAGAGCGACACAAGCAGAAGCACGATGACCCCAGTGACCCCTATCTGTATGAAGTTATTTTGCATGGGAAATTTTAAAGATGTCCTCAACCGATACCTTGAAGACATTCGCGACCTTAAGCGCAAGCAGAATAGAGGGGGCGTAGTTCCCCTTTTCCATCGCGATGATGGTCTGGCGGGATACGCCTACGCGCTCCGCCAATTCCTCCTGCGTGATGCCTTTTTCGGTACGGAACATAGGAAGCTTGTTTACGATGTATTCTCGCATGTATCCGCACCAGTATATCAAGGAAAGCGGTATTGTAAAGACGGCTTTACATAGCAAAACGCGCCGTATGGCGCGCTTTGATCCCTTCCCTATCCGTATGCGTTCGAGCTAGCGGTCGCGCATGCCCGGTCCGTGCGGACCGCCAGGACCGCCGAATCCGAATCCTTCGTCATGGAGCTCCTTGCGGAGCGCCTGTGCGCCTTCTTTGTCACCACTCTTCTCAAGCGAATGAATTTTGACGAGCTTCGCGAAGACGTCCTCAGTGAGCTTGTCCCCCATCGGCCCGTCAGCCACGAGCGCCTTGAATGCC
>CAZHSZ010000050.1:0-3898 GCA_964535425.1 uncultured Candidatus Saccharibacteria bacterium | reverse complement strand
GGTGCGAAACGACCGCGAAATCCCGCTAGGGTAATCCGGGGCATTTAGTCCGAAAGTGACCAAGACGAGCGCAGCGCGATTGCTTGGAGTCGATGAGGCGCAGGTACGGCGCTGGGTGACGCGCGGGATGCCGCTGGCGAGTGAGAAGGCGATCCGTGCCTGGCACGCAGCCAACGTCGTAACGCGCCGAAAGCCGGCCGAGATGCAGCCCAAGGGAACCGGGAAGGGCGATGCAGAGCCGGACGCGCCGCGCAACTGGCGCGAGCGGAAGGACCGCGCCCTCGCGCTGTCCGAGGAGTTGAAGCTCGCGGAGCGTCGCGGCGAGTTAATCGAGCGCGAGGTCGTCAGGGCGACATGGGCTGGGCTGGTTGCATCGTTCAGGGCGCGCATGCTGGCCATCCCAAGCAAGGTGGCGCCGCAGATTGCGGTGCCCGGGAAGGTACAGCAGGCCGAGGAGCTTCTGGCGGCCGCTGTGCACGAGGCGCTCGCTGAGGTGGCTGGTGATGGACTGCCAAGCCCTCGATAGCACGCTCCTGGCGCAGGGCGCGTGGTACGCGCGGCCGCCGCCGCGGCTCACCGTCGCACAGTGGGCCGATGAGCATCGCCGCCTGTCGCGCGAGTCGTCTGCCGAGGCAGGGCGCTGGCGCACGTCGCGCGCGGAGTACCAGCGCGGAATCATGGACGCGGTTTCGGACAAGTCGGTCGGCCAGGTCGTCGTGATGAGCTCCGCGCAGATCGGTAAGACGGAGGTCGTCAACAACGTCGTCGGCTACTTCATCTCGCAGGATCCGTCGCCGATGCTGCTGGTGATGCCGACGCTCGAGATGGGCGAGGCGTGGAGTAAGGACCGCTGCGCGCCGATGGTCCGCGACACGCCAGCTCTACGCGGGTTGGTGGCGGAGCCGAATAGCAAGGGCAGCGGGAATACGCTGCTGCACAAGACATTCCCAGGAGGCCACCTGACGATCGCGGGAGCCAATTCGCCGGCGTCGCTGTCGTCGCGTCCGATCCGTGTCGTGCTGCTCGACGAGGTGGACCGGTTCCCGGCCTCGGCTGGAACGGAAGGCGACCCTGTGTCGCTCGCTACGAAGCGGACGGCGACTTTCTGGAATCGCCGCATCCTGATGACGTCGACGCCGACGGTGAAGGGCGTCTCGCGCATTGAGCAGGCCTTCAACCATTCCGACCAGCGGCGCTACTTCGTCCCGTGCCCGCACTGTGACGCGTTCCAGGTGTTGACGTGGGCGGCGGTGCAGTGGCCGGAGGACAAGCCGGACGAGGCGAAGATCGCCTGCGTCGAATGCGGTGCGCTGCTGGACGACGGCGACCGCGTCGACATGATCGCGCGCGGCGAATGGCGAGCGACCGCTCCGTTCACCGGCGTCGCTGGGTTCCACATCTGGGAAGCGTATTCGCCGTGGCGCAGTCTGGCAGAGATCGTTTCGGACTTCCTGAAGGCGAAGCCGTATCCGGAGACGCTCAAGGCGTGGATCAACACGAGCCTCGGCGAGCCGTGGGAGGACCAGCTCGGCGAGCGCATGGCTGGTGACACGCTGGCGGCGCGCGCTGAGGAGTACGAGCCGTGGACGGTTCCGGCGGGCGCGTCGCTCATCACCGCGGGCTGCGACGTCCAGCATGATCGGCTGGCCCTGACGGTCTGGGGTTTTGGGCCTGGCGAGGAGGCGTGGCTCGTGGCGTGGGAGGAGATCTTCGGCTCGCCGGCCGATCGGTCGACGTGGGCGTCGCTGGATGCCGCGCTCTCGCGGAAGCTGGTGCACGAGAGCGGCGGGACGATCGGCATCCGCGCGACGTGCGTCGACGCCGGCGACGGCGTGATGACCGGCTACGTGCTCGACTACTGCCGGGACCGGCGCGCGCGGCGCGCGGCCGGCGTAGCGCATGCGCTGGCCATTAAAGGGCAGTCCCAGCCGGGCAAGCCGCCGATCGGAAGGCCGACGAAGGTCGACGTCACGGTGCGCGGCGTCACGGCGCCGCGGTCGGCGATGCTGTGGCCGGTCGGCTCGGACACGATCAAGGGCTGGTACATGGGCCGGCTGCAGAACGCGGGCGCGGTCCACTTCCCGGCCGGGCTTCCGGACGATTTCTACGCGCAACTCACTGCCGAGCGGCTACAGACGAAATTCGTGCGCGGAATGCCGGTAAAGCGATGGGTTAAGGCGTCGAGCGCGCGCAATGAAGCGCTGGACGCCAGCGTTTACGCATACGCCGCGGCGGTCTTTGCGGGACTGAAACGGGCGAATTGGCGCGCGCTGGTCGCCGAGATCAAGAAGCCGAAGGCGCAGGAGGAGGCTCCGCCGGTGATACGCGCGCCCAAGCCGCGCGGAGGATTCGTCAACGGATGGCGCCGGTGATGGCCGCCCGTCGCTTCGTCGACGAGCTGCTCGAGGTGATCCGCAGCACGCCGTTCGAAGAACTGGAAGACGTCATCCGAGAACGGTGGGGCGGCGAAAGGGTCTACGTGGACCGCGCGACCGCTAAGAAGAAGGTCGAGGCCATGGCGGCGGAGATCGCGAAGGGCACGCCGGTCAAGGACGCCATGAAGGCGGCCGGTGTCTCGCGTCGGACCGGCTATCGCGTGCTTTCGCGGAAGTGGAACGTGCGCGACTACTGAGTTGTGCCACTTTTTGCCTTAACTTGGCACTGGCCCATGCGTAATTTCCGCATGTGCCAGAGATTTCGACCCGTTGCACGTGTGAGCCGCCCTGCGCGGCCGTCCGCGTTGGCGGTGCGGCGTGACTACGCCGACGACCGAGCCGACGTCGGTCCGAGCGGGCGATTCGTGGGCGTGGCGCCGCGAGGACCTGTCCGACTACCCGGCGGACGAGTGGACCCTGACGTACGCGTTCAAGAACGCCGCCGGCGGGTTCGAGGTCGATGCCACCGCTGACGGGCTCGCCTTCGCCGTTGCCGTAGCCGGCGACGACACCGAGTACTACGCAGCCGGGCGCTACACCTGGGCGGCGCGCGTCGAGAAAATCGCCGACGCCACGATCCGCCACACGGTCGACCAGGGCGAGATCGACGTCCTGCCGAACCTCTTCACCGCCACGCCGACGACCGCGCTCGACGCACGCACGTTCGCGCGCAAGATGCTCGACCAGGTCGAGGCGGCGCTGCTGGCGGTCATGGCGCAGAAGGCGTCCGGAGCGGGGGTCAAGGCCTACACGATCGCCGGCCGTTCGATGCAGTACGCGGACGCCGACACCGAGATCGCGAGTCTCGAACGGCAGCGCGACCGGTGGCGCCTCGCCGTCGCGCGCGAGGAGCAGGCGGAAGGCAAGCCGAACAACCTCGGACGGAATCAGTACGTGAGGTTCGGCCGTGCCGCTTAAGGACATGCGCCGCCGCCTCGCGCGCTGGATCTCGCCGCCTCCGGCGCGTGCACAGAAGCGGTCGTACGCCGCCGCCAAGGGCGGCCGGTTGACGGCGGGATGGTATGCGCCGAACAACTCGGCCGACTCCGAGCTCGTCACCTCGCTGACCCAGCTGCGAGCCCGGTCGCGCGCGCTGATGCGGGACGCGCCCTACGCCAAGCGCATCCGGACCGTCGTCGTCAACAACGTGATCGGCTCCGGCATCGGGATGCAGGCCGCGGTCGAGAGCACGCGGGGCAACCGCAACGACCGCGTCAACGACGACATCGAGGCCGCGTGGCGCGAATGGTCGTGCGCAGAGTATTGCCACACCGGCGGTAAGCTCGACTTCGGCGACCTCGAGCGGCAGCTCTTCGCCCAGATCGTCGAGGCCGGCGAGATCTTCGTCCGCGTGCATCTCCGCTCGTTCGGCGGCTCTCGGGTTCCCCTGTCGCTCGAGATCATCGAACCGGAGCGGATCGCGGACGACTTTCAGACCTCGCCGGCGTCGGGCGCGGTGCTGC
>CAZHSZ010000049.1:0-4181 GCA_964535425.1 uncultured Candidatus Saccharibacteria bacterium | reverse complement strand
GAAATCGTGGTGCATTCCCGCCGTATGGACATCCGCCCGTATCTCGCGCTTCTTGAGGAGCGCGTGGATTCCCAAGCGACCGAGATGATGCGCATACAGGTGCGCGAATACATACAGTTCGTGAAGAATTTCATCGAAGGCTCCGACATTATGACGAAGCTGTTCTACGTGGTGGTCCCGTTTGAGCCGGCAGGCATCACCCAGGTAGCCTCCGCGCTCCCGCTATTCGGGGGAAAGCCGCAAGCTACGTCGGAGGGGATGTCGCAGTCGTTCGATGAGCACAAGGTGCAGCTCGAGCAGCGTATGGCGCTCGTCGCCTCAAGCCTCGGTTCAAGCGGTGTGCGCGCCGTACAACTCGGCACTGAAGAAGTGATAGAGCTCCTCTACCGCTCATTCAACGTGGGCGCGCTTGAGACGCCGATACAAATGAACCAAAAATAATATGGCCCTCCTCGACTTCCTCAACAAAAAGCAGAAAGACGGCGCGGCCATGAGTATGCCGCAAATCGTGCCGGTCCTCCCGAAAGACATCTATGCGGAGGGCGCATTGAACCTTGCGGACACCATCGCTCCCGCGGCACTTAAGGTAAGCGCAAAGGAGATAGAGCTCGGCGAGCAGTTCGCCCGCTCCTTCTACACCATTTCCTACCCGCGCTACCTCACCGACAGCTGGTTTACCCCTATCGTGAACCTCTCACGCGTCTTCGATGCGGGCATTTTCATACATCCGGTAGAGACCGAGGCTGCGCTCCGCAGTTTCCAGCGGAAAGTCGCCGAGGTGCAGAGCCAGATAGCAGACAGGGAAGAGAAGGGATTAGTTCGCGACCCGATGCTCGATACCGCATACCAGGACCTCGAGGCGCTCCGCGACAACCTTCAGCAGGCCCAGGAAAAGCTTTTCGAAGTAGGTCTCTACCTCACCATATACGGAAACTCGAAGGAGGAACTCGATAAGATTGAGGCGGACGTGCGCGGCATCCTCGACTCCCGCCTCATCTACACGAAGCCGGCACTCTTCCAGCAGGAACAGGGCTTCCGCTCCACGTTACCGCTCGCGCTTGATGAGCTCTCCGTAAATCATAAATTGAACTCGTCCCCGCTCTCTTCCATCTTCCCGTTCGTGTCTTTCGACCTCACAAGCGATAGGGGCATTCTCTACGGCATCAACCGCCACAATGCCTCGCTCATTCTCTTCGACCGCTTCTCACTTGAAAACTACAACTCCGTCGTTTTCGCAAAGTCCGGTTCCGGTAAATCCTATGCCATAAAGCTCGAGATTCTTCGTTCATTGATGTTCGATACCACCGTCATCGTCATAGACCCTGAGCAGGAGTACTCCTCGCTTGCGGAGGCGACCGGCGGACGTATGTTCAACATCTCACTCTCAAGCGAGCACCATATCAACCCGTTCGACCTGCCACCCGTGAAGGAAGACGAGAACCCGTCCGACATCCTCCGCTCGAACATCATCAACCTCGTAGGCTTGTTCCGCATTATGCTCGGCGGCCTCACTCCGGAAGAAGACGCTATCGTCGATCGCGCCATCACGGAAACGTACGCCCTAAAGGACATCACGGGCGACGCGGACTTCACGGGCGTCGAAGCCCCGCTCCTCTCTGACTTCGAGAACGTCCTCTCCGGCATGCAGGGTTCTGAGTCGCTTGTCCAGCGCCTCTCCAAATACACGAAGGGTACCTGGGCCGGCTTCTTAAACCAGCCGACGAACGTCGACATCAACAAGCAATTCATCGTGTTCTCGGTGCGCGATATGGAAGACGAGCTGAAGCCGGTCGCGATGTATATCGTCACGCACTTCATCTGGAACGCGGTGCGTCACGAGCTGAAGAAGCGCCTCCTCATCATCGACGAGGCGTGGTGGATGATGAAGTCGGAGGACACCGCGTCCTTCCTCTTCAGCCTCGCGAAGCGCGGACGCAAGTACTATCTCGGCGTATCCACCATCACGCAGGACGTGGAAGACTTCCTTAGGAGCCCGTACGGAAAGCCGATTCTCACGAACTCATCCATCCAGCTCCTCTTGAAGCAGTCGCCGACCACCATCGACCTCTTGAAGGACATCTTCAATCTCACCGATGAGGAAAAATTCCTGCTCTTGGAGTCCGGGGTGGGGGAGGGACTCTTCTTCGCAGGCCTGAAGCATGTCGCGATTAAAATCGTCGCTTCCTATACCGAAGACCAAATCATCACGAGTGATCCATCTCAATTGCTTGCTATAAAAAACGAAAAGAATCGTCTTGAAACTGGCGGAACCTCATAAAAGTTATGGCGAGTGAAGATCAGAAGCCATTTAAGTTGAGCCCCGGACCTATAACCGCAATTCTGATGGTCGCAACAGCGTTTGGATTTGATGCGTTACAGTTTTTTTTAGGTTCTGTACTTACAGTTGTTGTCGGGGCCGGTCTTGCGGTAGCTTTTATGATTACGCTTTTGTCCACTGTTATATTTTTATTATGGTTTAAATTCGCAGACAATAACAACGAAAATCACTTCGTTGGGCGGCGTGTGTTGAAAAGTATTATGAAACGTATTTTTGTTAGCGCACTTACTTTCGGTTCTGAATTTATCCCGGGTTTGGATTTAATTGTTCCAGGAATCACCGCTGGTGTTGTGGCAAATATTGCTATTTCTTGGACAGGAGATATGAAGGCAAATAAACTCGCGCAACAGGAGGCGGGAGGGAAGGATATGAGTGATAGGAACGCGCGCCGGCTCGACCGAAGGTGGACGGGCGTCGACCCCGATACCCGTTCCCGACAGGAGGCGAGTCTTCAGCAAAGGGCCCGAGACGATGCAGGGGATGGGAAAAAACGAGACGAAGTGGTACGTCGACAGAAGCTGGCAAAAGAGGAGCATGCAGCGCTCGATGTTGTTGGCCTCGTTGCGCCTGAAGCAAGATTTGCGGCGGAGGCCGTAAAGACGGGGCAAAAATCCTTTGACGCATTGCGCGCCCATCAAGACCGTAAAAGGAAGGGGGCAGCGAAACCTCCCGAAGCCGCCAAAGATAACCGCCCGTACGCAAGCGACCAGAGCAAAGCGGTCTAAGTAGTACCCACGGACCTTAAAAAAAATATTTTTGCTTTCGGCGGCGCGCTATACTAGCGATATGCGTATCGTTGCGTTTTTTCTACTCTTTTTCACGCTTCTCTTTCCGAACGTTGCACCCGTCCATGCACAGGGACTCCCGGTAGGGCAGGAGATAAATTTTTCCTTTTCTCCGCAGTATCCGCGCCCCTATGACAAAGTCACGCTCACCATTTCAAGCACGATGTTCGATTTGAACGGAAGCTCTATAAAAATTTCAGTAAACGGTACGGTTATCTCGGAAAACGAGCGCAAAGCGACTTTCACCATGGGCGGACCCGGTAGCAAGTCAGTCGTAAAGGTAGTCGCGACCGACACGGACGGAACCCATGAAATGACGCAAACGCTTTCTCCTGCGGATGTCGCGCTTGTCGTAGAAGCAAACTCCACCGTGCCGCCGTTTTACAAGGGCGCCCGGCTCGTTGCTTCCGAGGGACCGGTGACGCTGATAGCGCTTCCTGACTTCCAAACGGCATCCGGTACGAAAATACCTACTGCGAATCTCGTCTATACCTGGAAGTTCGGAGATAAGATTCTTGAATCCCAGTCCGGTATCGGCAAAAACATCCTGCGCGCTACCGCGCCCGTACGCTACCGCGATGCCCGCATCACCGTGACCGTGACTACGCAGGACAAGACAATGGTTGCTCAGGGAATAACCTCGGTAAGCCCTGTCGATCCTTTTTTGCGCATTTACGCGAATGACCCGCTCGGAGGAATTGATTTCGCCCATATCCTTTCGGGAACATTCGCCCTACAGGGTGATGAGCAGACGTTCCGCGCGGTTCCGTACTACTATGCCGCCCTCCCGAAGATTTCCTGGACCCTAAACGGTGCGGACAGCGATCAGGACCCTGATTTGACCGTGCGCACGACCGGGGCCGCGAAGGGGACCGCGGTCATAGGGACGCGCGCGAAAGACTCAAAAGCGATAAACAACACTGAGACGCGCTTCACCATACAGTTCGGCCAAGCACGCTCAACCGGAATATTCGGCCTATGATGCACCGCTTCGCCTTTGTCGCCGTCGCCGCCCTCCTCCCCGTATACGCATTCGCCGCAGACGCCGCCCCCTCTTT
>CAZHSZ010000048.1:0-4544 GCA_964535425.1 uncultured Candidatus Saccharibacteria bacterium | reverse complement strand
TCAAAAGCGAGCTCGACCAAGGGCTCTTGATGCCTGAATGGTTCGCTACCTACCTTTTTCAAAAGACCGCGCTCGACTTACTCGACCCTGAATCAGGAGTTATTTTCGATGGTTTCGGTAGAAAGGCACCTGAAGCGAAGATTGTCATGAGCGTGCTTGATTGGCTCGAACGCCCGTACACCGCTATTCATATCAAAGTCTCAGATGCAGAAATTATCGATCGTCTTACCAAGCGCAGTGCAGTGTCAGGTCGCGCTGATGACAATG
This sequence comes from uncultured Candidatus Saccharibacteria bacterium, assembly GCA_964535425.1. Taxonomy (GTDB): domain Bacteria; phylum Patescibacteriota; class Minisyncoccia; order Phycocordibacterales; family Phycocordibacteraceae; genus C7867-001. The sequence continues at coordinate 4,277 of CAZHSZ010000048.1, read as the reverse complement.
CGATAGAGAAACGACTTGAGGAATATCGCACGTTCACTGAGGTTTCTATTAATGTGTTCCGCGAAGCAGGGAAGCTTGTAGAAATAGAGGGTGAGGGAAGTGTGGAAGAAATTCAGGCACGTATCCGCGAAGCCGCGGGAATCAAATGACGATTCGAACCGAAGAGGAGCGTGCGGGAATCGTAGAGTCATGCCGCAGACTCGGCGTAATACTTGAGGAGGTGGGGAAGGCGGCACAGGTTGGCGTATCGACTGCAACCTTGGATGAGCTTGCGGAAAAGCTTATACGCGAAGGAGGCGACGAGCCGGCGTTTCTCGGCTACTCGCCGGAGCGCTCCATGCGCCCGTACCCTGCGACACTGTGCATATCTATAAACGAGGAGGTGGTGCACGGCATTCCAAACGAATCCCCGCGTATTCTCAAGGATGGCGATATCGTGGCGCTCGACCTCGGTCTCATACATAAGGGCTTTGTCTCGGACTCCGCTATTACGGTCGCTATCGGAAACGTGGATGAGACATCGAAGAAGCTTATGGAAGTTACTGAGCGCTCGCTCTATGCGGGCATTAAGGCTGCGCGTCCCGGAAATCGTGTCGGCGACATTTCCCACGCGATTGAAAGCACGTTTGACGGTTCGGGTTTCTCGCTCGTAAAGGTACTTGGCGGCCACGGCGTAGGAGCGCACGTGCATGAAGAGCCGTGGATAGCGAACGTGGGGCATCCAGGCACTGGTCCTGAGCTTGTCGAGGGCATGGTGCTTGCGCTCGAGCCTATCGCAAACGTCGGCAAGGCTGCGGTGGTAATCGCTCCTGACGGCTACACCTACCGGACGAAGGACGGCTCCAGGAGCGCCCACTACGAGCACACTATTTTGATAGAAAAGGACGCGACGCATATCCTCACGCGCCGGCCCGGGGAATCCGTCATCGGAACCGCCCTTTAGGGACGGGTAGCGTAACCTAGGCTACTGCGTTATAGTGCCGTTATAAGAGCGCCGATGGCGATTTTTTTAGTAAAACAAGGAGCAAAGCGACTATGTTTTACTTATCTGACCGATGTGGCGTCTTCGCCTTCGGTCAGGCCGATCACCACTACGCCTCAAATTTTGTAACTAAAACCACATGGACAATCACCCAAAGAAAGAAAGAAGCTTCGTTATCGTAAAGCCTGACGGCGTGCAGCGCGGCCTTATCGGCGAAATCACTCGCCGTTTCGAGCGTGCGGGCCTGAAGCTCGTATACCTCAAGCTCTCGCTCCTCGATGAGAAGAAGCTCTGGGAACACTACGGCAAGGACGACGCATGGTTTACCCGCAAAGGGCAGGGTATTGCGGATGACCGCGCGAAGGCGGGAATGCCGGTAGAAAAGGAGGCTATCGAGTACGGCAAGGATATCATCCGTGCCCTCGTGAAGTTCATGACGGCAGGTCCGGTGGTAGTTATGGTTTTGGAGGGTAATCAGGCCGTAGCGGTCGTAAAGAAGCTTGTGGGAGGCACTGAACCGGCGACCTCTGACGTCGGTACTATCCGCGGCGATCTCACGCTCGACTCGTACCAGATTGCGGCTGTCGACGATCGTGCGGTGCGAAACCTCATCCACTGCTCGGATGCTCCGGAAGAGGCTGAGCGCGAAATCAAGCTCTGGCTTTCCGAAGGTGAGCTCTTGAGCTATCGCGTGTTTGCGGAACAGATTCTCTACGATGTGAACCTCGACGGAATAATGGATTAAGTGAGTCGTTCAAAATACTCATCTGCGTCGTTACGGGCTGGTACTCCAGCGGTCCCCGTCGTCGTATACCGCATACGCCTCCGGGTCCCTCAGCCCCGCGCCTCGCATCTGAGGCATTTTGAACTGACTCAGTAGAGTATGTATACTTGTTCTGGAGCCTGTCCTTGCAATGCAACTTGCGTCAACTCAGGGAGTCCGATATCAGGCCTGAAGGCGACCGTGCAAACGGTCCGAATCAACGCCGTGAGGGCACCCACCTATATACATGAGTTGCCGCCGAGGACGGTTCCGCAAAAATCCGCTGCGAAAGCAGCGGATTTTTGCGTAGGTGGAGCATGCTAAAATCTCGCAATATGCGTCTCCCTTGGCTCTTCGCGGCACTTGTACTAAGTGCGCTCCTCGCGTCGCTCCAGTGGTGGGCTGTCTCCGATTTTCTCTACTGGCGCTACGTATGGTTCGATATTCCGATGCACTATCTTGGCGGGGTGACTTCTGCGGTGTTCGTTACCGCGTTTCTCCTCCATAGGCGCGACTATGCGTATGCGGCACTCCTTACGGCTATCTTCATCGGATGGGAGATATTCGAGTTCGTATTCGGACTTCCGCGCGAGGCGAACTATCCGCTTGATACGGCGACCGACCTCGTGATGGATACGCTTGGCGCGGTGACGGTATACTTGGTTGCACGTATGACCCTATGGCGCTCAAAGTAACTACCTACGGCGGAGCGGAAACGGTAACCGGTTCGAACTTCCTCGTGGAAGGCGAGCAAGGCAAGCTCTTGATTGACTGCGGTATTGAGCAGGGGAGGGACTATAACGAAACGGAGACCCGTGCGCCTTTTCCGTACGACGTCCCTTCTCTCGACGCGCTCGTCATCACGCACGCGCACTTGGACCATATCGGTCGGATGCCCCAGCTTATGCGGCAGGGATTCAAAGGTTCCATATATATGACGCCGCCTACGCGCGATCTCGCGGAGGCTATACTCCATGACAGCGTGCGCATCCTTGCGGGGGAAGCAAAGTATCGGGGACTTGCTCCGCTCTACGATGAGCATGACGTCACTTCGCTGTTTGCGCGCGTACAGACCATTTCATACCGTACCGAGACCGAAGTCGCGCCAGGGCTCTCCGTGTACCTGCGTGATACCGGCCACATCCTCGGTTCGGCAAGCGTACGGGTGAAGAGTGCTGACGGCACCACCTTTGCCGTCACGAGCGACCTGGGGAACTCCCCGGCCCTCCTCCTGCCGGACGCTGAGCCTATACCGGACGCGGACGTCGTGCTTATAGAGAGCGTGTATGGCGATCGCCAGAACCCGGAGAAGGCGCATCGGCTCGATAAGCTTCAGGAAGTACTGACAAAGGCGGTTGCGCGCGGCGGCACCATACTTATGCCGGCATTCTCCATAGAGCGCACGCAGCTTATGCTCTACGAAATCGGTATGCTCTTTGCGGGCGGGAAAGTGCGCGAGGTCCCGGTATTCCTCGATTCGCCGCTTGCGATTGCGGTCACTGACATCTATCGGAAGTGGGGGAAGGAGTATTTCAAAGAGGAGATGAAGGAAGAAATCGCGCACGGGCACGATATCTTCAGCTTCCCATTCCTTACGACCACACGCTCACGTGAAGAGTCAGAAGACATCGAGAAGGTGCATGGGTCAAAGATAATCATCGCGGGCGCCGGTATGAGCCATGGCGGACGCATCGGCAGGTGGGAGCAGAAGTATCTTGGGGACCCAAAGTCGACCCTCATCATGGTCGGATACCAGGCGCCAGGCACTCCGGGGCGCGTGATGCAGGACGGCGGAAAGGTGGTGAAGATAGACCATCAGGAAGTGGAAGTGCGGGCGAAGATAGAAGTGCTCCATGGATGGTCAGGGCACGCGGACCGCGACGGACTCCTCGCATTTGCGGAAAAATGCCTTCCACGCACGAAGACGTTCATCGTCGGACTTGGCGAGCCGTCCTCAGCGCGTTTCCTCGCCCAACGCATCCATGACTATCTCGGCGTGAAAGCTATTGTCCCCACGGAAGGGCAGGCGTTCACTATTACCAAAAATGGAATAGTAAAATAACCCCCATGGGAGGACTATTCGAAGGATTCGGAAAACCGAAAAGAAAAGAACCGGAAAAGCCCGCGCTTGAAGAGGTGTGGGATAAGTATGCGGCCGGACAACGTCATCCGGCGACCGGACAACGTGAGCGAACAACGCCGATGTCAAAAGACGAGCTTAAAGTGTTGCGGGAAGCAGGGTACGGAAGAGGGGTGCCGAAGTCGGGATTTACCCCTGAACCACCCACGGTCCATTAATATAAGAAAAAGCCCCGCGAGAGCGGGGCTTTTTCTTTGCTCGGTCTTTATTTGACCTTGGAGAGTACTCGGTTGAATACCTCTGGATGGCTGACCGCCATCGTCGAGAGGACCTTGCGGTCGAGCGCGACACCGTTCTTCTTAAGGGTTGCGATGAACGTGCTGTAGCTCTTGAAGCCGTTATCACGCACTGCGGCGTTCAAGCGGACAATCCAGAGCTGGCGCGCGTCGTTC
>CAZHSZ010000047.1:0-4571 GCA_964535425.1 uncultured Candidatus Saccharibacteria bacterium | reverse complement strand
GAAGAAATGGAGTAGGCACGCCGCTCGCGCTTCCCTTCCTTCTCCACGAAGACGTTTATGAATGCGCCCGCCATGAACTCAAGCGGCTCAGGGAGCGCGAGCGTAACCTCGCGCGCCGTCGGCGAGACATCGCGCACACCCGTAATCTTCGCGCTCATGCGTTTTATATTCATACGGGTTGGGGCGCTTCCTTCGGAAGCCGCTTGAAGACGAAGGCACAAAAAGAAAGAAAGAGGACGATGAGTGCGAGCCAGAGCGCGAAGTCGACCTTCAGTACAAGGTATTCGTAGAACGCGCCTGCATAGAAATACACGTAGGCGAGCTTCTGGATGCGCTTCCAGTTTGGTCCGAGCACGCGCTTCGAGAACTTATTCGAGGTGACCAAAAGTATGAGGGCGGACACGTCCGCGAGCGGCGCGAGGATGTGGTAATCCTCAAAGGACCAATGGCGGAGTGAGAAAAATGAGCTGAAATACCCGGCAGCGTCCGCCATGATATTCCCGAAGATGAATGCAACGATGATAGAGGATGAAAACACGCCGAACCCCTTACGCAGTATCACGAGCGGACGAAGCCAGGGAACGTTCGGGAAGAGGTCCGCGAGCGGACGGATGGCGAGCACGAGGAAAGCGGCAACCAGTGAGACTTCAAACAAAAACGCCGTAGGCGCGCCCGCTATAACCTCAGGGAAATACGCCGCCACGACTGAAAGCGTAATGATGAGCAGGAATGAAAACGACAGCAGCGACTGCTGGAGGTATTCGATAAACGTGAAATAGGCTTTAGTGACCATACCGTATTACGCGGCAATGCGTGCCGAAAAGGAAGGAGAAACGACAAACGTGCCATCGTCCCGTATGAGGCAGTACTCCGCGCCCTGCTCCTGGAGGAGATGCTCTCCTTCCTTTGACCCGAGCACGAGTGCGGCGGTCGCGTACGCTTCCGCGTCGTGCCCGCGCGATGCTAGCACCGTCGCCGACACGAGGTCGGAGTCCGGGTTCTTAGTCCCAGATGCGTCGAGTATATGGTGGAACGGAATCCCACCGCGCGACCAAAGCCTGCGGTGCACGCCGCTTGTCGCTATGCCGCCGTTTTCGTAGGCAAAGGTAATGGAAGAGTGCGGCGCCCGCGGGTTCTCGATATCAAATTGGAATGCGTTCCCGTCTTGGTCGCGCCCGCGGGTATAGATGTCGCCACCCAAGTTCACGATGACGCCGGACGCTTCTCTCGCAAGCTCGACCATGCGTTCCGCCACGTACCCTTTTAGGTACCCGCCCACGTCTACCGCCTGCCCCTCCGCAAGCGCAACGCGGTTCTCCTGAATACATACCGAGGCAAAGTCGGTGTCGTAGGGCTCGGAAGATTCGTCGGTCCCCCGCTCGGTAAGCAAGACATCTTTGATATCAGCGTCGTAGCCGTAGCGGGATACCTGCACGAGCGGATTGAACGCGCCATGCGTCTTTTCATAGAGCTCGCGCCCGACCAGGAGTACCGCCGCACATTCGCGCGAGACTTCCATATCTTTCGCTTCATTCAGACGCGAGAGCTCGCTGTCCTCCATAAAGCGCGAGAACTGCGCATCGTACGCGTGCGCCATGGTACGCATATGCGCATAGGCCTCGTCCGCATACGCTTCGCTCTCGGCGACGATGGATACGAACAAGTCGCATCCCATCACCCGGTCTTCGTAGGAGTATTCCTGCTTCATAGGGTTAGCTTGCGCGCGTCGTGCGGCTCTTCTTCGGCGTAGCGACTACCGTCTTTACGGGCGTGAGCTTCGGCTTAGTCACGACCGGCGAGGGCGTAACGACTACCGGTGCTGGCGCAGCCACGACTGGCGTAACCGTCTTCTTTACGACGGGCGTAAGCACTGCCGGCTTCTTCGCAGGTTCCGCGACTACTGAAGTGGTGGCAATGGCCGGCGCCTCAAGAGGCACCTCTACGATTTCCGCTACTTCCTGCTCCACGCTTGGAACCGCAAACGCATGCACGCCGGAAGCGGCCGCGAGAATCGCGGGTATGGAGACCATCGTCAGGATGAAGTTCCGGGTGTCTTTTTTCATATAGCGAGTTTCTGCCACATCGAAGTATCACGCTTGCGCGTTTCGCATTCGGGACACTTAAAGTCGTCCGGAAGTTCCTCCCAGCGTGTGCCTGCGGCTATACCGAGCTCCGGGAGACCCTGCGACTCGTCATAGAGCCAACCGCACTCGAGACAGACGTATTGGAAGTAGGTCATGGTACCCCCTTAGTACACCGTATCTTGGCCCTTTATTTCATCGATGCTTTCCGCGTATTTGAAGCTCCTTGAGGCCGTAGGCGCGTATGATTTCGTTCTCATCTTCATCGCCTGCAACGAAGAATCGGTCGCCGATTTGTATCGTGGTCTCATCGAACGCTTCAGGTACGAGGACGGTCCACATGCCGTCATCCTTATCTTCGTCGAAGTCATCGTTAGTCATGACGAACGTCGTACCGTCAAATGACACGACGACGCCGCGGTAGATGCCAAGCTCGCGCGGAGGCGGGAGTGGCGCGCCCTGGTAGAACTTCTGGAACGGCGGCGGGAGCCCTTCGCGGCGGGAGTGCTCGAACAACCCTTCATGGAAATGCCCTCCCCGCTCGAGAACGACAGAGCAGCTTCCGACAACAATGATAAGCACGAGGAACAGGTAGAGGATGGAGCGCGAGTACGCAAACCTAAAGCGGCGAAGCAGCGCTTCAAGCAGTATGAGGAGTCCGATGTCGACAAGCACAAGCGGCCACGGGAATACCTGTAAGAACAGGAAGAACCCGCGCGAACCGAACGAGAGGAGTGCGTCGCTTCCGTTCAAGCGGATGCCGAATACGATGAAGCTTGCGAGGAATATGGAAAGGGCAAGCACGACTAGGGCGACGAGCGCGACCAGAAGCGCCTTCAGGAAGAAATGGAATTTCGGGCGCATGGTGAGCGCCCCCGTGCGGATTTGCTCGAGGATGGCGTCCTTGGGGTTCTCGTGTGGGTTAGAAGTCATAGGTAAGATTCAATGCGCCGTACGCTTTCTTGAGCGCCGCTTTTGCGCGGGACACCCGCACGCCTACGGTGCCAAGCGGAATCTGCAGCACCTCGGCGATTTCCTTATAGGAGAGCTCTTCCAAGTAAAAGAGTACCAGAATTTCACGCTCCCCGGAGCGGAGCTTATCGAGGCCGCGCTCGATGATGCGCTTCATATCGCTTCGTTCCCGCTCCCCTTCCGCAGGGTCGTCGTACGGCACATAGCCGACGAAGGTATCGAAGTCCGGGAGCACAAACGGGCTATGCGACTTTCTGCGGATTTCATTCACAAACGCATTGTGCGCGATGCGGTATATCCACGGCGAAAAGCGCTGAGCAGGGTCGAAGCTCTGGATGTTCTTGTAGCTCTGCATGAATACGTCGTGCACGATGTCGGTCACGTCCTCGCGGTCCGCGAGGAAGCGGCGGCCGTAGCGCATGAGCTTGTTCTGATAGCGTTCCATCAGGGTGCCGAACTCTTCCGCGTCCCCTTTCTGGACACGCGCCGCTATTGCCTCATCGGTGGGTTCCCCGCCTTCCATAGATACCAGTGTACTCCGGATGCGCGAATCCCCGCTCCCGCAGGGGCGAAGATTCGATATCGCGCATGATTCGTTGATTAGCTGCTAATAAGGAAACCTCCGCCCTGCATGAAGTAGTACACCGCGAAACGACGCTTATTACAGCGTTTCGGTCGTCACCCCGTCGAAGTGCTCTTCGTCCTTCTCCGCCTCAGCCTTCGTCGCATGCACGGTGCCGTCCTTATGGTTTGGCGGTGCGTATACGGTATAGAGCTTCAGCGCCTCGCTTTGTGAGGTGTTGATGATGTTGTGATGCGTGCCCGCGGGAATGATGACGGCGGAACCGTCCGTCAATTCGCGCTCAACGCCGTCGAGTACGCTCTTACCCTCTCCTTCCTCAACGCGGATGAACTGGTCGAGCTGGTGGGTCTCTGCGCCGATGTCTTCCCCCGCCGGAATACTCATGACGACGAGCTGGCAGTGCTTTGCGGTATACAAGACGCGGCGGAAATCCTCGTTTTCAAGTGCTGCCTGCTCGATGTTGGTGACAAATCCTTTCATACAAAATAGGTTAGCGTGTAAAGACTCTCTTCTTTCACTATACTCCTCTACGAGCCAAGCTTGAATCCGACGTAGATGCCTGCGAGACCGCCAAGCGCACTTGCGATAACCCCGTCAAACGAGAACGCGCCCGCGCCCCAGAGACCAGGGATGAAGCTCCCGATGGTGGAGCCAACAAAGAATCCCATCCATACGAGTTGCTTGCGGCTCATAGGGCGAGAGGTTCCTGAAAAACGCCGTATGCGAGGCGGCTAGGAGTGCGCGACCGAGCCGTACACCTAGTACGGTGAGGGAGTGCGCGACGAAGCCAACGAAGCAGACGGCGGAATTTCAGGAACCTCATATGTCGTCATCGAGCATGTCGAGCGTCAACGTCCCCCACGTGAAGTCCTTTGCCCCGAGTCCCTTCCCGGTCTCCGGATTGAAGTACTCGCGGAAGCCGTTTTGTTTCAGAA
>CAZHSZ010000046.1:0-5060 GCA_964535425.1 uncultured Candidatus Saccharibacteria bacterium | reverse complement strand
GCGTTGAAGAGATGGAAGAGTTCTTCCTGGGTCTTCTCCTTCTTCGCGAGGAACTGCACGTCGTCCATGATGATGAGGTCGTACTGGCGGTACTTTTCCTTGAAACGGTTCGCGTTCCCTGCCCCGATTGAGTCGGTGTAGTCTACGGAAAACTTTTCCGAGGTGAGGTAGAAGGCTTTTCGCGTCGGGTAGAGCTTCTTGAACTGGTTCCCTATCGCCTGGATGAGGTGCGTCTTGCCGCGACCGGTGTCTCCGTAGATGAAGAGCGGGTTGTAGGTGATGCCCGGGCGCTTTATTGCCGCTTGTGCGGCCGTGTACGCAAGCTCGTTGAAAGAACCCACGACAAACGTATCGAAGGTGTAGCGCGGATTGAGGTTATCGCTCTTGTTTATGTAGAACTCATCGAGCGGAAGCTCCTGATTCTGCACGACGCGCTTTTCCGCCTTTGGTTTGCGGGCGTCCTTCACGATGAGGTACTCGATATTGCGATACTCGTAGGATACGGAGCGGAGAATTTTCAAAAGAAGTGCGTTGAACTTCTTCAGGTACCAGTCGCGGAAGAATTGGCTCGGGACACCGATGTATACAATCCCCTCTTCTATTTTGACTATGTGGCTTTCGCGAAACCAGGTATTGAAGTTTGCGGGAGAAATGGATAGCTCGACTTGTGAAAGTATGTATTCCCAAAGTTCGTGCGGATCCGAGCGGTTCATCGTGCGCGTATTATACGTGCCCTGTGGATTAGCGGAAGTACGGGGATTCCTTGCCGAGGCGGGGAGAACTTGTTACTATCCTGTGTATAACTTTTGCCTATGCCAAAACGAACCTACCAGCCAAAAAAGCGTAAGCGCGCGAAGACCCACGGATTCCTCTCCCGCACCAAGACGGTCGGGGGCAAGCGCATTATCGCTGCTCGCCGCCGCAAGGGCCGCAAATCCCTCACTGTTTCGTCCGAAAACAAGTAGTCCATGCTGCCCCGCCGGAGCCGCCTCTCGAGGGTAACGTTCCCGGGCGGAAGGACGGGGAATCGTGCTGCGTCCCCCCATTTCTCTATCCTCTGGGGAGGGGCCAAATCAGGGGGCGCAGCCGCGGTAGTCTCTAAAAAGGTCGCCCGCCGGTCGGTAGACCGCCACCTCCTTAAACGCCGTATGTTGGCCGTTATACGGCCATTTGCGGCCGAAGGAAGGTTCCTGGTGGTCTATGCTCGCGCCGGAAGCCCAAGCCTGACCTATAAGGCGCTTCAGGAGGAGCTTTCCACCCTGCTTATCCGCGTTTCCGCTCATTAATACCTATATATGGCCTCACTTTTCCACAACCTCGTCTACCTCCCCATCTACAACCTCCTCGTCTTCCTTGTGGACGTGGTTCCGGGTGGCGACCTCGGCCTCGCCGTTATCGGGGCGACGATTGTGGTGAAGCTCGTACTCCTCCCCCTCTCTCTTGCCGCGGTGCGCACCCAGCGCGCGATGAAGCTCCTTGAGCCGGAATTGAAGGAACTTCGCGAGAAATACAAGGACGACAAGGAAACGCAGGCGAAAGAAATGTTTGCGCTCTATAAAAAGCACAACGTAAAGCCGTTCGCGAGCATCCTGATGCTTTTCATACAGCTACCCATCCTCTTCGGGCTCTACTACGTGTCCCAGCATGCGGCGCTCTCTCAGGTGGACCCTGCCCTCCTCTACTCGTTCGTGCAGGTGCCAGAGATGCTCTCTCCGCTCTTCCTTGGAACCTTCGCGCTCACCGGTACGAGTCTCATACTCGCCCTTCTTGCCGCCGCTGCGCAGCTTCTGCAGGCGTGGTACATGATTCCGGTCCCGCCCAAAAGCGAATCAAAGACGCCTTCCATGCAGGAAGAGTTCGGCCGCGCCGTCTCGCTTCAGGCGCGTTTCGTATTCCCGCTCATCATCGGTTTCATCTCCTACAGCTCTGGCGTGCTCGCCCTCTACTTCATTGCCTCAAACCTCTTTATGGTGGCGCAGGAGTTTGTGGTGCGTAAAATGCATCCGGAGCACCACGTGTAGACTCACGCCTCGCGGTATCAGAATTCGCAAATCGGGAGACCCGTATTTATGTGCACACGCACATCGTTCCCGTCGGAGCGCGCGCAGTCGTGAAATACCGTGTCGCCCGCCTCGTACCATTCGGCCTTTTGCGCGCGGCATTCCTCAATGGTCCGATGCGACTCGCCATAGAGAGAGTAGCAATTGATTCCTTCCTCAGGGCTTCTAATCTCGCTCCCGAGCACGAAGAAGTATTCTCCTGACGCAAAGCGGTAGACCCAGTTGAGTCCCGTGGGTCCGGTGCCCTGCTGCCCCGCTCCGCCTCCAGCCTCCCCTACTCCGTCTCCAAGAAACTCGCCGTCGTCAGTGTAATCCTCCGCGGTCGGATGCGGCACTACGGGGTCCGGCTTCAGCCCCGACACATCCACATCGAGCTTCAGTATTCTTGGATCGATAACGCTAAACACGAGATACGGGGAGAGTATGAATACAAGCCCCAAGACTGCCATGGCGATATGGTGCTTCGCTTCCTTCTTCTCGGTGACGCTGTCGCCGAGCATATAGGTGACGCCTCCCTGGATGATTTTGAGTACCGCAATGACCGCCGCAAGCCCGATACAGAGCTTGTACAGATTGTTCAAAAGAATGGCGAGTGACTGTGAAGCCACTGCTTCCTGCACGCCCGGGATGGACGTGAGTGCGGTGAAAGAGGGGGCGGCGTCTTCAGCAAAAGCCGAAGCAGGCAAGAGCGTACAAGCGGTAAATAGCAAAAGAAAAATCCCGATAACTCCTGCAAAACGCCCTAACGGATACGAATTAGAGGTCATATGCCCAGAGCGAGCCGTCCGCCCTGTTCGTAAAGAGGAGCACATCCGAGTTCGCATCAATCGAGAGGGAGACGCCGTCTATCGCGGTGTTCGCTACCGCTACCGGGTCCACCACGAGCACTGCGGTGCGTGCGACCAGGTCTATTTTCCAAATGCGGTCAGAGAATGAAACCGCTCCCTGGTACCAGGAGTCCGGCCATGAACCGCTCATAGAGCGCGGCACGGCGCAGTATATCGACTGCTCGTCCGCGGCCCACACGCACTTCTCGGGAAGGAGCGCTACCGGAAGCGCGGTAGAGGCGCGGGTAGCGGTATCCATCACGTTTGCCACAAGCGTTTGTCCGGAAAGATAGCTATACGCCACTTGTTTCCCTGATGGGCTCGGGAGCATGGTGAAGCCGCGGTAGGGGCCGAGTATGCGGTCGAATGCACCGGCTGCACTTACCATAAATCCGAAGCCATCCATCTGCGCGGAAGGTTTCGTGAATGCGCCCACCCCCTTCCCTGCCGGGTAAAGCCTGAGCGACGAGAGGGACGAGGTGAAGAGCGTCTTTGCGTTTGCACCGTCCGCGCGCGCTGCCGTTGCGATGGAGCCCGTAGTGCTCGGCAAGAGAGTGATGACGGTCGAGGTGCCGCTCACGATGACCTGGTCAAGCCCGCTCTCAAGCAAGTACCCGCCCTCGCTTTCCGTCGGAAGGGCGTACGTTTCTACGAGCTCGGTCCCGGAATCGTTTGAAGAAAGGAATCGGAGGAACGCCGTCTTGCCGTCTGGAGTCCATGCCGCTTCCTGTATGCCGGGAAGGGTGCGATTTGAGATGCGCGAAAGAAGTTTCTCATTGAACTCGTATTTGTATACGTTTCCGCTCTTGCGTTCCACATACCGGACCTCGGGGACAAGAATGGTTTTCTTCGCCTTCGCGGCAGAGCTCGTACCGGTGTCCGGACCCTCCTCCTCCGTGATTTCTTTCGGTGCCAAAAATACAAGGGAGCCGAGGGCAACAGGGCCCTGGGTTATGCGTACGAGGTTCGGCGCAACCTCCTCTCCGGTCTTCACCGTATCCCCTGTTGGCTGCTGGCCGTCTCCGGCTCCTGTATAGTCGCCGCTTGTTCCAAACGGGTTTTGCCCGGTATCGACCACGATGCCGCCTTTTTTCGGAGCGAAGAAAAGGAAGTACGCGCCGATGCCAATCGCGATAACCAGGAGAACGGCACCAATGATGATAAGGGTACGCTTCATATTATTGTTGGAGGCAGGAACGGCTTTGGAGGGTAAGGGTATCGGGCGGAAGAGACGCCAACGTCTGATTCCTTAACCAGCTTACACGCTGCGGGCAGTAACCGCCGCCCGTTTGTGGACAGGCGTACGCGCCTCCCGTTATCGAAGGATACAGCTGCGCCTGTCCGAAGCCAGTCGTACTTTCGCACGCCTCCTTCGTAGGGAATGTCTGGGCCGTGTTCACTACCCGCATAGTATGCGGGGTGGAATTCTTTATATCACTTGGTGCGTCGACGTTTCGGAAATCGAAACGAACGCTCACCTCATTTACTTTCCAGGGAGCATCGGCACGCGGCACTCCCCTGCTCGTACACGTGCATCCGTAGGTGGTTTGGGTTGCGGCACGCTCTCCGAAACCCGAGCCGGCAAGAGTTGTTTTCGGAACACAGTGAGAACCGTCGGTATCTGTGACTGCGCTGCAGCAGTTCACCTGCGTTTGGTTTTGAACCGTTATGAAAAGTGGCCCAGTTGGGGTTGTTTGTCGTGCTGTCGCTAGGTTACTTCGGATGGTTGAAAGAAAAGCCTGGTCTGTACATACGTTTGGAAGTGGTGCGACCGTAGATGGATCCGTTGCGGTAGTTGCGTGCCCTCCTGGCGCAGGCGGCTTCAGCCCCGACACATCCACATCAAGTTTCAGTATTCTTGGATCGATAACGCTAAACACGAGATACGGGGAGAGTATGAATACGAGCCCCAAGACCGCCATAGCGATATGGTGCTTCGCTTCCTTCTTCTCGGTCACGCTGTCGCCGAGCATATAGGTGACGCCCCCCTGAATGATTTTCAGCACCGCGATGACCGCCGCAAGCCCGATGCAGAGCTTGTAGAGGTTGTTCAAGAGTATGGCAAGCGAGTCCGATGCAACCGCCTCCTGTATGCCCGGGATAGAGGTGAGAGGGATAAAAGAGGGGGCGGCGTCTGCGGCGAATGCGTATACGGGGAGGAGGGCGGCGACGG
>CAZHSZ010000045.1:0-5391 GCA_964535425.1 uncultured Candidatus Saccharibacteria bacterium | reverse complement strand
AACTATCTTTATTCTTTTCTGCAATATATTCTGCGCTTTGAGTGACTTTTTTCTGTGTCGTTTCGTAACTATCCGTAATGCTAATTTTCGCACTCGGATACTTACTCATCATTTGGATATTGTAATTACTCAACTGTTTCTCAGTATTTTTTTGTTCTTCTAAAACCTGTTTACGCTCATCAAGCAAAACCTGCTGAGCCTGAGCACGTATTTTCTCTTCTTTAGTAAGGGTAGGCTGTAAAGCGTTAAGCTGCGCTTGGTACATGTTTAAGCGCGCGTCAATACTAGAGTATTTAAGATCAATACTCCGATTAACCGTACTTTGAGCGGTCTCAATCTGTCCTTGTAGAGCTTGAGCACGAGCCGTTAGCATGCCAATATCAGATGCCTTAGCGTTCAAAATTGCCCGCTCAGAACCGATTATCGAACTCATAGTAATCGGTTTCCCCTCCTGAGCTTTAACAAGTGCGTCATACTCAGCTGATTTGGTCATGATTTGACCATTAATTTCAGCAAATTGTTGACGCAATTGTGGCAAATTTGCGCTTTGTTCAGCGGTTAATTGGTCAGCTGCCTTGTTCGCTTCTTGCCCAGTCAATGAGGCCATCTGGTCAAGCAATGCTTGTTGCTTTTTTTCAGCATCAGTCTGTGCCGGTGTCAATTGCTGGATTAAATCGCTCATTGCTGTTTTACCACCGGCAATCATTGCGTTTGCTTCACCAGCCCCAACAGGAGATGCACCGTTCGTAGGAGTACCAGGAACATTAATCGGCGTTTCATTTTTCATTTTATCGGGTGTGATTGTGTTGGTTGGTTTGGGATAGAGCGAAATACCAGGTACATACTTACCTGCTGGAACATACACCTGTTTGTAGCCGTTATTAGTATCATAACCTTTGATATATCCAGGTTTTGGGGTATTAGAAATTAATGATTGTGTATTAGGAGAAGGATCGTTAGTTACAGGAATTGTTTTATTAACTAACGGCGAACTAATGTATGACGCTTTATTTTGTTGATTGCCAATATCGGAAAAAGACCCAGCTAAAGCATTTTTTTGTTCTTGAGAAAATCCAGCCATGGCATCGTTAGGCGCAAATGTTTTATCCGCTGTGTAGGTTGATGTAGTGCCAGGAGTAACACCAAGTTTTGCCAAAGCGTCAGCATATGAAAGCTTTGTTGTGCTTGTAAGTCGTCCAGAAATAGGGTCAAGAACTTTAGTCTCCGGTGGTGTCCAACCCTGCAAAGCCTGCTGCACATACTTATTATTAGGCAACGTATAGCCTGCAAAATTGAACGCATCAGCGCCAGCTCCAGAAGTCGATAAAGCTCTAGTGGCTAAATCGCGAATCATTGAATTATATTGAGATACTTGTTCGGCTGTTCCGTTCCCTTGTTGTGCCCATACAGGGTTTACTTGGTTACCAAACTTATCAGTTTGCGGCACCCAAGTGTCTGAAGCGATTTGATTTGTTCCTGCCATATATAAATATTTAAGCTGCTAAAGTATTCATTGCTATTAACGAGTAACCGTTTGCACCGTCAGCACCTGTTTTAGCGCCATTAGTGCTTGATCCTGTTCCATTATTTCCAGATGCTTCGCCAGAAGCACCACCGCCTGCACCATATGTTGTGTATGGCGCACCTTCGGACGTATATTTATTTCCACCTACCCCACCAGACGTAGTTACCGAACCACTATTAGCAGTTAGAAAATTATACAAAGCGACAAACGATCCTCCGCCACCACCGCCACCACCAGAACCATCTTGACCTCCACCAGGTCCAGTAGCATTTCCACCTACTGATCCAGCAACAGAAATCCCGTTTGTTGTTGTAAAATTCCAATAACCTTTACATTCTATATAAATTGCACCACCCCCATTACCACCGGCACCAGACGTAGCGGTAGGATTTGCCGTTGAAGAACGACTGGCAACACCAGAACCACCCCCGCCACCGACATAGAGAAGATGAAGGGCGATAAATGGATTTGCTGTTACGACGCTTGGCTGGTACGCTGCCGTATTAGATCCGCCCGTTCCACCTGCCGCTGACTGCCCTCCTTGCCCACCATTTGCAGTAACAAACAACGATTTACCTGCTGTACCACTATTACCAGCAGTGAAAGCAATACCACCACCATTCGTTACACTCGCCCCTCCTGCGGCCCCCATTCCAGATGCATCGAGCATTGGGGTTTGTGAAGAAGTTAGCGTTACATTGCCCTGCGATTTAAGGACAATAAACGTTCCAGTTGAGTGTGGATTACTAAAAACAACTTTTCCAGTTCCCGTGATCGAAATTGAGGTGTAGTTTTTAACAACATATTTAGAACCTCCACAATTTATAGTTGTTGTTCCTGAAGAAACATTCAACTCCCCATCAGAACCATCACCACCAAAAGTTCCGATCCTATTTTGGACGTACCCATTAATAACTAAATCATTACTAACATTATCAAACGATAGATATTTTCCTGAAGAATAATTACCAATAAAAATACCGTAAGTATCAGATGAAAAACCACCAATACCGTTTAAATTTCCCAAACGACATGCCTCAAGATACGAATCAAAAGCCGCTCCAGTTCGTGAAAATACTGAGTAGTATGGTGAGTTAGTTCCTTCACCAATAAGACGCAACCAGCCACCGCTGTACGTCGAAATAGAATCACTTTTTCCTTGTTTAGCGATCGTACATCCCTTGTAAAATAATGGATACTCACCGTTATACATGGTCAATGCTTGCCCCGCGGTCAGACCAGTGTTATAAATACGAACCTCATCGATATACCCCGTAAAGTACTCACCAGCGTACAAGCTATTTTTTCCGATATGAAGGTCACCAGTTGCATAGGAAATCGGCCCAGTAAATGTGCTTGATACCGATAACAAAGCACCATTTTTGTAAATTGTTGCCACCCCACTACCACTCCAGGTACACACAAAATGTGTCCAGGTGTTAATAGGCACGGAATTAACCCCGCCATAAGCAGTAGTGAACGACGTACCATCACCAAGATTAAATGAAATCTGATTAGTCGCATCAATTGAAACAGAGTACCCCTTTTTAGCAGCAAAATCTTGACGATGAACGATTTGTGAGAAAGCCGCTCCAGGGTTATACACCCAAAAAGCAATACTCAAAGCGGTTGTTGGTTTGATCGCTGCATTATCAGGGATAGATACATAAGCAGAAGTACCGTTAAAACTGAGCGCTTTACCATATTGACCATTTACGTACGTAGCATTAACAATTGTTCCGTGGTTGGCAGTTGTAGAACTATCACGAGCAGAAGTACCTGTATTTTCATCAAACCTCCAAAATCCTTTCAAATTTGTTTTAGCTGCTGCAAAATTAACTGCAAAATCACGGGTTACACGGTACGATGTCGAGCTTATGACTTCAATAACTCTAAACCATTCTTCTTCAATACCAGTTGAGGCTAAAGCACGAATTAAAAATAGATCATTCACCGCAAACGTTGTTGTTCCTTTAGTGATGATTAATGTTGTATTAGCCGCTAAATCCGCATCTAACACATCAGCATTAGCGACCATCATTTGACCACCAACACACGACAC
Source organism: uncultured Candidatus Saccharibacteria bacterium (assembly GCA_964535425.1). GTDB lineage: Bacteria > Patescibacteriota > Minisyncoccia > Phycocordibacterales > Phycocordibacteraceae > C7867-001. The sequence continues at coordinate 1,804 of CAZHSZ010000045.1, read as the reverse complement.
TACGTCATACTGGAACGTTGCACCCTGCATGATACCGCGTGCTTGTAGATTTTGGGCTTCAATGAGGTTTGGCGATACAAGAAAACCATTAAGACCAGCTGAATAGTTAGAGCTCTGAATACGTTGGTTAGCACCATCTAAGGTAATATAATTACCAGACGTGGCGCCTAAACGTATCACTGAGTTGAGTGAATCAAGCAAAATATTAGATCCTGCTTCAGTTGATCCACTTGCGATAGTGTTGGTGTTGATATACCAGTTCGCAATACGTCCGCCTTGCGTAAGGATCGCTACACCGTAAATATTCCCATTGCTATCTAACAACCAACCAGCAACATTTGGTACATAATTGCTTGATTTAAGTACTCCATTTGGCAATTGCGACCCATTAGCACCAGGTACAACGTTACTTGGGTTTGTTTGCACACTAGGCGTATTTGATTGCGGTTTCTCTGCTGAGCTTTCAGGCGCGCCAACATTACCCGTTTGCATATCGGTTGGGTAGTAGTTGAACTCTGGATTGAAAGAGTTTTGCGCCATATTTAACGTAGAATGATATTTTTTAATTGCGGTGTAGTTGTAGAACTTCCCTTAAGCATGCAACGAATCTGCACCATTTCACACGCTGGAATTTTTGGGATTGCCCAATGACTAACCACTCCGCCAAGCGTAGAAAATTCAAACGTTCCGATATCAGAAAAACTATCAGTAGTGTTAGTACGATATTGCAACTTAATCCCCTGTCCTGTTACTAATTTTTTGGCTAATTCAAATTCAATCTCCTCAAAAGTTCTAAGATTTTTAATTGAACCTACTTTGTAAATTGGCGAAGTAAAATACCCGCTATAATCGGTTGTGTATGCATACGAAGTGTTGCTCGCAAGATCGATACCATAGCTTGAATTATCACGCCAAGCGACTGATATGGTATCTCTGCTAATCGGCAATAAAGCAGTAACTTTAAGCGGATTAACTGAACCGTCATTAAGCGTGCTAATAGTATGTTCAAGATTCAACACGCTACCTCTCCCCGTCTGCTCTACGCTATAAACTCCCATCTCTGGAATTGCGGTACTTCCTCCCTGCCCCACCCCGAAAAATAATTTCTTTTTGTACGACGCAATAGACCCAGGATAAAACTCAATGTATTTACCACCTGAAAGGTCTTGTGGTAATTGAGCAATCACAACTGCGTTTACTCCGTCACTGCGGTACACCGTGCCGCCAATTCCAGCTAAAACATACAAATTTTCTAAAATATTGATCATGGCATGTACTCCGTATTCACCCATCTGCAACGGCGCACCAAATGACACTGATGAACGATCCCAAGGAAAAATATCAGCTATTCGGATATCGTAAATGTTAGTACCTTGCCATGTTCCTAGCATGAGATTGTTACCAAGCTCAGCAATACATTTAATACGATAGGAAGAGGGCAGGTCAAGCGCTTGTTGCGTCCAAGTAAACGTGGCGGCTGTCCCAGGAGCAAATGTATAACCGGTATTTTCTTCTAATGAATAGACAAACCTACCAGCTCCACCGTATAACTTTCCGTCATTTTTAGACGTCAGCATGGGGTGCCACAAAACATCTGAGTCAATTGACTTCCAACCTAATGACCAATTAGCTGCGGTTATACCAGTAGCTGTGCCATCACCACAAACATCAAGATACGCATCACGGGCAACGAATAAATAATTTTTCCAAATCCACAAACCATTACCATGGGCACTCGTTGAACTTGAACCAGACAACACAGACCAGGTCACGGCACTGTCAGTTGATTTATACACCGTTCCAG
>CAZHSZ010000044.1:0-5403 GCA_964535425.1 uncultured Candidatus Saccharibacteria bacterium | reverse complement strand
CACGCAGCCTTAATTCTCCCCGGAGTGAGTACGTGAGTTTTGGAAGAGTAGCCCCGCTTGCCGGGCATGGTGTTTTGGCATCCTTGTGCGCGTAGCGCTATGCCAAAACCCGACCGCGTAGCGAAGGCAAATTATTCGCTGGAATAATTTCCGCTCTTTCAAAACACACGTGCGAACGAAAATTTGACACAGCCAATGCGAGGAATACAATGCGTTGCAATGCGAGCACTTAAAGAGATTTTCACGCTAGTGATTCTCGCGGTGCTTATTGTCGTCCCCGTGCGCGTCTTCATCGCGCAGCCGTTCGTTGTCGAGGGACTCTCCATGTACCCGACCTTCAAGGACAAGGATTACCTCATCATCGATGAAGTCTCCTACCGTTTCAGTAATCCGTCGCGCGGCGACGTCATCGTTTTCCGCTATCCGGGCAATCCGTCCGTCTTCTACATCAAGCGCATCATCGGCCTGCCGGGAGAAACCGTCTCCATAGACCACGGCGTCGTCACCGTTACGCATGTAAATGGCGAGAAAACGACCCTCACTGAGCCGTATGTCGTCGATGAGGACGCTACTTATACGCTCGACGCTATTTTGGGCAACGAACAGTACTTCGTGATGGGCGACAACCGCCCGAAGAGCTCTGACTCGCGTGTCTGGGGCCCGCTTCCTAAGGAAGACATCATCGGCCGCGCGTTTTTGCGCGTATATCCGGTTGCGCACGCGGGCGTACTTCCGGGCGAAGCCTTCCTTCCGCAATGAGCACGCTTACGATAGAGCCTTCTGATGTGCTTCGCCGCGCGCACGCGGTCGGCACCTACTACGGATTCGAATCGCTCGCGTCCGCAGCGCATAAAAACCGCGGAAACGGCACGAAGGCGGCGTATCCGGAAAGCCTCGCTGTAGATCTGCTCGACCCGCAGGCGCGCGAAGTGGCGTCATTCCTGAAACAGGTGCGCGATGCGGGCCTTTCACCGTCGACTGGCCGGCCGCTTTTCCTCTGGCACACGAACATCGCCGCAGGACGCCAAGCGCCGAAGCAAATCGTCATACAATTCCATGCGCTCGGCGCGGACCGCGCGATAGCCGACGCGGTTTTGATACGCGCCATCCGCTCGCTTGCGACCGACATCACGAAGCTTGATTCTCGTCTCCGTCTCAATTCCATGGGCGACCGCGAGACGCGCGGACGGCTCGCGCGCGAGCTTGCCTCTTTCTTCCGCAAGCGTGGGAATACGCTTCCGGCCGAGTGCACTGACTGCGCGAAGAAAGACGTCTTCGCTGCGGCCGAGCTTTTGATTGCTACACCCGAGTGCGACGGACTCCCAAGCTCGACCGATCACCTCTCCGAAGCGAGCCGTAAGCATTTCGAATCCGTTCTTGAGTACCTCGAGTCAACCGAGACCCCGTACGAGCTTGCGCCCCAGCTTCTTTCACGCGGAGGAACCTGGAATGAGACGTGCTTTGAAGTGACGGCGGGCGAGCGCTTCAGCGCATGGGGCTCCCGCTACAACGACCTTGCGAAGCATTTCTTCAAATCGATTCCGTCTTCGGTGGGCGCGGTCATCCGCATCACCGCCGACGCGCTTACCGGCAGCAAAAAATCCCCGGCCATCGCTCCGGTAAAGGAGAAGAGCGCTCCCCGCTTCGTGTTCGTCCATATCGGCGACGAAGCAAAGCGCGAAAGCATAAAAATGGCGGACAGCCTCCGAAAGGCGCGTATCCCTATGACCCAGGTCCTGGGCGTCGAAAGCCTCACCGAGCAGATGCGCGTCGCCGACGAGCTGAACCCCCGCTACCTCGTCATTATGGGCCGAAAAGAGGCGCTTGAGCGGTCAGTCATCCTCCGGGAGCGCGCCACCCATACCGAAACGTTCATTCCCTTTGATACCCTCGTAGACCGACTCAGGGCTGTTGCCTGAATATAGGCCACGTGGTAACCTCTTAGAACTATGATAAACGCTATACGCGTAGAGGTTAAGCGCGGTAAAAACGAATCCGCCGCTTCTCTTATCCGACGCTTTTCCCGCCGCGCGCAGGGCCTTAACCTCGTGCGCATGATGCGCAAGAAGCGCTATTTCGAACGCCAGAAGTCGAAGAACGTCGATCACAAGCGCGCCATGGTTTCCGGCGAACGCCGCGCAAAGTTCAATGAGCTCGTAAAGCTCGGAAAGATTGATCTCTCTGCGCCTCGCGGAAAGGGCCGCAAGCGTTAATTCGCTTCCCCCGCTCATCCCCTGATGAGTACTCTTGATACACGGAATATGACGAGGCGCCCTGCGCCTCGTTTTCCGTACGAGAAAGCACTTGAGACCGTGCTCCCTGCCTGGGATATCTCCCTCGTGTTTGCGGGAGCGACCCGCGCGAAAACTTTGAACTGGAATTTGCGCCGGAAGACATACGTGCCGAACGTCCTCTCATACGAAACCGGAAAGAAGAGCGGCGAGATAATCATCTGCCTCGAAGAAGCAAAAAAGCAAGCGCCGACCTACGGTATGCCGTACCCGGAATTCGTCGGCTTTTTGTTTATCCACGCACTCATGCATTTGAAAGGATACCCACACGGGCCTACAATGGAGAAGAAGGAACGGGCATTGCTTGCCCGCATTATCAGTAGTTCTCCAAAAGCTCTTCATGCCCCGACGAATAGCAACCGGAATAGACATCGGAACGCACCAGACGAAAGTCGTGGTCGTTGAAGAGGTCGTCACCGGCAAATCGTCAGAGCTTAAAATCATCGGTACCGGACTCGCCCCGTCCGCAGGCATGCGCCACGGCTACGTGGTCGACGCGGAAGACGTGGCGGCAACCGTAAAAAACGCGAGGCGTCAGGCTGAAAATATCGCGCGCGTGCCCATAAAGAACGCCTTCCTCGCCATCGGAGGTATCTCGCTTGATGAGGCGCGCGCTACCGGCACCTCGGTCATCTCGCGCGCGGACCAGGAGGTCACCGACCTCGATTTGGAAAAGGCGCTTGAGAGCGCGCGGCATGCGGCGCAGTCGCAGTTCCTGAATCGCCGCATCCTCCACGAAATCCCCATTGAGTTCCGCGTCGACGGGAACAAGGTGCTCGGCGACCCAATTGGACTACGCGGTACTAGGCTTGAGGGAGACTATCTTTTCATTACCTGCCTTGAAAGCCACGCTGACACACTCACGAACGCGGTGGAGGCTGCGGACGTCGAGGTGCTCGACTGTATGGCTTCGCCGCTTGCCGGCTCCTACGTCACTCTCTCGAAAGACCAGAAGATGAAAGGCTGCGTCCTGGCGAACATCGGCGCCGAGACCTTGTCCATCGTCGTATACGACGAGAACGTGCCGGTATCGGTGAAGGTCTTTCCCTCAGGCGGCGCCACCATCACGGATGAGCTCGCGCTCGGATTCCGGGTATCGCTTGAAGACGCGGAGCGCATAAAGATGGGACGTCTCTCGGGCGCCATGTATCCGAAGAAGAAAGTCGACGACATCATCTCTTCGAAGTTCCGCGCCATGTTCAATCTCATCGACCAGCACCTGAAGGCGCTCGGCAAGCGCGGCAACCTCCCTGCCGGCATCATCCTTTCGGGCGGCGGTTCCGGACAAGGCTCCATTACGGACATAGCGAAAGGAGCGCTCGCCCTCCCTTCGCGCATCGCGGAGATGCACGTAGCGGGGGAGTCGAAAGTACGAGACGCCACCTGGGCGGTCGCCTACGGCATTGCGCTCTGGGGCCTTACCGGAGACACGGACGCACCGCGCCGCGGGAATGCGAACTTTACCGAAGCAGGCAAGATGCTGAAGCGCTTTTTCCGCCAGTTCCTTCCGTAGCTAGCTCGCTTGCCGGAAGACTTTTTGCTCCGACGAGACGTCGTCGCGGCCGTCTTCCGCCGCTCGCTCCCCCATAGGAATGGGGACCCCTAAGGAAAGGCCCAAAACCCAAGAAACCACCCGCTGGGATGGTTTTCGCTCTTTCGTGCAGAACACACGAGCGATATATTGGCAATGTTTGCGCCCTCTACGGCGAGGAGTATGATAAATCAACTGTGCGGGCACAGCGTTCGGAAGAAAAGCTCTTTTACGGGAGTACTATTTACGGGCCTTATTTTTATAAAACCTACCTATGTCTAAACGCGTCATCCCTGAGATAGAGACCTTCGCGCGCATCCGCGTCGTCGGCGTGGGCGGTTCCGGATTGAATGCAGTGAATCATATGATTAACTGCAAAGTGAAAGGCGTAGAATTCGTCGCGATAAACACTGATGCCCAAGACCTCCACCGTTCGCTCGCGAAGCGCAAAATCCACATCGGAAAGAACCTGACGCGCGGACTCGGCGCCGGAATGAATCCTGAACTCGGTCGCCGCGCGGCGGAAGAAACGCGCCAGGAAATCCAGGAGTCGCTCCAGGGTTCCGATATGGTGTTCATCACCTGCGGTATGGGCGGCGGCACGGGCACGGGCGCATCTGCCATCGTCGCGAAAATCGCGAAAGAGCTTGGCGCGCTCACTGTTGCGGTAGTCACGAAGCCGTTCGCCTTTGAAGGCGCGCAGCGCTCGGAAATCGCGGACCGCGGCCTCTCCGAGCTCAAGAAGGAGGTGGACGCCTTCCTCGTCATCCCGAACGATAAGCTCCTCTCCATCGTCGAAGCGAACACGACCGCGAAGAACGCGTTCGCGCTTTGTGACGAAATCCTCCGCCAGGCGGTCGAAGGCGTCTCCGACATCATCACCACTCCCGGAGAAATCAACACCGACTTCAACGACATCAAAGCCATTATGGAGGGCGCAGGCCCGGCACTCATGGGTATCGGCGTCGCCGAGGGCGACAACCGCGCGCGTGACGCAGCTGCGGCCGCCGTCAATTCCCCATTGCTCGACGTTTCCATCAACGGTGCGCGCGGTATCCTCTTCGTCGTTGCAGGCTCCGAAGACCTCGGCATACTCGAAGTGCAGGAAGCCGCGAAAGTGGTGGGCGAGTCGGTGGATAAGAGCGCGAAGATTATCTTCGGTATCATGCGCGATGAGAAGCTTAAGAAGGGCCAGATCCGCATCATCGTCATCGCGACCGGTTTCCCCGAGCATGCTATGGAAGGCGCAGTATCCCATCTCGCTCCTGCCGAGCGCTCCCTCTTCTCTATGCCAAAGCAGGACCAGGAGCAGGTCCGCGGCAAGATTTATAATGAGATGCCGAAGCCCGAGAAGGCCGCCGCTCCCGCTCCCGAAGAAGAGTCGAAGAAGGAGCGTCCGGAGCCTATCGTCACTGCGCGTAGCGAGAAGCCTGTAGAGCCGATAAAGCCTATCGTTGAGGACGACGATAGCTGGGGCGGAGCAATTCCCTCCTTCCTTCGCAGAAACAAGAAGTAGAAATCTCTCCAAGAAACCCCGCTCTCGCGGGGTTTCTTCCTTTTAAGTAACAAAAAATATCAAGG
>CAZHSZ010000043.1:1448-5515 GCA_964535425.1 uncultured Candidatus Saccharibacteria bacterium | reverse complement strand
CGAACGCGAGCGTGACACAGAGTATAGATCCGTTCCGTTCATACTTCGACAAAGCGCCGGACAAAAAGATTGTTCTCTCGGTGGACTTTTCAGGAATGATGGCTGGGCACATGTCGTCTATGAGCGGCGGTATGGGTGCGATGCATATGGGAGCATCTGATGATGGAATCGAATGGGATGACTCTGAGGGAATGATGCAAATGATGAATGCAATGGCTACGGTGGATGAGACAAAATGGAAAATCACTGATGCGGCTACCGGAAAATCGAACATGGATATCGACTGGACGCTCAAGCAAGGACAACCTGTGAAGATTGAAATCTACAACGATCCCAACTCTCCTCATCCTATGCAGCACCCGATTCATTTCCATGGCCAACGCTTTCTCGTTGTCTCTCGCAATGGCGTAAAGCAAACGAATCTCGTTTGGAAGGATACGACATTGGTTAAATCAGGCGAGACGGTAGATATTGTGCTTGATCCATCGAACCCAGGCACTTGGATGGCGCATTGTCATATCTCGGAACATCTCCAGTCAGGAATGATGTTTACGTACAAGGTTCAATAGTTTACGGGGATACAAAAGAAAAACCGCTGAGATTAATCAGCGGCTTTTCTTCTCTGAATACTGCGCTCAGCAGGTATGCAATGACGGAATAGAATCTTTTCAGTATCTGACCCCTTTAGGTCCATCGATACTAAACTAGACTGCTGCCAGACTAGGATTCGAACCTAGATAAACGGATTCAGAGTCCGTTGTCCTACCATTAGACGATCTGGCAAAAAGGCGGGAAAAACCCGCGATAGTCCTGACAATACCGCATCAGGCACCCTATTTCAACGCACCCGCACGCTCTTTCATAAGCTCGCGGAACTTATGAGACGCATTCCCCGCAAGGAGCAGAATTTCCCATCCGTCTTTCCCTCGTTCCCCTTCTGACTCGATAACGGTCTGAATATGGTCTTTGTCGGGGCGGTCGAGCGTGATGCCGCGGACGTTCTGAATCTTGCGAACCCAGTCGCGCTCATCAAGCGATGGAATAACGGTCTGAAGCAACGCGGCATAGACCGCCTTGCGCGCATCAGCCATATCAGGGCGCATGAGCATGCGGAGTATAGGGGAGGCGAGCACGTTCGGCTTTGAAAGCCGCTCGGCGATTTCGGCGAACAGCTGCTTCGGGGTCATGTTCTGCTGTTCTTTGATTTCAACGGCAGCCTGTTCCTCAGGCGGACGCGTGCGGTAGTCCATGACTTCTTCCGTGCGAAGCTCAATAAGCTTTGCGAGCAATTTTATATCGGCATCCGATATCTTCGCTTCAGAATTCCGCAAGGTACGCGCGATTTTCTTACACTGATCGGCAAGCTCATTGCGGAGCCGCTTTCCTTTCCCGTCGCGCGTAAGCGCGCCTTCATCCCCCTTCGGGGATACGGCGACCAAGTTCGCCTGCACGAGCTCGATGAACTGCGCGCGTTGCGGATTCGAGAACACCTCCCATTGCGAACGCACGGTATTGAAAATATGGTTTTTGGTTGCCATCTCCCCTTCAAACAACCGGGTAGGGTCCGCAAGTTCATGTACGGCGCGGATATCGCGCGCAAACGCGGTAATGATGAGCGCGAGGACCTCGCGCGGCATGGGTACGGCACCCTTGTTCGGGGATGCCGCGCGCATGTGCTCGAAAATTTCGTCCGCGGTCATGCCTTGCTCGACCGGTAAGCGCGGCGCGATGTAGTCGGCAAACGCGCGAAGTTCGACGATATTTACCACCTCGGTTTTCATGCCGACGCTCTGGTCGATGAGCGCTTTCATGAATTTGCGGAACCGTTCCGGCGTTCCGCGCGATACCCGGTCAATAAGCGTATTTATGAGCGTCTGCTGATACTGGTACGAGTCCGTAGTAACAATATCCTCCACTTCGCCACGTACGCGCACCGGAAACTGCTCGGCATTGTATTGGCGCCAGGACTCCTTGAAAATCTGTTTCCAGGCTTCGGTAATGCCTTCGACGAGTTTTCTATGGGCTTCAATGCGCCCTGCCTGGCCCTTGACCGCCTCGTCGCCTTCAAGAATCGTCAAATCCCCGCGTTCAGGGACGCCGAATCGTTCCTTGATGTGGACCATAAGCGCGCGCACTTCCTCGGGAGGGAGCGCGATGTTTTTCAAGGAACCGTCGAGTATGGAGACGAAGTACGAGAGCGAGGGACGGCGCTCAAGAGGGATATCGGGATGCAACTGATAGAAGTCTTTTATCGCGGACTCAAGCCTGGAGACGAATTCTGCCTCTTCCGACAGAGTGCCCTTCCCGCTTATTTCGCGCGTATTTATTTCGGCAAGGTTCGCCCGGAGCATGTCCGCTATCTTTTCCGGCGTATCGGGAAGCTGGTCGACTTCGGATTCGATGGCGAACGTCTCGGGCGCTTCCGGCTGTCCCGAGTCCGTCGCGGAAATGCGCACTATCCGTTCTCCGTGCGGAGGCATACCTACACTATACGAGCCTGCGGCATTCTTTACAAAGCCTTCCCCTGAACGCATTATGAAAGTCCACGCAAACGGAAGGAGAAACCCATGTTAGCGATGGCTGAACTTGTCAGGATGCTCGATGCGGTCGAAAGACTAAAGCGAGCTGAACGCCTGACGGAACAGGAATACCGGGACCACGTGGACCCGTACGTGCGCGAGCACGGCATGGACTCCCGAGGACTCGCAAACCATATTGCGAAGCTCGTGCTTGCGAAAGCTGAGCCCGCAAACGACCACCAACCTGACCCTGACGTTGTCGCCGCATGACAGCAGTAGGGGGTGGCTTGAGGGGATACGGACTTGCTTTAGCACCGTATCCCCTTCTTGCGTAACGGGCTTGTGGTACACTCCTTCCACAACTGAATAGATATACAGAAGCGGGGAGAGCACTGGCTCTATGAACCGCTAGCAACCAGCCTTTCGAGGCAACGGTGCTCCATCCAGCCCTTCGGGGGGCCTATATTCTAAAAAGAAATAGTCCCCTAAAGCGGGACTATTTCTTTTGTATTTATCCTCTTTATTTTTTCCTATGTTCCACCTGCTTACCACCTACACCACCGAGTCCGTCACGAACGGCCATCCGGACAAGGTGTGCGACCAGATGTCAGATGCGATTCTCGACGCCTGCCTTGCACAGGACCCGAAGTCACGCGTCGCGGTTGAAACCTTCGGCAGCCACGGCACGCTTATGATTGGCGGCGAAGTCACCACGAACGCGAAGGTCGACTACGCGGCAGTCGCGAAGAAAGTGTATGAAGACATCGGCTACACCGAACCGCTTGATATTCTCGCGCGCGTCGTCACCCAGTCAGGCGACATCGCCATGGGCGTCGATACCGGAGGTGCGGGCGACCAGGGCATCATGTACGGCTACGCAACAAACGAAACGGAAGAGATGCTTCCGAAGGGCGTCGTGCTCGCACACGCGCTTGCACGCAAGCTTGAAGACCTCCGTACGAGCGGCACCCTTCCCTACCTCCGTCCTGACGGCAAGACGCAGGTCACGCTTAAGGATGGAAAAGTCATCACTGCGCTCACTTCAACCCAGCATGCGGAAGAAGCGGAACTCGAGCAGATACGCGCCGACCTCACGGAGCACCTCTTCCCTGCAGTGCTTGGAGACCTCACAGGTATTGAAATCCTCGTGAACCCTACTGGACGCTTCGTACAGGGAGGTTTTGAGGCGGACGCTGGACTCACCGGACGCAAAATCATGGTGGACACGTACGGAGGCTTGATGCCCCACGGCGGAGGCGCATTCTCCGGCAAGGACTCCACGAAGGTGGACCGTTCTGCAGCCTACATGTGCCGCTTCGTCGCAAAGAACTTGGTCGCAAACGGCTACGCGAAGAAGGCGCTTGTGTCGGTTGCCTACGCCATCGGCCGTGTGGAACCGGTGATGGTGGAAGCCTTTGACGACGAAGGAAAGAACCTTTCCGACATCGTGAACAAGAACTTCGACTTCCGCCCGCAGGCAATCATCGAACGCCTCGGACTCCGAAACCCTATCTTCCAGAAGACGGCGGCATACGGACACTTCGGTGT
>CAZHSZ010000043.1:0-1348 GCA_964535425.1 uncultured Candidatus Saccharibacteria bacterium | reverse complement strand
GCCGCGTGGTCTGATACGCCGAACTCTAGTCGCACATCTTTCGCTGTATACGAAGGAGTAGTAAAGAGGCCGTCCACCATATACTTTCCGACGCGCGCGTTTTCCTCGGGATTATTGCGCGTCTTATGAAGGGTGACATCGATGCTCGTCTCGTAGTGGGGCGGAATGTTGTCCTTGTAGCGTTCAGCGAATTTTGAAAAGGTTTCCTTCCCGCGCGGCGCATTGAAGTCTCCGGCGAACGCGAATTCGCCGAGTGTATCGAGTATCGCAAAAAGCGCGGTCTGGTCCCGTCGCTGGTCGTCGTTCGCTTCTCCTTTAGGCGACCAGGTGAAGTGGGTATTTAAAATGCGATACGTTTCGCCATTCTTTTGCACGTCCGCAATGGTAAGTGCATGTACGCCGACATCGCTCTTTTCGTCGTCAGTGCGGACCGCTTCAAACGAACCGGCATAGTAGACAGCCTTCCCTTGCGCCGGTATGCGCGTAAGGATTGCGTCCGTAATCGTCATAAGGCCGTCGGGCCGCCGTATGTAGCATACGGGCGCATACGCGATGCAGATGCCCCCGTACGCCTCTTCGTAAAACGGGATGTGCTTTTCCGGAAGCTCCTGGATACAAACAACATCTGCGTCGGTCTCTTTAAGAAACGGCAGCACCGTATCAAGATGCTTATCCCATTCGACGTTTATAGAAACCAGTGAGAGTGCCATAGAGTTATTTTTTCTTTGTGTGCGCCTTCATTAGTACTTCAGCCAAATGCAGTCCGAGCGCCGTGAATCCGTACGTAATGCCCCCGGAGCGTGCGAGCTTTACCGCGCGCGAAAACGGCATTTTCACCATGCCGATTTCTTCCATCTCCTCAAGATCTTGCGCGCCGAACGTAAGCCCCTCGGCAAGATAGAGGTGCTCCCGATGGCGCATCTTTGAGGTAACCGAGTCGTACGCACCGAGCGCCGTCCACTTTTTCGCGGCAATGCCTAATTCCTCCTTGAGCTCCTTCTTAGCGGTTGCAAGCGGGGTATCGCCTTTCTCTATGCCGCCGCTTACTCCCTCGATGCATTCGCGCCCGAGCCCATACCTATACTCCTTGGCAAAATACACGTTTCCTTTTTCATCTATCGGAATGATATTCACTCCTTCCTGCATCTCTATCCATGAATACGTTATGCGCTTCCCCGTTCTTGAAAGCACTTCGTCCGCGTGAACGACAAATGACGGCGCACGATATCCGACCGTGCTTGAAAGGAGCGTCCACGGTCCTTTCTTCTTACCCTTCATGGTTACTTGCCGGCACGGGTCTTTGCGGCTTTAAGGAATGCGGTGAACAAGGGGTGCGGAGAAAGCGGGC
>CAZHSZ010000042.1:0-5675 GCA_964535425.1 uncultured Candidatus Saccharibacteria bacterium | reverse complement strand
ACCAGCATTCCATCCCGCCCGTCGAAGAGCTTCGCTACTCGATTACCTTTCGAACGCTGTTACGACCAAGCGCCTAGGATTGCACCCATTCCGAGTAATGAAACTAAGTAGTATCCCGCATTCAGTACCCACAATTTGAACGACTTCCCTTCCCAGAGGAATGCGCCGCCCGTGAGCGGAACGGCAAAGCCGAGCCAGTACCAGAATGCACCGGTCATACCGCCTTCAATGCCTGACATATGCGTGAATGCGTTTCCGAAGATGATGCCGTGCGCAAGCACATATGCCATCAGAAATGAGGTAATGAGCCCGCCAAGCATCGCAACCGGAGCCGAGAGCGGCATCGCTTTCATTTTCTCAGGCGTCATCCCGATGAGATTCATCCACATTTTTCCAAACACCGGTCCGTACCAGAGTCCGCCGAGCACGACGGCAAATATCGCTGACGCGAGCACCGCGAGCATGTTTGTTGGGTCTTCCATAAGAATGATTAGGGGGCTATACCCCTATGGTAGCGCTACTGCACGCGCTCCACGAGCGTCACGTGGATAATGCCTTTCATGTCGTACTTCTGCCAGTGGTCGCTTGAGAGCGCTTCGGAAGGAGTGAAGTCGGCCACTACGCGCACCAAGGCACCGTCCACGAATTCCCCTATCGCATCCGGTTGAAGAGAAGATACGTCGAGTCCGTAGTTTTTGCCGTCGGTAGCCTTGAGCCCCATCGCGCACTCCGTGGTTTGCGGGCCGCTCTGGTTTTTATGCGGAAGGCATATTTGCGTCCCGCGCAGTTCTATTTCTTTCGTTACGGGTTGCTGTGCCATCGGCTGCATCTGCTCCGCTTCAGGGCCTCGTATGATTTTCACGCTGTTCGCGTTCCCCATGCCGTATCCGAAAAAGAATCCGATGGCAATGCCGAAGAGGAGTGTCATGAAGCCGAACAGCGCGACGAGTTTGAATGACATAGTGTTAGCGAAGTCGAAGCGAGTTAAGCAGCATGCCGTATACGGCATAGATATCGTCTGCTTGCGACATATAGGTCACGGACACCGCGACGATGCGGTCATTATGGAGGAAGACGGTCGTCTCGCCCTGATAGAGTCCGGACCAGGTGTAGCGGAGCGCGGGCGCGCCGTCTACCGTACCTTCCGTCATCACTCCGTCGCCGAGCTTTGCATTCGACTCATCCGACTGCGCCCATTCTTCCAAGGTCTGCGGCTTCGTGTCGTTCTGATAGATGTCTACCGTAACCGCCGTTGGCCCTTCGGAGTTTACACGCGGCACCGCATCCTCTTCCTTGATGATGGAAATGACGTGATGCGTGCGTCCGAGTACACCCACCTCTGACTCTGCCAAGAGGTAGCCGGTCGGATAGGAAAATGAGAATTCGAAGAGATCATTCGCGTACGTCTGCTCTACCGGTGCGGCGGGTACCGCCTGAAGTGCATCGCTTGCGTAAAAGATGGCGCCGGTCGCAAGAAGCGCGAGTACGATGACGATGCCGATAATCGGTCCTTTCATGTCTTGTATTGTACCAAAACGCTCTCCACACCCCCTATTCCGAGACAGGAATCAGGATTTCCGTATGGAGCATGAAAGGCGGGGTCCAGGGCGGGTTGTAGAACGCCGTCTCAGGCTCCCCCGCGACCGTCACCTTGTCGCGCGCAAGGAGCGAGGCGAGCAAGAGCTTCTTTGCCGTCACCGTTTCAGGGCTTGAAGACCAGGAGAACGAAAGCGCCGCGACCGTGTGGCCCGCAACCGCGCGGAGCTTCACGCGCGGATCATCCGGTACCGGGAGCGTCTCGAGCGTGTATTTGGACGGCATCACGAACGAAATCACGCGTGCGCCGTTCGTTTCGTCTCCCGCGACGACCGGAGCAGTCATCGCTATTTTTTCCGAGACCGGGGCCGTCATGGCGATTTTCTCGGACGTACCCTGTCGCTCCCCTACCGGTGCCGTCATGGCGATGCTCGCCTTCGTCGTGTTGCCACCGAAGATGTAGCCTGCGATGCGCGTGAAGCCTTCGTTCATCGTCTGGCGCATATCTCCGGAGACGGTGGTCTCCGCGACGACGTACTGGTCGTACTTGCGTATCTCGTACCCGTCGCGCTTTTCAAGCACGCTGTAGCGGGGCCGCTCAATGTCGCGCACCGCGAAATACCCGTAGAGCGCCCAGATAAGAACAAGCACCACGACGACCGCGACACTGATTAAAATGAGTTTCATAGGCCTATTGTACGGCATGGTTTCTTAGGTGGGTGCTACACTTTACGTATGGACTTCCTCTACTGGTTTACGCATCAGTTCAGCTACACGGGCGATATGGCCTCGACCGCACAGTACGCAGGATGGTATGCAGAGCTCGCCAAACCGTTCTTCGCTCCGCCTACGTGGCTCTTCGGCGTCGCCTGGGGAATCATCTACCCGCTCATCGCTATCGCGCTTCTCTGGTCCCTATATCTCCTTTTCAAAAAGCGCGTCTCAGGCGGCTTTGTCATTCTCTTTGTGGCAAACATCCTCCTAAATCTCTCCTTTACGCCGATTCTGATTGTGACCCGCGACAACTTCCTGATTTCGCTCTCGATACTCTCCGTGCTTCTTTCACTTCTCTGGCTCCAAGCGCTCGCGTGGAAAAAAACGAAAGTCGTCTTTTGGCTCCTCGTCCCCTACGTGCTCTGGGGCACCTTCGCCACCATCCTCCAGATTTCAATTACTCTGATGAATTAGTGCCCTTAGGACCGAAGAGCGGCGTAACGTTTGCGACCGGAGCAAGGTATTTGAGCGGTATCTGTACGAGCGAGTCGTTGGTATCGTTTGGATTGAAGGAGCGGGCCGTATCGCTCTGCACGCTGTTGCTTCCAAGGTACGCGACCCAGGTGCCGTCGCTCTTCAGCTTGATGCCGTAGATAAAATAGGGGGAGCGCTGCTCGACGCGCTGCAGTTGCGCTTTCAAATCAAGCGGTATGGAGTCAAGAATCGTCGCGAATCCTCCGGGAACGAACTCGTCGACTTGTTCCTGACTTAGTTCCGCTTCGGGTTCAGCTTCTTTTGCGCGAGGCGCTTCGCGCCCGCGTAGCGCAGGATTGAAATCGCGCGCAGCTTTCTCGGCGAGTGCATACACTTCCCCGGGTAAAAAGCGCTCGGGATGCTTTTTATATTCCGCGAGCCGTTGCGATAGCTCGAATCCCTCATAGCGGTCCGCCATCGCGCGGTACGTTTCCAAATCGACGTTCACCGCTTCGCCTGAAAGACTGTTGAGAATGCTTAGCGCGAGCACGTAGTCGATATCGCGAAGCGCGTCCACCGCCTCGGGCGAAATGACCACGTAGTCCGAGTCGGTCGGCTCTCCCTGTAGCTCACGGAGCATCTCCTCGCTAAAAATAGGACCGTCGGTATTGGCGAGACTGCCTGCCGCTTCGCGCGCAGTCCGAAGCGCTTCGGCAATTTCCCGCGCATCTTTAAGGCTCACCACCTTCCCTCCGGTTTCAACGGGTGGCGCCTTCGGGTCGTCCGGTTCTCCTTCATTACTCATGCGGACAGTATAGGGTATAGTCAGCCCTATGGAACCCGAGGAGAAGCCCGTCTACCCTATGCGCATCAATAAGTACCTGGCCCTGCAGGGCCTTTCGACGCGCCGGGGCGCCGACGAGCTCATCGAGAAGAAGAAGGTCTATATCAACGGCCGGGTCGCGAAATTGGGCGACAAAGTGACGAAGACCGACAAGGTGGAGATGAAGCGCGGGCACACATCCGCAACTCCCCGCATCTATGTGGCGTACCACAAGCCGCGCGGGGTCATCACCCACTCTCCCGACGAAGAGAAAGACGAGGAAGACATCAAGATGCTCTTGGAAGACGCGCCGGAGCTTAAGGGCGTCTTCCCTATCGGGAGACTGGATAAGGACTCGAGCGGTTTAATCATTCTCACCAACGACGGACGCATCACGGACCGCCTCTTGAATCCGAAGTTTGAACACGAGAAGGAATACATGGTGACGACGGTCCAGCCGCTTCGCCCCAGCTTCAAGGAGCACATGGAGAAAGGCGTCGAGATAGAGGACTACCGCACCAAGCCCGCACAGGTAACGGTCCGCGGAGAAAACCGTTTCTCCATCATCCTCACCGAAGGCAAGAAGCATCAGGTACGCCGCATGGTGGTGGCGATGCGGAACGAAGTGAAGACCCTGGAGCGCACCCGCGTGATGAACATCGAGCTTGGCCGCCTCCCCCGAGGCGAGTGGCGCTACATCGAAGGCAAGGAGCTCGCCACCTTCCTCAAGTCGCTCGGCCTCTAAATACAAAACCCCCGAGATGACATCTCGGGGGTTTTGTATGAGGGAGGAGAAGCTATTTGCCCGAATCTCCCTTTATCATTTGTATCGCTTCCGAGACGGTCGTCATGAACTGTGCGGGGAAAATGATGGTTGAGTTCTTTTCCACGCTGATTTCCGCCATGGTCTGAAGCGTACGAAGCTGGAGCGCCACCGGGTGCGAAGAGATGATGTCCGCCGCCTCGCCGAGCTTCACTGCCGCTTGGAATTCTCCTTCTGCTGCTACCACCTTTGCGCGGCGTTCGCGTTCCGCTTCCGCTTCTTTTGCCATCGCTCGCTGCATATTTTCCGGCAGCGCAATGTCTTTGATTTCAACCGCCGTCACCTGTACGCCCCACGGCTCGGTGTGCGAATCAATCACGTCCTTTATTTTCTGATTGATAAGCGTGGTCTGGGAGAGGAGCTCGTCGAGCATGAACTGACCGACGACGTTTCGCACCGTGGTCTGGCTTATCTGATTCACTGCCTTGTATACGTCTTCAATGGCGACCACGGACTTCTGCGCATCGATGATGTGGTAGTACGCGACCGCGGCGATGTCGATGGATACGTTGTCCTTGGAGATAATTTTCTGGGACGGGATGTCCATCGTCACGGTACGCAGTGCCACTTTCGTCATCTGCTCGAATATCGGTATGAGAAGAATCAAACCAGGACCGCGCACGCCCGTGCACTTACCGAGGAAAAAGATGACCCCGCGGTCGTACTCTTTTACGACTCGGAGCGAGAACATGAAGAAGAACAAGATGACCGCGACGGCAATAATGGTGATTTCCATATAGTGATATTACTTCCCCGTATTCTATCAAACTCCTAAGGGGTACAAAAAACCGCAAGGCGACGCCTTGCGGTTTTTTGTTTCTCGTATCAGGAAGCTAGCGGGAGCCGGTACCGGCGCTCGCATCACTTGCCGCACCCGTTCCCGTATCTGCCTTGGAGACCGTCTCGACGCTCCATACGAAGTCACAGAGGTACGGCGGACGACACGGGCCGGTGTAGATATCGGATACCGTCACCTCGGTTACATTGTCGACGTCCTTGGTGACGATAGGCTTGTTCTCACGCATGGCAGTCGTGCCGCTCTGACCCTGCATGAGCTGCCAGACCTTGAGGCGGTAGGTCACTGGCTCCTGCGGCTTCGGAACGATAGGCGTCCAGCGGAAGGTGACCGCCTGCGCGCTCTCAAGCTTGAACACCGGCTGTACCTCTGCCAGAGCCTTTGCTTGGTATATCGGTTGATTCGCTACTACCGAATCACCGGCAGTATATTCTTTGGTTGGGTTGTATACTTTCGCATCGGTTTTTACCCCGTCATCTCCCTTATGTACCGTTGAATCAATCATCGTG
>CAZHSZ010000041.1:0-5787 GCA_964535425.1 uncultured Candidatus Saccharibacteria bacterium | reverse complement strand
GCACCCGAGGAACGCGCGTCCTTGTCGAGTTGACGAAACAGCGGAATCGCGCACCTCGCGCTGAATTACGGGGCAAAAACCTCGCATGTTTTTGCCCGCTTGATCAGCCGTGCCACGCCGATGTGCTTCTAGAGATCGCAAACAAGGACTAGAGGCCCAATGCCGATGATCGTCTACACTGAGGAAGAGGTGATTGAGAAATGCAACGAGGCGGAAGCCTTGGGCGCCTCTCGCGCGGCCAAAGACCGTGACATAGCCATGGCTGAAAATACAGCGCTTCGACGCAAGCTGAATGACTGCCGCGATGCAATCCGTCAGATCATTGAGAGCCCGACGATTAAGGGCGTTTGCGGCTGGCATACCGAGATCGAGCGAGCACGCAACACCTACGTCGCGACCGAAACCGAGTGACCCCGCATGTCTGGACCAGAAAAGCTTTTCGCATGGACACGCGGCCCACGCGGCCCAATGCCAGCGCGTTGCGATGGCGAGTCAATCCTCACGAAGGATGAAAGACTGCCAAGATATTGCGGGTCGTCATTCCTGCAAATTCTAACTGAAACCGGGCGCAACGCCCTGGCGGCGGCAAGAAAATAACTCCATGCCCCGCCCCAAACAACTAGCCACCAACGTCATAGGAGACGAAATGAGTATCGACAATTTGACAATCGGAGAAGCCAAGCAACTCGCCGCCATGTTCGCTAATGCGAATGCATCATCTCGCATCCAAGGAAACGGCCGCCCCGTTATCGTGCGCAGCCGCGATGCCGGCGTGCAATTCGGCTATCTCGAAAGCTACGAGGGCTCGACCGTGCACCTGCGGAATGCCCGCCAAATGTGGTCGTGGACGGCCGCCGAGGGCGGAACGCTGCCATCGAACGAATCGGCCGCCTTCTGCCTCACCTGCGCCGCTGGGAGCGCCGCGGCGACGTTGCGCCTGTGACCTGGTACGGCCGTCCCGTGCTCCGCATCTCCAAGGCGTTCAGGAGGCTCGCAATCGACGCTGGGATGCCGGACGTCACCCCGCACACGCTGCGCCACACGGCGGCGACATGGCTGATGCAGGCCGGAACGGATTTATGGGAAGCGGCCGGCTATCTCGGGATGAGCACGCTCACGCTCACTCGCGTCTATGGGCACCACCATCCCGACCACCTCAAGCGCGCGAGCGAGGCGATCGGTCGGCGTATCGGTGGCGGAACCAGTGGCGGCGGTATTTGTGGCGAAGTCTGCGGCGGACAAAGACAGAGACGCTGACGTAATTTAAAGTAAGTGATTGATTTCGTTGGTGGGCGGTGACGGGCTCGAACCGCCGACCCTCTCGGTGTAAACAAGCGGCGATTCCTAGATAATCGGAAAAGTCAGCAGAAAGAGCGACTTCTACAGGCCCATAATCGCGTTTCGTTCACGCTATCCTGTGGCGAAACTGCGGCGGACCGGGATACATGATCCGTGACGGCGCATCGCTCGCAACCCGTTGATTTCGCGAGGTGATGTTCGTATGCGTTCGTCAGCCGTTCGAACGGGCGCGGGGGCGCGCGTTGATCAGCCACAGCCTATGCCCGCGATGCTGCCCCCACACTATCCATCGGGCGCATCGCGCGGAGCGGAGCGCGCGGATGAAGTCTCCACCGCGCCCGTGCCGTTTACGCATTACGGATAAAAAGATGTGCGACCAAACAGCCCAGCTATGAATCCAATCACGCATCTTGGGTGGCTTTGAGGTTGGCGACAGCCTTATCGGAATCGCTGAATCGAATACGCGTCGCCTCCGTCGCGTGAAGCAGTACGTCATCCCACGCTGACTGTTCTTCGGCGCTGATCACGACGGGGCGCTTCATGGCGTGCCCTACTTGATTGCCGAAAGTGGGAGAATTTCGGAGAGCCTTGCATTTGCTAGCGCCGCCATCTCCGGATCAATTTCGATACCGACATAGTTACGGCCAGCACGCATCGCCGCTTCCCCAGCGGACCCGGAACCGGCAAACAGATCACCGACGATCCCACCGACAGGGCAAGATGTTCGGATCAAAATCTCGACAAGGTCGGACGGCTTCTCGGTCGGATGGATTGCTTTCCCATGCCTCGAGCGCATGTAGATCACCGATCGCATTATGCGCGGGCCTCCGTCTTCGGATTCGTACCATCCGGCCTCAATATGACCTGTGTGCGGTGGCCGACGCTTTCTTCTGACTGTGCGCGCGGTCGCGTCCGGAGTTGTCTGAACGTCGTTGTAAACGTCTGACCACTTGGCGTTTGAGCGGTAGAATTGAACTGCATGCTCATGCACCCGTTTGAAGCGATCGGCATGAAATGCAGAACCGTTGTGCTTCTCCCAAACGATATCCTGAGCATAGCGCCAATCTGCCGAGCGGAACTGGTCGCTGACATCTTGGAACATCCGCATAGAACCGAACACCCAAAGCGACCCATTCGGCTTAAGGTAATCCGCAGCGCGTTCGATCCAGCCATCGCACCGCCTATCCCACGAAAGCGACGTGTCGCCATAAGGAGGGTCGGCGAGAAGCATATCGAACGGTCCGAACTGCTCTATGTCCCGCCGACAATCACCTATGATGACCGGGTCGTTCACCGTGCGTCACTCACATTCTGTAGCGACAACAGTCACCGTTTGGTTGTCTTCGTATTCTTTGCGTATACCGTCGACCTTATCGGCCGTGACGCGGCGGAACCAGCGGATCACGTCGCCTTCATGGTTCCAGACATCGACATCGAAGCGAGTCTGGTCATAGACGATGAATGCCTTCGTCTTCTTACAGCGCTTGCAGTCAACGTACCGGCGATCGTCCGTACACTCGTCGCATAGGAACGTGCGCGCGCCACAGACCGCTTGGTCCGTTCCTTCAAGCGTGAAGTGCAGAACACTGGCCATGCGTGCGTCACTCACCATTCCGTCCTGACGTGGACATGAGGAAAGCCACGTTCAGCCAATTCCTTGGTGATCAAACTTGCGAACTTGCAGGCGTCCGGAGACGCTTCCTCTACCGTCGCCGTCCAGATCAAATCAGGATTGGTTAGGGACACCTCGACTTCGACGCACATGAGGTCAGCCCAATTGACTGCACCAAGACTACTGTTTGGTTCCATCTCACCAATAATGTCGTTTACCGCACTCTCAATGCGGGTGGCGTGCGCTCGGAGATCGGCGACTGTTTCCATGGCGCGATCACTCACTCTCGACGTGATCAGCGACGCGTTCACGCGCCTGTCCTAATAGCGTAACAGCGTCTGTGAGCGCCGGGCTGCATCCGACCTTCTCGACTTCTTGCATCGCCCGCAGGATCGCCAACTCTGCTTCGGTCATCCATTGCGTGTCACTGCGGGTGGGAATTCCGTCAGGACGCATAACAGGACGTGGACCTCCGCTGTGCATCCATGCGGCCAGTGCTCTTTCATATGCATCGTTCATGTGCCCTACTTCTTCTCGTCGTTCTTGGGAGGCGGAGTGTACGGCCGCGGGCAGTACACGCCGACAAACGGCGGCGTTACGATTCCAATGGTCATTGCTTCTTCCCGTTCGCGTAGAAGTGCTTCTTGTTCTTCCAACTCTGAAACGTCGTCAGCGAAACCTTGAGCTTGCGCGCAATGTCCGAGCCCGTCATACCCTGCTTCATCATCTCGCGGGCCTGCTTCGCCTTCTCGGGTGTCATTTTCTTCGGCTGCCCAAGCTGTTTACCCTTCGCCTTGAGCGCAGCCAGACCGGCTTTCGTCCGCTCAATCGTGAGCTGACGCTCAAACTCCGCGAGAGCGCCAAATATGTGAAGCATGAGCCGACCAGTCGCGCTGGAAAAATCCAGGTGCTCGTTGAGGGACAATAAGCCGGCCCCATTGGCAGCGATGGCATCAAGCCGCCTATATAGCTCACGCATTGACCGCGCCAGCCTATCAAGCCTCCAGACGACGAGCGTGTCACCTGGACGGAGCTCTTTGATGGCGTCATCCAGGACCGGCCTAGCCTTTGCCGACGCGCTGATCTTTTCCTCGAAAATATGGAGGCATTTCGCCTTCCGCAGTGCGTCAAGCTGCAGGTCGAGATGCTGTTCACGTGTGCTGACGCGCGCATATCCGATCCGTTCTCCGGCCGGAGGCGGCGTCTCTGGTGCTTTTTGCCGTCTCATGGCCTGTTGCTTAGCCGCAACGGGAACATTATGTCAAGCCAACTGCGTTACGTTCTGTTGATATCAACTACGTTACGCTGTTGACAATGTCAAGAGGCGGGAGTAAATTGGCTGTGACAATCAAGGAGGGGAAGATGGGCAATACAGTTAGGTTCCACCGCAGGCTCGCGGATGGCTCGCGTTTTCTTTTGGGAGCTGCTGTCTGTAAGGCGGACGGCTGGAGGTTCATCCCCAACGTCGCTTCGCACAAGTCCAGCCGGAAAAGCTGGTCGACCTGGGAACAATGTGTTCCTCGCTGGGTCGGGTATCCCGACAATTGCGAGAGCGAAACCGTGGAGGCTAAGTGACCCCGCCATGACCTACCGTATGGCCTGCCGCCTTGTGCGCTCAGTCGGAATGGATATCGAAGACGGACTGGCGCTCACGTTCTCATGCGCAGATTATCCGGGATGGGTGCGCGACATGAACGGATGGTCGGTTGAAGATGCCGCGCGTCGCGTCGAACTCAAGAAAGCAAAGCGACATCAATGACGCCTGATCAAATAGAGCTTGCGAGACACGCGCTGGGGCTTCCGAACGCCGACAACAGGTCTTACCGGAATTATTTTGTCGCCGGTCCGGGACACGATGATTTTGGTCACTGGACTGCGATGGTATCCGCTGGGGATGCCGTCACCGAAAAACGAGATGGCTTCGGGGGCGATCACTTGTTCTGGCTAACCTTGAGCGGAGCCAAGAAGGCCGTACGAGACGGCGAATCCATCGACGCCTCTGATTTTCCTGAGATACTACGAAGGTGAGTAACGCCCAATGACCGATTGGGGCGATGTATTCTGGAAATGGGTCCGGAAAGGCGCACCTCGCGAAGAGGCCGCATACCGAGCAGATCAATGGGAGAAGAGAAATGAGCGTAGGCGAAGATCGAGTCCGCACGAAGTTCAATCCGAGCGCGGACGGCATTGTCGATCAGATCAAGCAGAAGTCGGCGGAACTGATTGACCTCTGCGAACAACTCAAGGCCAAGGACGGGCGGCTCGCGTCGCTCGCGCAGACGACCTATGAGGAAGCCGCTATGTGGGCCGTCAAGGCCGCGACGACCTGACTGAGTGAGTAACGCCCGGATGAGCGATCCTTTTAAGAGCATCACCACGGTAGCGGAAGCGAAGCAAAAATATGTGCTCGCCGACCGCGCCGCGCGGTTGATGGCAAAACACTGCGACAGGCGCATCGCCGCGGCGCGCAAGGCCGCATCAAAAGAAGAAAAATATCTTTTGCGACTCCTGCATTCTAAGAGCAACGGCCCTGTAATGCAGGGAGATATAGAGGGTGCTTTCCACCGAATCCGGGAAGCGCTTGACCGCAACCCATTCAATGGAAAGTGACCCCGATGACGACCTACGGACAGCAGATCACCTGGCGCGACCCAATATCGACGGTGACGGTCGAAGTCTCGGGGTATTCATCACCAGATGCTGCATTCGCCGCCGCTCTTGATGATGCGAAAGCTGCCGGCTGGACCCCGCCGAAATGGTGGCAGTGGTGGCGTTGGACAGAGTCGCTTCGCCGTGACCCCACTCTGGATGAAAAGTAACCCCGATGTGTTTTGAGCGAATTGTTCTGTGCGATGCATGCGGATCGGAAGGGCTCC
>CAZHSZ010000040.1:0-6112 GCA_964535425.1 uncultured Candidatus Saccharibacteria bacterium | reverse complement strand
GTGGCCATGCCGCGTCGCAGGGCGACAGGGGCCATGCCGCGTCGCAGGGCTACAGTGGCCATGCCGAAACTCACGGCAAGCACTCCATCGCCGTCGCTTGCGGATACGCCGGTCGCGCAAAGGCCCCTGCGTCTGGCGCTATCATGCTCGCCTGCATTTCCGATGCTGATCGCGCGACGATACTTTGCGTCCGCGCGAGCAAGGTCGGCGAGAACGGCGTAAAGCCGGATACCTGGTACAGGCTCAGCGCAACAGGTGAATTTGTCGAGGACGCCAATGCGTAGCGCCTCGCTCGACACCCAACTAGCCGAAGCAATCACGGCCCATCGCATTGCACAGAAGCGCGGCGACACGCGATCCGTCCACTTCTGGCGCGAGAGAATGCGCGATCTGCGGACGAAGCAGATGCGGCGCGATCTTGGATGGCGAGGGAAGGTGAGGCGGACATGGCGCGGGCTTATCGACTGGCTCGCCCCTCTCGCTCGCATCGCAGGCACGTTCGGCATGATGCTGGTTGCGGGCGCGGTCTATTCGCTGGTTTGTCCGCTCGATTCCTACGCCGCAGAAGCGCAGCCGTGGGTACGTGATGCGCTTCATTCGATTGGCCCCGCCATATCCCCGCCTTGGGGGATCATCGCCATCGGCTTCGTGATCTGTTCCGCGCTCGCCGCATTCATCGTTGGATTTCTATGCTTGCGGGAATGGCAACTCGTGCGACTGCACCACGGATAACATTCAGAAAGAGGAACTATGGTGCGGGTATCGCGCGCGCATCGCCCTTGGATATGGGGAGCATAGGCAATGACCCACAGCATCATCCGCGAAGTGGACGCGCTTGTGTCGCTGTCCCGCACTCAAAGCCGACTGGCGCAGGAATACCGCCGAATGGCTGTGAAGTACTCCGACGACGCGTTTGATCGTGAACACGACCGCCTCCGCATGGAAAGCGTCAGGCACATGCGCAGCGCCCATAGCTGGCGTGATGAGTACTACGCGGCGAAGGAAGCGCCTGTGATGTTGGAGGCTGCGGAATGAACGCGCCTCTATCGCACAAAGCGAATATCGTCTCAGAGCTTGTCGAGCGCCTTGGCGACGCGGCGACGGAAGATGATGCTGATTTTCTCGCAGAGCAGCTACAGGCCGCTGGCAATGATCTGCAATCCGCCTGCGCCGCCGTCCTGCGCAGCGCCAGGTATGACGAAGCCGACGCGGAAGCCATCAAGAGCATCGAGGCGGACAACCGCGCCCGTCGCCAGAGATTGGAGCGCCGGTCGGATGCCAAGCGCGCCGCTGTCGCGTGGGCGATGCAGGAGGCTGGCCTTGCGAAGCTGACGCCCCCGGACATGACGGTTTCGCTTCTCCAGAACAAGCCGCGCCTTGTGACGACGATAGAGCCGAGCGAAGCCCCGTCTGACTACGTGCGAACGAAGGTAACGTACTCATTCGACAACGACGCCATTCGCGCTGCGCTCGATGCAGGCGAAACGCTGGAATGGGCGAGTCTGAACAATGCTCCGCCGAGTGTGACAGTGAGGATGAAATGACCGACAACCTAGCCCTTTGGCGTTCCGTCGAGCGGACTCCGCAGGAACATACCAAGGCGA
Source organism: uncultured Candidatus Saccharibacteria bacterium (assembly GCA_964535425.1). GTDB lineage: Bacteria > Patescibacteriota > Minisyncoccia > Phycocordibacterales > Phycocordibacteraceae > C7867-001. Next base: position 4,508 of record CAZHSZ010000040.1, on the reverse strand, counting down.
TAACGGGCAAGTCCTATTCAGGAACTTCGCCAAAGCCTCACTACCTCGTCCACAAGGCCACCGAGACGTTCGGGCCGTGCGGGATTGGTTGGGGCTTCGATATCGTCAACGAGCGGATCGAAGAAGGTTCGCCCGGCGAGAAGATGCACATCGCGCTAGTCCGCGTCTGGTACAAATGGAACGGCGAGCGCGGAGAAGTCCAGCACGTTGGCGGAACGCCCTTCTCTGGCGTCCGGTCCAGCGGCAAGACGTTCATTGATGAAGACGCCCCGAAGAAATCCGTCACTGACGCGCTGGTGAAAGCGCTGTCCATGATCGGCTTCGCTGGCGACATTTTCATGGGCCGCTACGACGACAGCAAATACGTCGCGGAACTGAAGGAAGAAGCTCGCGCGGCAAAGGAAGTCCCCCGCCAGTCTGCCCCCGCCCCCAAGGCCGATCCTATAGACCCGGCTGAGAGCGAACAGACACGCGAAGTCCTCATTCACGCGATGGACATGGCCGACACGCTCGAAGACCTCGTTGCATGGGGTGTGGACCCCAAGAACGTCAAGGCGCTGAAGGGGCTGCGGAAGGCGGACCAGGAACTAGCTCTCCAAGCCTACAATGTCCGCAAACACAACTTCGAACAGCAGAAGCAAGGAAAAGCCGCATGAGCAGCGTCAACAAAGTTATCTTGGTCGGCAACCTTGGCCGCGACCCCGAAGTCCGCACCTTTCCGTCTGGCGATAAGGTTGTGTCGTTCTCAATGGCCATGACTGAAAGCTGGCGCGACAAGGCGACCGGCGAGCGCAAGGACAAGACCGAATGGGTCAACGTCTCGATATTCAATGAGGCGCTGGGCCGCGTTGCGGAGCAGTACTGCCGCAAGGGCTCGAAAATCTATCTCGAGGGCCAGTTGCAGACGCGCAAGTACACCGACAAGGACGGCAACGAGCGCCAGTCTACCGAAGTAGTCTTGCAGAAGTTCCGGGGCGAACTGACGCTGCTGGACAGCAGGAAGGACGACGCGCCGCGCGGGCGTGAAATGGCCCCTGCGATAGACGACGAAATCAAGTTCTGAGGCCCCGCATGTCCGAGCCAGCAGCCATCCGCGCGACCTTCGCAGACTTCAAGCTGATTAAGGGCCGTCGCGTCGCACAGCTTGTCTTTGAGGTTCCGATTGAGGAAGCCGACAAGGCAACGCAGACGCTTGGCGGTATGCCGCAGCCTGCCACAGAGCGTTGGTGCGGGATTGCGCTCCTACAGCAGCCGAAGGCCTCGCAAGAGCCCACGAAAGAGAAGCGTAAGTGGAGTGACCTCCCGTTGAGCCAGAAGGCCGCTATGCGGTGTCAGGAGCCTGCATTCCGCAAGTTCTTGGTCGAGCGAAAGGGCATGGGAGATATGTGCGACCCCGCCGACTTCGTTCGCAAATGGTGCGACGTTGGATCACGCAAGGAGTTCAATTCGGACGCTGGCGCGCGGAATGCATGGATTGCTTTGGACAACGAATATTACGGCTGGCAGCGGGGCGTTGACTGATGGCTAACCGCCAAGAGTTCACCCGTGACACTCGCGCGGAAATCGCTCGCAGGGCTCAAGTCCCGACTGGCTTCCGATGCGAGGGATGCGGCGCGATCGTCCTGCGTTTCGAGATTCATCACGTCAAGCAAGACGCGATGAAAACGGCGGATGAGAAGCGCAAGCGCCTTACCGCGAAAGACGGGCTTCTGCTGTGCATCCCCTGTCATGCGGTCGAGAGCGGCAAGCAAGCGCCCGTCATAGCGAAGGTGAAGCGTCAGGAAGCCCGCCATCTTGGGGTTCAGCGCAAATCCGCAAGGCCCATCAAGTCTCGCGGCTTCCAATCCTCAAAGAAGCATCCTCGCATTGCGAAGGCGCATCTGCCGCCCTCGCCTCTCTCCCGGCTTCCGATGCTGGGGGATGGAGGCCGATTGAGAGTGCGCCGCGCATTCCCTACGCGCCGCTCGATCTCTGGGTCGTTCCCGGCAAGCCGCTCAACAACCTCCCGCGCGCCGCGCCCTATCGTGAAGCCAATGCGACCTCGAGCGGCAACGGCAAGCACTGGCTCACCTCCAAAGGCCGTTATCTCGAGGGCCGGCGCTACTACGACGACGAAGGCGACGAATGCCTCGATCTGGAGGACCGTTCCGCCGACGCCACGATCGTCACACACTGGAGGCCGCTGCCAGGCGCGCCTGTCGAACGCGCGCGATTTACGACCAAGCGCGGCGCTGTCCGGTACGTGGTCGAACATGAAGCCGAAGGCGGCGGATCATTCTGCCATATCTACAGCGGTGCGAATCTGCGGCTACGCGCGGGAGGCGATGATGGACATTGAGAAGCGCCAGAAGCTGACGTGGATCATTGATTGGCGGATTGAAGGGTCAATCGAGATCGCGGCAGCTTCAGCCGATGAGGCTCAGGAGATTTTCGACAAACGTTTCGGATCGCCTTCGTTCCTGAAGCCGGACCGCGACGGCGAAGTGTCGAACGACAAGCCGTATCGAAAGGGCCGCGACAATGGACATTGAGAAGCTTGTGGAGGATGGGGCGCGGGCATGGGCGTCTGAGTGCATTCGCGCTGATCTTCGGCTCGCGGGGATTCCCATGATCGAAAGGGATGTTGATCTGAATGTTGAAATGCAATGGCGTGAGTTTGAATTTCCTGCCCGCGCCGTGATCCGCCTCACGCTGGAAGCGGCGGCGAACGATCTCGCCGGACTGACGAACGCTGAAATCTTGCTGGCCGCTGGCGAAATGACGGCCGGCGAACTTCGCTCTGTGCGCGCCGTCCTGAACTGGCAATCCGGCCATCTACGCACTCTCGCCGCCAGCATCGGAGGTAACACATGACCTTCACGCTCTCAATCTCACCATTCTGGACGATATTCTGCGCGGTCATCGTCGCGGGTCTGACTTGGGCTTTCTGGCCCCGTCAATCCGAACGCGGCAGAGGTGGAGCATACTCATTCCCCGACATTTTCTCGCCGCTTCTCCGATTGACGGCGGTGCTGTTGGCGATGCTGGTCATGGCTCTTTGGAAGGCAATTGTATCATGATAACGAAAGAGCAGAAGGTCGAGAAAGCGTTACGCGTGAACCAGAGATTTGCGGCCACCGTTCGCGCCGCCATAGGAGGCAACAATGACTGACGCGCTCACACCGGAGCAGATCGAGGAACTGCGGGGGCTGGCCGCGAAGGCGACGCCGGGGCCGTGGGATGCCGATTTCAACGATGGTGAATACGGCTGGCAACCGCGCATCAGTGCAACAGATGGACGCCTATTGTGCGTCGTCGGTAATGCAGAGACTGAGCTGCAAGATCAGTGGGAAGCAGACGCCGCCCTCATCGTCGTCACGATCAACGCCCTCCCTGCGCTCCTCGATCTCGCCACCGCCTCCCTAGCCGGGGCGAGCGCGGGGGATAACGGATGTGTTGTTTGCAATGGCGATTGCGCTGCTGCCAATCCAACCGTTCTCGATTGTCCCGCCTATGTACCGAAAGGAGGTGATGCCCATGCCAGCGGCGCGCGACACGCCGACGGAACCGTGCCCCATTGGCCGCATTTCGTGCTCGGCGCTCGCGACCCGGCATCGCCGGCCGCTCTCCGAGCCTATGCGGATGCATGTGGCGCGCTCCCTGGGTTCGACGCCGACTACATCGCAAGCATCCGCGAGCTTGCAAACGATTTTGATGCCTATCGGGCCGCAGAGGGCTTAGGCGACCCCTACGCAGCCCCGCATCGGCACGACGACCCGGCAACGCTCGCCGTGATGCGAGGCGAGGACGGTCCAATCACGGTCAGGCACGAGCGGTTCAACACCATCAAAGCTTCGCCTGATGCGGTCGATCCCGTCGCGGTCGGGCAGGCGTTTGACCGCCATACCCTGCTCAACGTGATCGAATTGCTTAAGGGCAGACGATCCCTGCAATGGGATTGGAAAAGCAAAGCAATCCGCAAGGGCGAAGTCACCAGCGGCATGATGCACGGCGCCGCTGCGGATGAATGCGACGGGATCATTTCGACGATCGAAGGCAAGCTTCGGGAGATGCGCGATGCCTCTATCCAACCTCCGGTGCCGAAATGAGGCCTCGCAATGGAAAGGGAATTATATATTTTATTACCTTGACAAGCGCGAGGGAGTCATATACCTTGTTTTTGTCAGATCGCGAGATTCACTCGCCTCTCTCCTGAAATGAGCCCTCTGATGTCTTTCCCGCTTCCCCTTCCCGGAACTTCCGCTCGTGAGGCTTGCGGAGACATGGCCCATCTGGTCGAGATTCTCGACCCGCGCAATGTCGCTAAGCTGCCCGACTTTCGTGGGGCTATTTCCTCTTCTCGCAAGAGCTTCCCGGCTGGCGCGAAGAGCGTCAACATCGTTTGCCTTCGGGCAAACGATGAGCGCTGGCTGATCTCGATCGGCCCACGCGGAGGCTGGAAATTTCTCTGGAATTTTGGAACGGGGCGCTTTTAAGCGCCCATTCTCCTGTTTTAGCGCGGAGCCAAC
>CAZHSZ010000039.1:0-6998 GCA_964535425.1 uncultured Candidatus Saccharibacteria bacterium | reverse complement strand
CCACTGGCTTGTTTCCACCATCGCGATTCTCGCGGCCGCATACCTCATTCCGGGTGTAGAAGTGACCGTGCTCGGCGCCTTCGTCCTCGCCATCGTGCTCGGGCTCATCAACCTGTTCTTGAAGCCCATCATCACGCTTCTCACGCTTCCGCTGAACATTGTCACGCTCGGACTCTTCTCGCTCGTCGTGAACGCGGGACTCGTATTGCTCGCAAGCCTCATCGTGCCCGGGTTTGCCGTACACGGATTCCTAAACGCGCTCATCTTCTCCGTCGTCATCTCGCTCATCAACGGCCTCTTCAACGCCGTACCGAAAGCGTAAGGCACACGGGAAAACCGTGCGTGCATGTTTTTGCGCACGCTATACTAGAAAACAATGGCAATGACCTATGAAGGTCCGGTAAAACCGATAGCGTCTCACGAAGAGGAGATAGCGCATCTGCGCGCACAAGTAGAAGCGAAGGAGCGCGAGCTTGCCGGTATGAAACAGGGGCGCCCGCGCGAAGCAATCGTGCGCGAGCGCCTCACGCACCACCTGCAGACGCCCGCGGAGACCGTGCTTGCGCCTCACATGCAGATGCATCCGGAAGAGGCACACGAGATTGCGCTGAATCTCGACCCGGAGAGCGACGACGATACCATGGAAGAGCTCCGTCAGGTGATGGAGGCGCGAGGCATCCATAACGCGTTCGCGGTCTTGGCAAAGCTCCAGAACCCTCACCTTGAGGACGATTTCCATCGCTTCCTCATCGCGTACATCGCGGGCGGCATAGCACCAAAAGGTTTGAACGAGGGGCAGCCGGAGTGGAAGGCGCTTCATATGACTATGTACGAAGTCTCCCTTCCGGAGCCGAACGCGGACCCGGACAAGGATGAGCGCTACAAACACTTCCGCGAGCTCGTGTCCGCGATGGAGCAGTTCTATTCCGGCATGTACGGCGTCGATAAGCCGTTTGCCGGCGAGCCTGCGTACTACACGCTTGAGCTCGCGGTCCCTACCGACGACCCGCACCTGCGTTTCTATGCATCCGTCCCGAACAGCCGGCGCGACCTGTTTGAAAAAAACATACTCGCAGTGTTCCCGAACGCGATAGTGAACGCCCAGCCAAACGACTACAACATCTTCGCGCAGGATGGCTATGCGCTCGCGTCCGCGGCAAAGCTTTTCCATAAGCACCCGCTTTCTTTAGCTGACTACAGCGAATTTGAGTCCGACCCGATGAACTCACTCATCAGCTCCTTCTCGAAAATCCAGGGAGAAGGAGAGGGCGCGGCCGTGCAGTTCGTCATAAAGCCGGCCGGCAACGAATACCAGGACACCTACCGGAGAATCATGAAGGCGCTTCGCGGCGGAGAGCACCGCGACCGCGCGTTTGAAATTTCCGAAAACGTCCTCGTGGACGTGTTCCGTGAGTTCCGTTGGATTTTCCGCACACCGAAAAAAGACCGCGATAATTTCGTCGATGAGGCGACGATAAAATCGGTCGAGAAGAAGCAGAAATCCGCGATGCTTGAGGTGAATATCCGCGTCGTGGCGTCTTCCCGCGACAAGCATCACACCGTCCAGATGCTCGATGAGCTCGAAGCTACGTTCAACGCGTATGAGAGCCCGACGGGGAATCGTCTCTATTTCAAGCGGCCGAAGGGCGGCGCCCTGAAGGCATTTTTGCGCAAGTTTAGCTGGCGCCTCTTCTCGCATGAAGACAAGCTGCCGCTCACGACAACCGAAGTCACCACCATGTACCACTTCCCACCGAAGGGCGTGAAGGGTACGCCGCACCTGAAGCAGTCCCGCTTCACGCAGGCGCCTGCACCGCTCGAGAAGGTCGAGCAGGGCCTCCTGCTCGGTACGAACAACTATCGCGGTCAGCAGACGGATGTGCGCTTGGCACCGCTCGACCGCGCGCGCCACCTCTATCTTGTGGGACAGACCGGTACCGGTAAGACGTCCTTCATGAAGACGCTCATCGACCAGGACATACGGGCGGGGAACGGCGTCTGTTTCATCGACCCGCACGGAAACGACATACTCGACGTGCTCGCGTCAGTCCCTCCCGAGCGCTACGAAGACGTCATCTACTTCGACCCGGCGCACCTCGACCGTCCGTTTGGGTTGAACCTTTTGGAATACGATCCCCGTTTCCCGGAACAAAAAACATTCATCGTGAACGAGCTCCTCGCCATCTTCAAGCGCCTCTACGGCGACGTGCCTGAGTCCATGGGACCGGCTTTCGAGCAGTACTTCCGCAACTCGACCATGCTCGTGATGGAAGACCCTGCTTCGGGCTCGACTATGCTCGATATCGCGCGCGTGCTCAGTAATGCGGAGTTCCGCAACCGCAAGCTCGCTCGTTCGAACAATCCGGTGGTGAACCAGTTCTGGACGGAGATAGCGACACGTGCGGAAGGCGAGGCGTCTTTGGCAAACATTGTGCCGTACATCACGAACAAGTTCGACGACTTCACCGCAAACGACTTCATGCGCCCAATCGTCGGCCAGCAGGAATCCTCTTTCAACTTCCGTGAAATAATGGACAACAAGAAGATACTCCTCGTGAACCTCTCGAAGGGTCGGCTTGGCGAGCGCAATGCGAACCTTCTCGGTCTCATTACGGTCGGCAAGCTCTTCATGGCAGCGCTCTCGCGCGCCGACTCTCCGGGCAAGGATTTCCCGCCGTTCTACCTCTACATCGACGAATTCCAGAACATCACGACCGACTCCATTCCCGGCATTCTCTCCGAAGCCCGCAAGTACAAGCTCTCGCTTACCATCGCGCACCAGTTCTTGAAACAAATCGACGAGAAAATCCGCGACGCGGTATTCGGTAACGTGGGCTCCATGGCGGTGTTCCGCGTGGGCGAGGAAGATGGCGAATTCTTCGCAAAGCAGTTTGCACCGGTATTCTCCGCGCTCGATTTCGTGAACATCGAAAACTACAACGCCTACGTGCGTATCCTCGCGGGCGGCGTGCCGCAGAAGCCGTTCAACATCACAAGCCTTCCGCCGGTACAGGGCAATAAAGACCAGATAGATGACTTGCGTGAGTTGTCCTATCTCACTTACGGCCGCGACCGCGAACAAGTAGAATCGCTGATACGAAGCAGGTACCTCTCCTAGAGTTCAAACTTGATCTGTAGGCTAGCAATTTCTGAGTTTTAATAAACTTATGTGGAAGAAAATTATCGACTTCTTCAATACGCCAATTAAAAAGTATGGCCTTGATGGAGAAGAGATTGTAGACCCAAGCCCACGTATTTCCATGGTCTGGAGTATCCCGATTATTCTTGGTGGCTCGGTATTAGTCTTATTTTTGCTAGTAATATTCTTTGGTTTTGTAGTTCAATAAAGTTCCAACATCGTCCCAGAGCTCTATTTCGGCTATCCCCGCCTCATATAGGGCTTTTCTCTTGCATTGGTATAATGCCCACAATGACTAAAACCGATACCACCTTCGTTACCCCTACCGGCATCGCGGTCGCGCTTGCCGTTATTATCGCGCTCGGGTTCCTCTTTTTCGGCTCCGCAATCTTCGCGCCGTTTGAGCCTCAGACCGCGCCCGCACAGGATGTGACGCTTGGTACTGAAGCGGTGCCGACAGAGACGGGTGTTTCTGGTACGATGCCGGGAGCGCAAGGCGCAGCACCTATTAAACCTAATGCACAAGCTATGAGCGGAGATACAGTCGTGGGCACGGGCGCAGAGGCGGTCGCAGGAAAGAAAGTTACGGTGAACTACGTGGGTATGCTCGAAAACGGAACGGTCTTCGACGCGTCCGCAAATCACGGCCAGCCGTTCACCTTTACGCTCGGCGTCGGCCAGGTAATCAAGGGATGGGACGAAGGCGTCGCGGGGATGAAAGTCGGTGGCAAGCGCCATCTCGTCATTCCGCCGGAAAAGGGATATGGCGCTCAGGGTATCGGTTCCATTCCTCCGAACTCAACACTCATCTTTGATGTTGAGCTTGTAGGAGTCGAATAGTTTTCCTAGCAAAAACCTCATAAGTGTCGTACAACGGAGCATATGGACGCTCCGTTGTCGTTTTCCATTTCTACTAAAAAAGGCGCCGCACGCGCGGGTGTGCTCACGACTCCGCATGGCGTCATACAGACGCCCGCTTTCGTACCGGTGGGCACCAAGGCGAACGTAAAGGGCGTGCTTCCAGGCGCGCTCAAAGCCATGGGTGCGCAGGTAGTGCTCGCCAATACCTATCACCTCTATCTCCAGCCCGGAGAAGACGTGGTGAAGCGTGCGGGAGGACTCGGGAAATTTATGAACTGGGAGGGACCGACGATGACGGACTCGGGCGGTTTCCAGGTGTTTTCGTTAGGGAGCGCATTTGGCCGCACGATTACGAAGATAGCGAAAGGAGAGGAAGCGCCTCGCGAGCACGGCATCGCGGTGTTTGATGAGGACGTCGCGAGCCAGCACGGGCAGCTCGCGGTCATAGATGATGAAGGGGTCACCTTCACGTCGCACCTCGACGGCTCGCTCCATCGCTTTACGCCGGAACGCTCTATCGAGATACAGCACGCGCTTGGCGCGGATATGTTCTTCGCGTTCGATGAGTGCACTGCGCCTACCGAGCCGTATGAGTACCAGAAGGAAGCGATGGACCGCACGCACCGTTGGGCGGAGCGTTCCTTGAAGGCGCATCGTCAGAATCTAGAGGCAAACAAGAAGCAGGCGATTTTCGGCATCGTGCAGGGCGGGCGCCATTTGGATTTGCGCAAGGAGAGCGCAAAGGAAACCGCCTCCATGGATTTCGACGGGTTCGGCATCGGCGGCTCGTTCAGCAAGGAAGACATGGATGGTGCGCTCCAGGCCGCCATTCCGGAGCTTCCGGAAGGGAAGCCGCGCCACTTCCTTGGCATTGGCGAGCCTACCGACGTGCTCACGGGTATTGAGGAAGGCATGGACCTCTTTGACTGTGTGGCCGCTACCCGTATTGGGCGACACGGCTCCATATATACGCGCCGCGGCATTAAGCACTTGAAGGGTGCAGAGTTCAAGGATGACTATGGCCCGCTCGATCCGGAAACGATAGTTCCCGGCACCGAAGGATTTTCCCGTGCCTACGTCTCGCACCTCATCCGCTCGAAGGAGATGCTTGGTTCAGTCATCGCTTCGACGCACAATCTCGGCTTCATTTTGAAGCTTGTGGATGGCGCGCGCGAAGCCCTACATAACGGCACATTCCCGCAGTACCGGGAAGATTTCTTACGAGACTACACCGGCAATTAGGCAAAATAAGGGAAGTGTGCTATATTGCAAATAACCAACCGACCAATCGGAAGGCCGCTCCGCAAGGAGCTTCGCTCATTTAAGGAACTACTGCATGCGTGACACGAGCCCGAAGACGGACCACGACACAGATACGGTAGACCAAGGTACGGAGAATCGGACGCGGGAGGAGCAGGAGCTCATCTCCATCGAACGAATCCTCCGCACGGTGGATGGTATGGCAGTATGGGGAGGCGACGGCGACTACAGCCGCTACAGCGTGTAGCGCGCCTCACCAGACTTCGATATCAACCAACAGGGAACGGATGGGGCAGCGCAGAACGCGCAGCCCCACCAATCCATCACAAAGGCGCACTTGTGGCGCTTTTTTCGTACCCGAAAGACGATTTTATAAGGTGTGGTACTTTACTATCTATGGTCGGATTCAAACTCCATCTTCCCTTCGAGCCCGCGGGCGATCAGCCCGAGGCGATAAAAGGCTTAACGCAAGGCGTCAAAGACGGTCTGCGGCACCAGACCCTGCTCGGTGCGACAGGCACCGGAAAGACGTTTACGGTTGCGAACATCATCAACAACGTCCAGAAGACGACGCTCGTCCTGGCGCACAACAAGACGCTCGCCGCCCAGCTTGCGCAGGAGTACAAGGAGTTCTTTCCGGAAAATGCTGTGCAATATTTCGTTTCCTACTACGACTACTATCAGCCGGAAGCCTACATCTCGCACTCGGATACCTACATCGAAAAGGAGGCGCAGATAAACGCGGAGATAGACCGGCTCCGCCACGCGGCGACCCAGGCCCTGCTTACGCGCAAAGACGTCATCATCGTCGCATCCGTCTCCGCTATTTACGGACTCGGCTCCCCTGCCGAATACGAGAAATTCCACGTAAAGCTGCAAAAAGGTGCGGAGGAAAACCGCGCAGCGCTCATCCGCAAGCTCATCGGCATTTACTTCGAGCGTACGAATGCGGACCTGACGCCGGGAAGTATCCGCGCGGTGGGGAACACAGTTGAGTTTATGCCGGTAAACGAGCGCGTCATCTATCGCATCGCGTTTGACGGGCCTGCCATCTCCTCCATACAAGTGCTTGATCCGATATCTCGCGAGCTCACGAAGGAAGTGGATACGGCATTCATATTCCCGGCAAAGCACTTCGTGACAAGCGAAGACGAACGCAACCGCTCGCTTGAAGACATCAAGGCGGAGCTCGAAGAACAGCTTGCGAAGTTCAAGCGCGAGGAGAAACCGCTCGAGGCCGAGCGCATCAAGCGCCGCACTCAGCACGACCTCGCGCTCATCCGCGAAATCGGCTACACAAGCGGCATCGAGAACTACTCGCGCCACTTCGACGGCCGCAAGGCAGGCGAGCCGCCGCACACGCTTCTTTCCTACTTCCCGCATTTGAAAGACGGCACACCGGACTTCCTCACCGTCATCGACGAGTCGCATGTGACGGTGCCGCAAATCGGCGGCATGTTCGCCGGAGACCGCTCCCGTAAGGATAATCTTGTGGAGTACGGGTTCCGTCTGCCATCGGCCCGCGACAACCGCCCGCTCACCTTTGATGAATTCGAAGCGCGCGTGGGACAGACTATCTACACTTCCGCGACCCCGGGCCCGTACGAGCGCGAGCACTCAGTACCGCCGCAGGGAAAAATGGTCGAACAAATCAGCCGCACGACCGTCCTCATCGACCCTGAGCTTGTCATACGCCCTATTAATGAAGTCAAAAAATATAATTGACAGGAATAGAACA
>CAZHSZ010000038.1:0-7369 GCA_964535425.1 uncultured Candidatus Saccharibacteria bacterium | reverse complement strand
GCTCTGCGGGCGGGCGTTCCGAATTGCTAAATCCGGTAGAAATCTCGATTTGCGGAGAGGGGGAGATTCGAACTCCCGAGGAACTTTCATCCCTGCCGGTTTTCGAAACCGGTGCATTCGACCACTCTGCCACCTCTCCAGGTTAGAAGGAATCCTAGCATTTTAGGCGCTAAATGCTATAGTTTTGCCCAAGGCCCCATCGTCTAACGGTTAGGACGCCCGCCTTTCACGCAGGAAATCGGGGTTCGATTCCCCGTGGGGTCACCACAGCAAACACCGCCTTCGGGCGGTTTTTGCATATAGCTATCAGAACACGTTTTCATAAATTTCAACTGATTCGGGGTATACTCTAAGGGAAGAGCGAGTGTCAGAACGTACCCTTCGAGATGAAGAAATAGGTTCTCTTACTTGCAGTAATCCTCCCCTCAATATGAATTACAAGTACTCTACTTGGATATTAGCCGTTGTAGTCGTCGTACTCGGCGTCGCCTTCTTTATGAAGGGAAACGAGCCGGTAGCCGAAACGTTCGACACCATCAGCGAGCGCATCACCAAGTGCCGCGTGGACCTTGCGACCTGGAGCGCGGCGAATCCTAAGACCGCCTCCACGAGCGCGAAAGCCGCCGCGGAACTCGACGGCATCATGGAAGCGTGCCAGAACACCATCATAGAGTCTCGAAACGATGTAGGAGGAAAAGATAAGCCACAATAAACGTCTTTGTGAAGAAACGGCGTCTCCATAGGGAGGCGCCGTTTCTTGTATACTGACGCTTATGAAGAAGTCCGACGGACGCGGTCTCGAGAGCATTCCCGGCGTAGGGAAGTCGGTAGCGGAAGATTTGCGCCTCATCGGCATAGACCGCCCAAGCTGCCTCAAAGGGAAGGACCCGCAAAAACTCTACGACAAGCACAATAAGCGTGTAGGACGTATAGAAGACCGATGCCTCCTCTACGTATTCCGCTGCGCGGTCTACTACGCGCAAGGCGGGAAGAATCCGGAAAAGCTCAAATGGTGGAACTGGTCGGATAAAAATTTGAATATGAGATAAAAATTGGGCCGAATGTTTCCATCCGGCCCCCGCGAGAATCGCGGATTACGTGCGTTCGTGGCTAGTGTCGCCATACGCATCTATAACGACGAGTGTGGTTGAAAGCCGCTCCCAAGGATATTCGGAATCCTTGGTCTCTTGTGCTTGCAGAGCACCGTATGCATCGCTGAAGTCTTCAGCCATGCCGTGGCCAGTGCCCCACGTTGCAATGAACAAGCCCTTTACTGTTCTGGTGAGATAATCGTCTTCGCGGATAGTGATGCGCGTATCGGGCGGAAGTCCGTCCGCAAGCGCCGTGAGCTTCGCGATAAAATCGCGAAGCAGCATGTCATCGCTAAACGCTCCATCCGCGGTTTCGAGCTTCCGTTGCTCAGTCATTTTCTCACTCTCCTCTACCTAGTAGGACGGAGAAGGAATATACCTATATTCGTATGTTCTGTCAAAAATTATAAAAATCGTCTTTTGGGTGCGTGGTACGATACGAATACTATGGAGAACCTGAATGAGAAATGCGCAATCTTCGGGGTCTACGGAAAGGGAATCGATGTTGCGCGCCTCACGTTCTTCGGGCTCTTCGCGCTCCAGCATCGCGGACAGGAAAGCTCTGGAATCGCGGTAACGGATGGAAATGAAATACGACGCCACAAGGACCACGGCCTTGTGGCGCAAGTGTTTACGGAGGAAGCGATCGATTCCTTACAAGGCCACATCGCGATAGGTCACAATCGCTACTCAACTTCGAAGGGTTCCGGTACCGAGCACATACAGCCAATGCTTGTAGGAAACGGGACGCTTGCGCTCGCCCATAACGGCAATCTTCCGTCGACGAAAGCGCTCGAAGAATTCCTCTCAGGGAAAGTGGAGGGTATCGAAGGCCTCTCCGACTCCTGTCTCATGGCGCACGCGATTCAGTGGTATAGAGAACAGGGAATGGCGCTTCCGGACGCGGTAGAAGCTGCGTACCCGCTTTTCACCGGCGCGTTTTCCATCGTTGTGATGACTAAGGATGCACTTGTCGCCGCGCGCGATTCGAAGGGCATCCGCCCGCTCTCCTTGGCCCGCCTTAATGGCGGCTTCGTCGTTTCAAGCGAGACGTGCGCATTCAGCACGATAGACGCGAAATTCATACGGGAAATACTTCCGGGAGAAATGGTGACGATTGATGAAACAGGTCTGCACGAAAAACAGATTGTAGAAGGCGAACAAAAGCTCGATATCTTCGAGTTCATTTATTTCGCGCGGCACGACAGCGAGCTTATGGGGAAGTCCGTATACGAGGTGCGCAAAAACTTCGGAAAGACGCTTGCGCGCGAGTATCCGATAGACGCGGACGTGGTGATAGGCGTGCCGGAGACGTCGCTTCCGTGCGCTTTGGGCTATGCGGAGCAGTCCGGGATTCCGTACGAGATGGGGCTCAATAAGAACCGCTACATACAGCGCACGTTCATACAGCCGGACCAGAAGCTGCGCGATAAGAGCGTGAAGATGAAGCTCACGCCCATCCCCGGAGTGCTTAAAGGGAGGCGGGTCGTCGTGATAGATGATTCCATCGTGCGCGGCACGACCAGTAAGCCGATTATCGACCTCTTGTTTGAAGCAGGTGCGACTGAAGTGCATTTCCTCGTATCCTCGCCGCCTATCCGTTTCCCGGACTTCTATGGCATCGATACTCCCGCGCAGGAAAGCCTTATCGCGTACGGAAAAACGGTAGAAGAGATGCGTCAATTCATCGGTGCGACCTCGCTCCATTTCCTCTCGCTTGAGGGAATGCTCCGTTCCACCGGACTTCCGAAGGAGTCGTTTAGCACGTCCTGCTTTACGGGCGAGTACCCCGTTGATTTAAAAGAACGGTACGAGGAATTCAATTATCCTTCGGACATCAGTATTTCTTCCACAGGTCCCAAACAGGTGGCGCAAGATTGATGTGCTCGCCATAGAGTGCACCCTGGTGCAGGTCTATCCAGGGAAGTGAATTTGCCTCGATGAAGCCCCAGCGCTGAGCGTCGGCGGGTTTTTGCGGGTCGGGAATGATGATATCGAAGCCGACCACGGCGAGATGCACGGCGCGCGCGGCTTCCTCGATAAGCGGGATAAAGGACGGATGTATGGCGCGCCCGTGCTCGCGATTTCGCCCGCCGCTTGAAGCGCCGGCGCGATAGGTGAGCGGCAAGGAAACGCCTTCGGGAAGCACGTCCGAGAGCGCGTAGCCGCGGCGGCGTATGTAACCCTCATGCGAGCTCGTGAGCGTAATGTCCGCGACGCCGTCCGGTTTTTCCGCGTTTGCGTTGCGGACCAATTCCGCAATCGTCGAAACGCCGTCTCCGGTGACGGTAGGGTAGAAGGATTCGAGGAATCCGACGAGCACGCCGTCCACGCACGTAGCCCTGCAGAGGTTGCCCTCCAGGTGCTCTTCGATGCTTGCGAGGATGCAGATTTGCGTCGCACTCCTAAGTGCCGGTTCCAGATCCGTGTCGGTTTTCACAAACGGATAGGTATGACGCCCGTTTGAGCCCGACTGGGGCTTTACGCAGACCGTCCCAAGTTCTGAAAGTATCTGCTTTGCCCGGTGGTATGACCGGACGCTATAGCTTTTAGGGACGGGGAGACCGAGTGCGCGTAGCCTACGCTTGAAGGCCACCTTGTCGTCCATATCGAGCGATTCCGTCTTCTCAAGTACTGGCGGTATGGGAATGCTTTGGAAAAAATGACGCTTCCCGTTCACGAAGATTTCAAACATATCGCTCGGCTGTCCGAACAGAAAGAGCTGGCGCATAGGTATGCCGCGCGCCCTTGCCTCACGCCAGATGAGGCGCGAGCGGTCCGAGTGCGCTCTCGCAAGGTCCTCGCCAAACGTAAGGAATCCGAGAGTTTTTCCTAAAAAGAACGCGACGCGTCCAAGCGCTCCTACGAGCAGCTCGCCGAATGCGGCAAGGAACCGAAGCCATGGCGCGTTTCGCACAAATCCGAGCTTAAGGGCGAGTACGTCTGAGGAATTGGTTAGCCAGAGGGAGGAGTGATTCGCCTGCGAAGGGCCGCACGCGTCGCAGTGAGAATTGTGCGCCATACAATAAGGATGATGCCAGTATAACAATTCCCGTGCCGAAACGGCGAAAAGCCCTCTCGGGCTTTTCGTTGGTATTTTTACAAATACTAGTGTGATCCTCCGAGCATAGGCGTAGTGCTAATGAGTAACCTCTACAGTGTACTCCTAGTCGTAGGCATCTTTTCGTGTTGAAGTGGATAACGAATGTACGAGGATAAAAAGGTTGTGCCGTAGCGCATTAGGAGTATCATTCTCCTTGAGGTCGCATTGCCAGCCGAAACGGGCGGCTTTCTTTTTTGCTAATTTTGGCAGGGGAGTGAAGTCTGCTCGAAATCTAACCCAAAACACCATGGATGATACCCAGATGGACCCTATGGCACCAGCAATGGAGCCTGAGATGACCCCAGAAGAGGCTCCGGCAATGCCGGCAGAAGAAGCGGCTGCGTAAGCAGTTCTTCGCCACAACGCCCCGCACTAACCCTGCGGGGCGTTGTCCGTTGCAAAGTGGGGGAGTCGGCGCTTTAATACAGGTACCACTTTCATATGAGCGCCAACGGATTCGGGACGATTCAGGTTTTTTCGACCAACGTTGGAAAAGAACTTGCGGAGAAGATATGTCAAGACCTGGGGATAACTCTCGGCCAGGCGAGATTGGCGCGTTTTAAGGATGGGGAAGTAGACGTGCAGATACTCGAGAGCGTCCGTGGCAACGACGTTTTCATCGTCGCTCCCACCCAGCCACCGGCGGAAAACCTGCTTGAGGCTATCTATCTCACTGAGGCCGCGCGCCTCTCCTCTGCCGGTCGCGTCACGCTCGTAATCCCCTACTTCGGGTATGCGCGCGCCGACCGCAAAGATGCGCCCCGCAAAGCCATCGCCGCCCGGCTTGCCTTCAAGATGCTTGAAATCGCCCATCCGAACCGTTTCCTTATGCTCGACATCCATGCCGAGCAGACCCTTGCCTCGGTCGACAATGCCGTGACCGACCACCTCTACGGTTCTTCGGTCGGAGTCCCCCACTTGAAAAAGCTTTTGGACGGAAAGGACTTCGTCATCGCGTCCCCTGACCGCGGCGGCGGCGCGCGCGCCATCAAGTACGCGACCCTGCTTGGTCACGACGATTTCGTATTCTTCTCTAAGCAGCGCGCAAGCGCGGGCGAAGTGAAGCAGGATTCCATAAAAATCATCGGAGATGTGAAGGGCAAGCTCGTGGTGCTCGTAGACGACATGATTGATTCCGGAGGCACCATGATTGCGGACGCGAAGGCTGCAAAAGACGAAGGCGCAAGCGAGGTATGGGCGTTCGCGACCCACGGGCTCTTTTCCGCCGGAGCGCTCGAGAAGTTCAAGGCAAGCGCGATAGACCGGGTATTCACCACCGACTCCGTGTACCACGACCCGAAGGAGCTTGCGGATGCGAAAGTCGAAGTCATCTCCGTATCCACGCTGCTTGCGAGCGCCATTAAGCGTACGCACGATGGAGAGTCTCTCTCATCCCTGATTTAAAACGTTTGACTTCCCCGCTTTTTTAACCTAAAAAGAACCTGCTGAGTCGGACAGCGGAATCCGATGTATCACGCCCTGGAGGCGGATATGACACACAACCTATACTACCCGAAGAGTTTTGTGCGCCGAGTGAAGGCAGCATACCCGAATGACGACATACTGCACGCGCTTCTCGATAGCGGCGCGAAGGAAGAAGTCGGTGCCCACTTGAGGGAACTTGAGCGGCAACGGATCATCCAAGCGAGCTTCTACGCAGAATGGCAGCAGTGGGTCGGCATTACGGGAGAAAGCCAAATCCGGTAACGAAACGAAGGGTAAAACCCCCTGTCTCAGACGACTGGGGGTTTTGCTATCTACCTTGTCTTAATCCACTGATATATATCCTCTAAAGCCTTCACTGCATCGCCTGCGGCGATATTGTTCTGGTGGTAGAGCTCGTCCGTGCAGTCTCCTGCGGCCCATACGCCCTCTACGCTTGTGCGCTGGTTTCTCGGGTCCGTGACCACGCGATTCACCTCATCGAGCTTCACCACGTCCTTTGCGTAGTCGGTGTTCGGCATGACGCCTACTTCGACGAAAATGCCCGTAGTAGCGAGCTCGCGCTGCTCCTTGGTATCCAAATCCTCAATTACGAGGCCTGAGACGAATTTGTCGCCTTTCACCTCAACAGGAGCCGTGTGGAGTAGTGCGGTCATTTTCGGGTTCGCGAGCACCTTTTCTACCGTAATAGCGTCTGCCTTGAAAGAGTGACGGCGGTGGAGGAGTGTCACCGACTTCGCGTAGGCGAGGAGCTGGGCAGCGGTTTCAAATCCGGCATTCCCGCCGCCGATAACGACGACATCCTGGTCAGCGAACAAAGGTCCGTCGCAGGATGCACAGTAGGTGACACCCTTGTGCTCAAAGGCGTCTGCGCCGGGAACCTCAAGACGGCGGCGTGCGGCGCCCGAAGCGATGAGGACTGCAGTCGCCTCATAGGACGCTCCTCCGGTTGTTGTCGCTTTGAATCCCCTGTCCACTTTCTCAAGCTTTGCGACGCGCTCGCCAATGACGGTCTTGAGCTTGTCGTCTTTGTATGCCTCAAGGTGCGCTTTCAAGGACTTTGCGAGGTCGGCGCCTGAAATGTTTACGGTGCCTATCCAGTTCTGGATGCCCTCCGAAACGGTGGACTGTCCGCCGATTTCTTCTGCGATGAGCACGGACTTCAAATGCTTGCGGGCCGCGTACACTCCCGCCGCCACTCCCGCCGGCCCGCCCCCGATGATGATGAGATCGTTCATAGTCCGTGCAGTATACCAAAAATCACCTGTTCGTACTCTGTGCACTACTATGCTATGTTCCGTGTGAGGAGAAAGGAGAACCGGCATGACCATGCCCGCATTTGACTTCGGCTACCTTACGCTCTTTACGAGACAACTCGAGGTGACCAGAGCGTTCTACGAAGCCATCGGCATCACTTTTGAACGACATGAAAAGGATGGTGTCGCTTCGTACTCGACTACGCTACGTAACGGGGTGTACTTGACCTTTAAGTCGGGAGCACCAAGCTACTGCGAATTGCACTTCGGCGTCCAGGCGTACGAAGGCGTGAGGCAAAAGCTTGTAGCGCTCGGGTATGAGGAGTCGCGTGAACACTTGGCTAATCCCCGTGGCACGTACACTTTCTACGACCCCGACGGCCGCAAGGTCGGACTCGACGAGTACGGCTAGGCTTCGTCTCTACGAGAACCGCCCGCGCATCCAGAGCGCGGGCGGTTTTTCTTTGAAGATACAT
>CAZHSZ010000037.1:0-7567 GCA_964535425.1 uncultured Candidatus Saccharibacteria bacterium | reverse complement strand
CCGGCATGGCAACGCCGCGGAACGTGCAGGACATTCTCGAGCACTTCCGCATGAACGTGAGCGAGATAGATTTGGTGATAGATGGCGGCGAGATTACGAATCCGAATCCTTCAACCGTTGTTTCGTGCGTGGGAGAAGTGCCGTACGTCCTTCGTGAGGGCATGCTCTCGCGAGCGGACTTAGGGCTATGATGCTGTAGTTTGTTTGACGAGTTGGTTTATCTTGTGTGATAATCTCTTACAGAACGGGGATTATTAGTTTTAAAAAAAATTACAATGTACAAAGAAGATGCATTGAAGTTGGCTATTGAAATAGCAAAAGCTCGATCAGGCTCTGCTAGCCCTGGTGTTGGAAGTGCGGTAATAGAAGATGCCTATGATAAAATTGTAGAAATTGCGAGTGCGGGCAATTTTTTGGAAGATAATCCATAGAGAATAAATACAAAAACACCTCGTTTCTGAGGTGTTTTTCAATTTTTTCGGGGTCCCCATTCCGATGGGGAAGCGAGCGGCGGACTACACTAC
Source organism: uncultured Candidatus Saccharibacteria bacterium (assembly GCA_964535425.1). Lineage (GTDB taxonomy): Bacteria > Patescibacteriota > Minisyncoccia > Phycocordibacterales > Phycocordibacteraceae > C7867-001. Next base: position 7,043 of record CAZHSZ010000037.1, on the reverse strand, counting down.
TGTCTCCTTGAGTGAATGTATTTTCGGGGGTACCCCCATTCTGATGGGGGAAGTAAGTGGCGGAAAATGGAAGCGAAGGGCGTAGAGCCCGAGCGAGAATTTTCCGGAAAGCGAACTAAGTGCCATGCTCCCAATCAGAGAGATACTTCTTCTGCTCGTCGGTGAGTTCATCAATCGTAATGCCCATCGAGGAAAGCTTAACGCTCGCGACATCGTTCTCGATTTCGTCCGTCACGTCGTAGACCGCAGGAGCGAGCTTTTCCTGTTGGGTCGCCATCCATTCGCAGGCGAGTGCCTGCGTCGCGAAGCTCATATCCATAACGCTCGCCGGGTGGCCTTCGGCCGCGGCGAGGTTCACGAGGCGGCCGTCCGCAAGAAGGAATACGCGCTTGCCGTTCACCATGTATTCGTCGACGAACGGGCGGATGTCCTTTCGTACCGCTGATGCTTCCTTCTGAAGACCTGCGACGTCGATTTCAACGTCGAAGTGGCCGGTATTGCAGACGATTGCGCCATCCTTCATCGCTTTCATGTGCTCGACGCGGATGACATGGATGTCGCCGGTAGCGGTGCAGAAGACATCGCCCAAAGGCGCCGCTTCCGCCATGGTCATGACGCGGAATCCGTCCATCGTCGCTTCAATCGCCTTTACCGGATCTATCTCGGTCACGATGACCTGTGCGCCCATGCCGCGCGCGCGAAGCGCGAGTCCGCGGCCGCACCATCCGTAGCCTGCGGCGACGAATACTTTTCCGGCAAGGAGGATGTCGGTGGCGCGCACGATACCGTCCAACGTTGATTGCCCGGTGCCATAGCGGTTATCGAAGAGGTTCTTCGTCTTCGCGTCGTTCACGGCGACGATAGGAAACTTCAGCGCGCCCGCCTTGCTCATGGCGCGAAGGCGGATGACGCCGGTTGTCGTTTCTTCCGTTCCTCCGATGACGGAGTCGATGAGCTGCGGATAGTCCTTGTGGATGGTGGAGACGAGGTCTGCGCCGTCGTCCATGGTGAGGTGCGGGTTTTCCCCGATGACGGCATTCAAGTGCGCGAAGAAGGTATCGCGGTCTTCGCCTTTCTTCGCGAATACCGGAATACCCTCGTCCTTTACGAGGGATGCGGCGACATCGTCTTGGGTGGAGAGGGGATTTGAGGCGCAGAGTACGACGTTTGCGCCGCCCGCTTTCAAGGTGCGCATAAGTGTACCCGTTTCAGCGGTTACGTGAAGGCAGGCGCCGATAGTCTTTCCCTTGAAGGGAAGCTCTTTGGCGAAACGTTCACGTACCGCCTTCAAGACGGGCATGTCGTTGTCCGCCCACGCAAGGCGCTTCTTTCCAAGTTCCGCGAGTGATTCGTCAGCAATGTCGTACTTCATAACTACAGGGTGATTGATTCCTTATAAGCGCTCTCGTATCGAGCTTTTACCTCATCCAGAGTGAACCGGTGATTCTGTGTACCATAGCATTCCACCGCATACGCTGCTACCGCGCTTCCGAGCTTTGCACAGGTCGCAAGCGGAAGCTCGGCCGTATAGGCCCGAAGAAAGCCTGCACGGTAGGCGTCTCCGGCTCCGGTAGGGTCTACGACTTTTTCCACAGGGACTGCGGCGACGCGCTCATCGCTTTCTTTTGTCACGATGCGCGTGCCTTCGGCGCCAAGCGTGATGACGAGGAATCCGACGCGTGAGGCGATGTCCGCCTCCTTCCACCCGGTCTTTTCCGAGACGAGCGAGAATTCGTAGTCGTTTAAGAACACGCCTGCGGCGCCCTCAATCGCTTCTTTCAGTTCCTCGCCCGAGAGCATGGGAATCTGCTGGCCCGGGTCGAAGAAGAGAGGAATGCCCGCCACTTTTGCTTCGCGCGGGATGCGCACCATGTCGTCCTTGTTCGTCGGCGATACGATTGCGGCCGCGTAGTTTGCGTACGGTATGTCCTGCTCATATGGGTAGACAGCCGCGCTTCCGGAGAATGCGGTGATTTGGTTGTCCTTCGTATCCGTCATGATGTAGCCGGACGCGGTGGGCACATCTTCGCGCACCGTAATGCTTGCGGCCGATACGCCGTGCTCGGTAAGCCAGTGCGCGTAGCGTCCGAAGTCGTTTCCCGCGGTTGCGATGATGTCCGCGCGACCCCCGAGAAGCGAAAGGGAGTATGCGACGTTTCCGCCCGTACCGCCGAATTCTTCTTTCGGAGGACTTACGAAAAAGCTGACGTTTATCGAGTGCAATTTGTCCGGCATGAAGTGTTCGGAGAAGTTTCCCGCGAAATTCATAATCCGGTCATACGCTATGGAGCCGCACGCAAGTATTGGTTTCATCGCGTAGCAGTGTACCTCATATATACTCTTATGATGAAGCGCTTCGTTGTACTCGATAAAAAGGTAGGTGAGACGCCGCTCGCGTCCCTCCTCTCTTTTAAGAAAGCGCATCCGGAACTTGCCGGGATTCCCGCAAGCTACGCGGGACGGCTCGACCCGATGGCCTCCGGAAAGCTCCTCATACTCCTTGGCGAAGAGTGCAAGAATCAGGCGAAGTACACGGGGCTCGATAAGGAATACGAGATAGAAATACTCTTGGATGTGGGAAGCGATACGGGAGATGCGCTCGGCATACTCGACTTCGAAAGCGTGGAGACGGCGCTCTCGCTCAAAAAACTCCGCAAAGCGCTCCGACAGGAACGCGGGCGGCACGCGCGCGCGTACCCGCAGTTCTCCTCGAAGCCGGTCCAAGGAAAGCCGCTCTTTATGCATTCGCTTGAGGGAACGATAGATGCGATAGACATACCCGTGCACGAGGAGCGCATCTATAAAACCAAGATTCTCGGCACGACGCTTATCGAATCGAAAGCGCTTGAGAGCCGCATTCGGGAATTCCTTTCAAAGGTTCCGGTATCGGACGAGCCGTCGAAAGCCCTCGGTGCCGACTTTCGCATCGCACGCGTACGAAAATGCTGGGAGGACGTATTCGAACAGACGAGCGAACGCACCTTTACGGTTCTGAAACTGCGCGTCGCCTGCGGCACTGGCGCCTATATGCGCTCGCTTGCGGGCCGCATCGGCGAGGCGCTCGGCACGAAAGCGCTCGCACTCTCCATTCACCGTACGAAGGTGGGGAAGTACTGGAACGGTTTTTGGTTCAAGAAGTTCTAACGGTGAAGTAATACGAGTGCGAGCATGGAGAGGACAAGCGCCGCCGCTTTCTGCTTGTTCCAGTGCTCCTTATAGAGCCATACGGAGAGCAGTACCGGGATGAGGATGTAGTGCGCGTTTATGGAGTAGACGATGCTCAGGTTGCTGTCTACGAGCGCGAGCAGGAGGAAGTAGAAGGAGAGAAGCTGCACGACGCCGTTTGCAAAGGACATAGAGAGGAATGTCTTCGTAGAAAAAGCCTTCATCTGGCTGCGTATGCCGGCCTTGCGGTGCTTGCTTAAGAAGAGTCCGAAATGCACGACCGCGGCGAACGCGTTTGCGAGCGCAACCAAGGGGAGGGCGAGCGAAGCGTTTCCTTGTACCGCTACCGCGTTTACCGCCGCGGAAAACGACGCGAGCACGGTACCGACCGCCATAAGGATGAGCCCGAGTCGTAAGTTTTTCTGGCGATGGTTTTCCTCGCGTGAGATGAGGAGAAGCGGGACTGCGCACGAGAGTCCGATGCCGATAAGTTCGGCGGGGGTTATGGATTCCTTTAGGATAAAGATACCGATGACGGCGACCACTGCCGGCCCGATGACTTTGTAGAGCGGGAAAAAGAGCGCAGCATCGATAAGCTTCAGCGCCTCCATGCGCGCAATCGTGAAGGAGGCGAACAGTACGCCGGTCGCTATACCAAACAGATAGAGGGAACCCGGTACGAAGCGGTCCGGGCTCGTCGCTATGAAAAGGATAAGGGCGAGGACTGCGGTACCAAATGAACTGAAAGCCCCGAGAAGGTACGTGTCGTATTTCTTTTCGGCCGCAACCTTGACCATAAAGGTATGGAGACCCGCAAATACTGCGGAGAGAAGTGCAAAAATAAACCACATCGGAAGAGTGTAGCACTCGCCTTAGCGGGTGAAGCGGACGTATATGCCCTCCGGGATGGAGCGTTCCGAATCTTTTTCGGAGAGACGAAGCTCGCCGAACTCCGGATTTGAGCCGGGGAATACGCTCTCGACAAGCTGTTTGAATGAGAGCGGGGAGTAGCCGGCCGCGTAGCCGTTTAGGAGGAAGAACGAGCCTTTCTCCTCTGAGAGAAGTTCTTTAAGGGTTTCAAGGAGGGGAATCAGGTCCTCTTCGATTTTCCACACTTCGTCTTTGGCGCCGCGTCCGAACGCGGGCGGGTCGAGAATGATGCCGTGGTATTTTGCACCTCGGCGCGCTTCGCGCTTACAGAAGCCGCGCGCGTCCTCAAGTATGAATCGTGCGGAATCTTCAGAGAGTCCCGAGCGGACAAGGTTTTCCTTGCACCAGCCGATGGATGACTTCGAAGAATCCACGTGAGTGACCTGTGCTCCTGCGGAAGCAGCGACCGCGGTCGCCGCTCCGGTGTAGCCGAAGAGGTTCAGCACTTCCGGTTTTCCGAGCGCTTCGATTTTCTGCGCGCTCCATGCCCAGTTCGGTTCCTGCTCGGGGAAGATACCCGTGTGCTTGAAGTTGCCGAGCTTCGAGACGAATGACAATTTTCCGTAGGACACGTCCCATGTATCTTCTATCTTGGTTCGGATAGTCCATGCGCCCTTGCCGCCGTTGAATACGAATTCCGCATCCGCTTTTTCCCAAAGTTCGGGCTTTTGTTTTTTCCAAATCGCCTGCGTATCGGGGCGTGAGAGCGTGTACGCGCCGAAGCGCTCGAGCTTCATATGGTCGCCCGAGTCGAGAAGCTCGTATCCTTCGAAGTCCGAAGTGTTGGTGAGGTGGTGTTCGGCAGACATACCTATGCGGAAAGGGAGTGCGGATGCTGGTCCGCCCAGGCATTGAAGACGACGCCGGCGGACACTGCGACGTTCAATGACTCGCAGCGCGGATGCATCGGGATGGAAAGCGTGATATCGCACGCCTCAAGCGTCTTTGCGCGAATGCCTTCTCCTTCGTTGCCTAGCACGAATGCGGCCGGTGCATCGAACGCTTCCGTTTTGAGCGCTTTGCCGTCCATTGCGAGCCCGTAAATCCAGAATCCCTTTTCCTTCAATTTCCGAAGCGTATCGTTCACGTTCCCGATAGTGACGAGCGGAATGCGGAATGCCATTCCGGCAGAGGTCTTCACGACGGTGCCGGTGACCTGGGCCTGATTGTGTTCGGGGATGAGTACCGCCGAGAAGCCGAACGCGGCCGCGGAGCGGATAATGGCGCCTACGTTGTGAGGATCCTGCACTTCGCCCAAGACGGCGACAGCCGTTTCCTTGGAGGGCTCGATATCCTTTATGAAGGTCTCAAACGGCGTCATCAAGCGGCTCGTATCTATGACGGCGATGACTCCCTGGTGCGTCTTGTCTTCTCCTACGGTGCGGTCCGCCTCGTGGTGCTCCATAATCTGGACCGGAATATCGGCAGCCTTGAGCGCGGCGCGGAGACGCTCGTCCTGCACTTCGGGGGAGAGGTGCACGCGCTTGATGACCTGGGGAGCGTTCTCCAGGGCTTCGATAAGGGCGTTTCGCCCGTACATGTAGACCTTGTCAGACGGTCCTTTTTTCCCTGGGCGCGGCATAGTCTCCTAAGGATAGGGGATAGCGAGAGCGTAGTCCATAGGACGCTTCACAGAGACGGTTTGATAATCGATCTAAAGCGCCCTACACTGGTAAGCACTATGAACCCAGAAAAAGCCGCAGCAAACACCGAGCATCCGATATGGACCTATGAAAAATTCAGCGAGCAAGTAGCGTTTCGGAAACTGCAGATGCTTGCGATGGCAAAGAATCTGGTGCGCACCACCCCGAGGATTCAAGCTGAAGACCTTGTGTCCGGAACTATTGAAAAGGCACTTAGGAATTATTCCACGTACGAGGTACGAGGAGAAACGGAAGAGTCGCGCGCGAACTATCTCTCCGCTTGGATGACACGCATACTCCGGAACGGCTGGCTTGACCAGGTGCGTAAGATGAAACGGCACGGTGAGCAGGCAATGCCGGAAGATTTTGAATTCGAAGGTTCCGAGCCGGACCCTGAGCGAGCTGCGCTTATCAGCGATCTTTTGGAGCGAGCGCTGAAGGGTATCGAAGAATTGCCTCCAGACCAGCGCGAAGCCCTTATGCTTTCCGCAGTCGATGGGATGTCCTATGCGGAAATAGCGGCATGGCAGACAGCCGCTTCAGGAGTAGATGTGCCGGAAGGAACCGTAAAGTCCCGCATATTCCGCGCACGCAAGGCGCTCGGCGGATCTTCTACGCTTGATGATTCCGAGTAACAGTTCGTTCATTCCATGGATGGCATAGCTGCGGTATTCGCGGATGTTTTTTCCACGCTCGCGCACATGGGGGTGTGGGCGTACTGGATTATAGGCGCCATTGCATTTTTGGACTCGCTGGTCGTCGCCGGTACGTTTACGAGCGGAACCGCGTTTCTCTTGTTTGCAGGAATACTGGTATCGCGCGGCGTATATGACCTTGCGGATATGGCGCTCTTTGCGGCTGTTGGCGCGATACTTGGAAGCGTGACGAGCTACTGCATCGGTCGGTTTATTGCTGACTCGTTCAATTCCGAAAGCAAACTTTCTCGCACGAAGCACTTTGCGCACGGTTCAAAGCTTCTTGATACGTACGGCGGAGCCGGCGTCCTATTCGGACGTTTCTTGGGTCCGGCAAGCTCCATGGTTTCTTTCATCGCAGGGTTAAGCAAACTTCCGGTACGTACATTTCTGCTCTGGAGCGTGTTCGGGGGACTAGTCTGGGCGGTCTCCTACGTCTTTATCGGAAGCTTCTTCGGGCATTTGCTTCCGCTGTAATTTGTTAGAGGATGTGTTTTTGGAGACGGAGAATTAAACCGATAGTTCTGAGCCGTCGAACACATAACGCTCAATTTGGCGGTGAAATTATATCCCTTATCCGAACCCACTACGAACGGCTCGCCGCAGGCGA
>CAZHSZ010000036.1:0-7674 GCA_964535425.1 uncultured Candidatus Saccharibacteria bacterium | reverse complement strand
ATAGATCGAATCCTGCAAAGTGCATACCAACTAACAGACGAGCAAACTAACTATCTAATTAACTTTGAAATAGAGTTTAGGACTGACAATGATTAAGGGTTTTTCTGCGATTAAATCAGTGGGGCGATTTAATGCCTATACCGCTTTAAAAGGAAATCAGTATGACTTTAACGACTTCACGATAATTTTCGGCAGGAATACCAAAGGAAAGAGCACACTAACTGCAATTTTCAGGTCAGTTAAAGAAAATAACCCATCTATACTAGTTGGACGAAAAACTTTTGGATCATCGGTAGACCAGGAAGTGTTTATAAATTTTGAAGCAGAAGATGGAACCTCATCAGTCGAAAAGTTTCAAAAGAATGTCTGGGACACTGAGCTCAAAGATGTTTTTATTTTTGACTCTAAGTATGTAAAGGATAACGTGCATCTTGATGGTCAAATAGGAGAAGATCATCAAAAAAACCTAGAAGCAATTATCTTAGGAGAAAAGGGCAAGAAACTACTTAAGGATGTCCAAGATGCACTTGACGCTTGTCAAAACAATTCAAAGAGAAAACGAGAAATCACACGACAATTTGATATTCATCAAAAAAATTCAACTGGTCTCGTATTTGATAAATTTAGAAAACTTAAAGTTGACAGTGATGTGCAAGAAAAAATCGATGCGAAAAAGATTGAAATTGAAACCTATACGAAATATAAAGATATAAAAACAAAACTCACATCAATCAAGACTAACCTAGAAAAAATTGATTTTGATTCGTATAAAGCATCCCTAAAGCCTACTCTTGAGGTTAAGCAAGACTCAATAAAACAACATATTAAAGAGAACCTTAAGAACAGTAAAGAGGCTACTAGCTTTCTTTATGAAGGATTCAAACAGCTCAAGGACGATAAAACTTGTTGCGTTTTCTGCGGTCAGTCGATTGAGGAGGGCGATGCACATGACTTGGTGGACAGTTACTCAGTACTATTTAGCCAGGCTTACAGAGATCTCAGTAAAGCGGTGCGAGAAGCTAGCGACTTCACTAAAGCCTTTTCCGTAGAGAAGCTTATCGAAAATGATTTAGCTAGACTCGCAGATTTAGGGTTAGAGTTAGAGATATCACAAGAGATTAAAAGTATAAACACCTCCTCTACTGCTCTCAATAATGAGATTGTTAAAAAGTCACAGGATCTCAATTATGCAATTGATGAGAAGCTTATATCTGATGTATCAGATTCACTGAGTTTGCTCATAGCTTCATTAGAGACGCTACTCAAAGATTATTCTGATGAATTTGATGAGAAAAAGTTGGAGAAGCTAGTCGCCGAGCAAAAAGACTTAGACAATATAAAAGTACGTTCAGGAGCACCGTGGCTGGAGTTCTGCAAAGAATACCTGGATCTAGTATCAGATTATAAGACTCTCGAGACAAACCGCGAAAATGCACTTCAAGCGAAAACCAAATACGCTTCGACTATATGCACTGAATACGAAGTGCTCATCAATGCAAACCTGAAAGCGTTAAATGCGGATTTTCGTTTAAAGAATATTAAGACCCGAGATAAAGTAAGGACAAAAGACCCTCTATACTACATTGAATTTTTCGATACGCACACTATCAATGTACTTTCTAGCAACCCTGAAGAGCCCTGTTTTGAGAACACTCTCAGTGAAAGTGATAAGCGTTTGCTCGCATTCGCCTTCTATCTTGCTGAAGTAGAACAACATCCTAGTAAAGGAAAGTTAGTCCTTGTGCTGGACGATCCTATGTCAAGCTTCGACGAAAATAGAAAGTTACGAACTATCGACCTGCTCAAGGACGTACGAACAAAAGTACGACAAACGATAGTACTGACGCACGAAAATAGTTTTCTTCGTATGCTTTCTGACAGAATAGGAGGCTATAGGTCCTTCAAGCTAGAATTCGAAACAGATAACGCTACGTCGGTGATTGATTTGCTCGATGTGAACGGTGAATATCTAGACCAGTATTTTGAAAATCTTAAGTCTCTTAATTCGTTGCAAGGTGCAAAAGACTCAGATGTTACGCCAGAAAAACTACGATGTATGCGAGATATAATCGAACATATTCAAACAAGGAAATATTATCTAATTCTTAAAGATGAAATCAACAATAATGCCAGCGTCAGTGCATTTACAGCCAAGCTAGTTGTAGAAGGTGTCTATACGGATGTCGTTGCTAAAGGCATCACGGATCTATATTCGAACTTTTGGAATCACGATGACTCAGACAAAATTATTAAAAAGAACGATTTTTCACCAGACGATTTACGCACAATTGCAGCTAAATTCTTCGAAATAATGAAGGACATATAATGACAACTATAAAGTGTACCCATTGCGGAAAAGATATTGAACTTTCGGAAGCTTTAACAAAAGATATTGAAAAGACAGTTCTTGAGGCTGAGCATAAAAAACACCTTGAAGAAATAGAGCTTGTCCGTAAAGAAGCTGAAGAAAAGTCAGCTAAGATTATTGAATTAGAAAAGATTAAAGCTCAAGAAAGTGCTTCTCTAAAAATTGAAACGAAATTAAAACAACTCCAAGAACAATCTGATGCAGATAAGGAAGAAGTAAAGCAGCTCAGAGATCAATTGACTGAGCTTATGAAAGAACTTAGAGAAGTAAGAAAAGCAAGTGCAAATGCTGAACTAGAAATGCAAAAAAAGCTTGCTGAAGAAGAACAAAAGATCCGTAATGAAGCACAAAAAGAAGCTGGAGAAAATCAAAGACTAAAGCTTGCAGAAAAAGACAAGCAATTAGAAGCAGCAAAGAGACAGGTTGAAGAAATGCAGAGAAAACTCAACCAAGGTTCACAACAGTTGCAGGGTGAAATACTTGAACTAGATCTTGAGGACGCACTCTCTAATGAATTCCGAGATGACCTTATATCACCTGTAGACAAAGGCGTAAAAGGTGCAGATATAAAACATACGGTACGAACGAGTCGAGGCACAGAATGCGGTGTCATATTATGGGAGACTAAACGTACAAAAAACTGGACTGAAGGCTGGGTGCAAAAACTTAAGGATGATCTACGAGCCACCAAAGCCAACATACCTGTAATTATTAGCGAAGTCCTTCCATTGCCGAATACTGCTGGCATCGTATTTCATAATGGCATATACGTTGCTAAGCCAAACTATGCAATTATTCTTGCTGGATTACTAAGAAAAAATCTTATCGATGTAGGTCGTGAAAAAGCAATCGCTCAACATCGTGACACAAGTGCAGACGCTCTCTACAGCTTTGTTACAAGTCACGAGTTTGTACAGCAGATAGAAGCAATGGTTGAAGTTTATCAATCTCAACTCAGCCAAATAAATAAAGAACGAGTGGCATACGAAAAGTTTTGGTCTGAGCGTGAAAAACAGTCTCAAAAATTACTACTGAGTACAGCAAACATTATCGGCAGTATGCAAGGACAAATCGGTTCTGGATCAATGCCAAAAATCAAAGGCCTTGAAATTGATCTACTGGGAACTGGCGAGGATGAATGATGCGGATCTCAAAGTCAGAATACATAATGTTTCTCAAGCACCCTGCTTGGCTCTGGCTTAAGAAGCACGACAAAACAAAGCTTCCACCGATTGACGATAACACGCAAGCAATTTTTGATGCGGGTAATATGTTTGAGGCATATGCCGAAAAACTATTCCCAGATGGATTTAGACTTGGTTTCGATAATTATAATGAGTACCTATTGCTTCCACAGGCAACTGCCAAAGCTATCTCCGATGGCAATAAGACGTTATTTCAGGCAAGATTTGAAGCAGATAACATTACTTGCATATGTGACGTGGTGCAATTTATAGATGATAATACCGTTGATCTGTATGAAATTAAGTCGAGTACTAAAGCTAAGCCTGAGCACGAATTTGACTTAGCATTTCAGATGGTTGTACTTGAGAATGCTGGCTACACAGTCCGAAACATCTCGGTAGTACACGTAAATAATCAATATGTGAGAAAAGGTGCGATTAATGCTAGTGAACTAACTGCAACAACAGACATTACTGAAGCAGTAAAACAACGAAAAGAATTCACTGTTCAGAAGATCAAGGAAGCAACATCAATGCTAGAATCGGGCAACCATCCTGACTTCTCGCCTGTTCTTGCTGACAACGGAGCGTTTAGTGAGTGGCTAGAGGTCTATAAGCACCTGAATGGCTTTGAGAGCGGTAGTATCTATGATCTGTGTCAACTCGATGCAAAAACTTTGAATAACCTCAACACCGCTGGCATTGAATTCATCAAAGACATACCCGAAAACTTTATACTGAAACCCAAACAAGCTATGCAAGCAGAAACTACCCGACTTGATCGTCCGATAATTCATACAGACAAGATTGAAGAGTTCTTAGATTCTCTTGTGTATCCGCTATATTTTTTTGATTACGAAACGCTCGCTAGCTTAGTTCCGTATTTTGATGGGCTAAAACCCTACCAACAACTACCGTTTCAGTACTCATTACACGTATTAGAAAGTCCAGATGCCGAACTCAAGCACTATGAATATTTACATAGAGAAAATAGCAACCCAGCTCAAAATCTTAGCCAAGCATTAAAGTCACATATTGGCGATCAAGGGTCTGTTGTGACGTGGAATATGGGCTTTGAGAAAAGCTGTAATAGCTTACTAGGATCATTGCTACCTGAGTTTGCAGACTTCTACGAATCAGTTAACGATCGTATCGTGGATCTGATGATTCCTTTTTCTCAAGGTATGTATGTTGACAAAGATTTTTGTGGCAGTGCGTCGATCAAGAGCGTACTGCCTGTTCTTGTGCCCGAGCTCTCTTATAAAGCACTGGGCATCCAAGAAGGTGCATCTGCACAAAGACTATGGATGGAAGCAGTTTTAGACGGCAAGCGTGACGAACAGAAACAACAGATACTCGATGATCTAGTGGAATACTGCAAACTCGACACTTTTGCTATGGTAGAGATATACAGATATTTGAAAAGTTTAAACAAGGAGATATAAATGAACATCGGAAGATTTACTAAAGTCCCGTTGCGAGAAATATGGAAACACGAGGCATTAGATTTTACTAATTGGCTTGCTTTGGATGAAAATTTAGAACTATTAGCTGACACTCTCGGTCTTACACTGGTTAGTGCTCAGACTGAAGTTAGCGTTGGTAACTTTTCTGTAGATATACTCGCTGAAGACGATAACGGTGACAAGATTATAATTGAAAATCAGCTTGAGCCTACAAATCACGATCATCTTGGTAAATTGATCACTTATGCGTCTGGTTTGGGTGCTGAAACTATTGTTTGGGTAGTGTCACAAGCAAGAGAGGAACACGCACAGGCAATAACTTGGCTGAACGAAAAAACTAATGAAGATGCAAACTTCTTTTTGATCGAAATTGAGGCTTGGAGGATTGACGATTCATCTCCAGCTCCAAGATTTAACGTGATAGCAAAACCAAACGAGTGGGCAAAGACAGTTAAGCAGAGTCGATCTGGTACAAATACTATCAGTGATCTTAAATTAAAACAGCAAGAATTTTTCAACAAATTAAGAGAAGCTGGAACTGAAAAATCAAAATATGTTAAGAGCTGGCAAACACCAAGACCACAGCACTGGTATAACATTAAGATTGGTTCATCAAGAGCAAAACTTGCTGCATTAATTAACTCTAGGGATAGTTATGTCGGCGTCGAGTTGTACGTGCACGAAGATAAAGAGTTATTTGCAAATCTTATGATGCAAAAAGATCAAATTGAATCCAAGCTTGGCTTTCAGCTGGATTGGCGTGAACTACCTGATAAAAAAGCTAGTCGTGCACTTATTAAGCGTAAGGGAGATTTTGAAGACGAAGATTTTCAAAGCGTCTTAATTGAATGGATGCTAGAAACAATAGATATGATGGCAAAAGTACTTCCAAAATATCTCTAGACTAGGGTGATTCTTTGCTGTTTTTAATCCTATGCTTCTGCTCTAGATCTATCTGGATTAACGTATCAAAAAAGCCAGTCAGATTTTTTAACTCTTCATCACTTAGCTCTCTATTTTCATTCTTCTTTTGCAAATACTTTCTGCGTTTTTCAATAGCCTCGTGAAGCACGTCGCTAACGTCAGGGTTCTCACGTCTTAGTATAATTGTTTTACCACTTTTGGCTGTCCTAGCCTTAATACGGCCACTTCTAATCAGCCCGTGAATAGTTTGCCTTGATAGGTTGCACACTTCGGCTAGCAAATCAGGTGTTATGTGCTTCTCGTTCTTTTTATCAGCAAAAACGTACTGAGGGAAAAGCTTAGTATCAAATGCTTCTTGGCATCCTAAGCACTTGAGACCATTCTTGTCATACCAAATATCACCCCACACTGTTTGCTTACAAAAAGAGCAGTTGCGTCCTTTGCTCTCTAAAGAAAAGCCTTTTGGTTCGTCTTTAAGTCTTTGTATCCAGCTCTCACGCTCAAAGTGCCCCTCTTGTAGCGTTTTAACGAGGCTCACGAGCGAGTTAGCCTGAATTCGCATATCAGCATCATCTTTGTACTTTATACCTTGCTCATCGCTTATACGTTTGAACTCAGCGTAGGCTTCTTCTGATAACTTCAAACTTGACCCTCCAACCGTGTAATTATTATATTCTACCAACTACAAGGCAAGAAGTGTACGGAGCTCTCCATTTAGAAAGTCAAAGCTATCTAACTCAGTCTCCAACTCATCTATGAACGCCAGCCATTGGACTTATAAATATATACGAATCGAATTAAGAATTTATACTAAATAATAATTATTTAACAGGAGGGGATTATGAACGACATTTCATTAAATCCATATATATTCTTCAAAGGTAACTGTCGTGAGGCAATGGAGTTCTATAAAGAAGTATTCGGCGGCGAGCTCACTATTCAGACTTATGGCGAAGCCAAGATGGGCAATGAGAGCCAAAAAGACCTCGTTATGCACGCCACATTGCTCAATGGTTCAATGGCACTAATGGGGAGCGACACTGAGAAGGCGAGCGATAAGGCAGCAAAGATCAGCCTTTCAATAGGTGGATCAGATGAAAAAGCACTTACAACAATATTTGAGAAGCTGTCGGAGGGAGGAAGTGTTTTCTCCGAACTAAAGAAAGAATTCTGGGGAGACACATTTGGGTCTTTGACCGACAAATATGGCATCGAGTGGATGGTCAACATCACCGCACAACCTCAAAAATAAGCTATACTTGACCTATGGATTTACTTCAACCAATTGTAGACCTATTCAATGGCATTATTAGCTTGTTAAATCAGCTACTAACAATTCTCGAACGGATATTCCAGCCTATTACCAACCTTATTCAGCGTTGGAATAACCTTTTCGGCGGATAATTAGCTTTTTTAAAAAGTTTATGCTATAGTTATATAAATATTAATTCACTAGATGAATTTCGGGCTCTGATAGCTATCTCGACGGTTCATCGCAGATAAGCTATTTAAGGAGCACATGAGAAGAAGTTTTAATAAACCGACGGGGAATCGCGGCGGTAAAGTATTTCGTAATAATCGATTCGGTAATCAACGGCCAAAAAATCAGGGTAAGTATATAAACCCTCAGATGTTTGTTAATAAGGCAGTTCAGCCACAGGCTGAGGATGTTTTTAAGCCAAATCACAAGTTTAGCGATTTTGCTTTTAGTGAACTCATTAAGCAAAATATT
>CAZHSZ010000035.1:5857-8005 GCA_964535425.1 uncultured Candidatus Saccharibacteria bacterium | reverse complement strand
GTGTTTAAGTGCGTACGGACATGTTCGTCCAAGCAACTTCGGGGTATACGCCTATGGCTACTGTCGTGCCTGTAGAGGACTACCCGCTCGACGTTTACGACGTCGATACCAACGAATCGCTCAAAATGCTGAAGGCGGTCGATATCACGTACGACTGCCCGAACCGGCGTATGGAGGATCCGTGCGTGCTGCTGTTCTTCCGCTCTAAGCGCGGGAGGATGGTCTTCGTGCATCGCGGCTCTGTCGTCGGCTTCTACTATGTCGACGAGCTCTATAAATTCGACCAAGCGAGCTTCCCGAACGATGTCTTCGGACTTCTGGCGCGGCAGCTCGGCTTTCGAAGCAAGATGGAGTTCCGGCGCTACATTGCGGAGCTTGCGCCCGCGTAAGCGGGCGGGTTTGCCAGTTGTCCCAAAACAACTGGCATTTTTGTATCCGGATGCACGTTATACTTTCACGCAATGTCAGATGAAGAATTTCCGCGGGTTCCGAAAAAAGTTCTCGATGAGCAGGAAGCACTGAAAACGACCTCGGATACGGGCCATAGCTTTAATGAGCTCGGTCTCGGTGTGCAAGACGATGTAGAGCTGAACCGCCTACTTGCCGTTCGTTTCGAGGGAACCGATTACGACGACGACGAAATAAGCGAGGCAATTACGCACCCTGATACGAAACTCTATCCAAGCGCGAATCTCCACTACTACGTCCTCGAGCTCCATATGTACGACGGCCAAAAATTCAGGATGCCGGTGCCGAAATCGGCTTTCGTAACCTACAACTAACAGGTTGTTAGAGAGGGGAGCTTTCTGCTAGTATGTGCCTATGTCCCCGCAAGGGTCCTTTTTACTATGGCAACCACCGCACTAGAGCACGCAACCACGACCGCAGTCCATGCGGCAGAGGCTGCGCATGAGAGTGCCATCCACGTGGTACTCAAGGCAGAAGAGCTTTTCTCCGTCTGGGGTTTCCCTATCACCAACTCGCTTGTCCTTACCTGGATAACGATGGCGGTCCTCATCATCTTCGCCTTCTTCTTCGGGCGCTCGCTCAAGACCGTCCCAGGACGCCTCCAGGCGGGCATCGAGTGGGCGTTTGAAGGCGTCATAAACTTCATGGAAGAAACGCTCGAAAGCGAGACCTTGGCGCGCCGGTTCTTCCCGCTGATTGCGACCATCTTCCTCTTCGTATTCCTCGCAAACGAGCTCGCGTTCATCCCGGGCGTCGGCTCCATACTCTTCGGACACGATGGTGAGATGGTGCCGTTCCTTCGCGCGCCCGCGGCAGACCTGAACTTCACTTTGGCACTCGCCATCATCTCCGTGCTCACGATTGAAATCACCGGCATACTCACGCTCGGTTTATTGAAGTACGGGGGTAAGTTTGTTAACTTTAAATCACCGGTTGACTTCGCGGTGGGCTTGATTGAGCTCATCTCGAACCTCGGGCGTCTTATCTCTTTCTCGTTCCGTCTCTTCGGAAACGTATTCGCGGGCGAAGTGATGATTCTCGTCGCCGGGTATTTCCTTGCCTACTTCCTTCCGGTGCCGCTTATGGCATTTGAGGTGTTCGTAGCCTTGATTCAGGCAGTGGTGTTCTCGATGCTCACCCTGTTCTTCATCAAGCTTGCAATCATGGAACCGCATGGGGAAGAAGCGCACTAAGCGCTCTTTCTCCACGCGGCTCCGGGATGGAGCAAATTATAAATTGTCGTAATTACTTATTGTTATGGAACTAGAATCAGCACGCGTCATCGGTATGGCTCTCGCAGCCGGCCTCGGCGTATTCGGCCCTGGTATTGGTATCGGTCTTATCGGCAGCGGCGCAATGCAGGCTATCGGCCGCAACCCAGAAGCATCCGGCAAGGTTGTTTCGAACATGATTCTTGCAATCGTGTTCACGGAAGCGCTCGGTATTCTCGCGCTCGTCGTTTCCTTCATCATCAAGTTCGTCTAAGACGCGCTTGCCGCTTACCAGACGCACCTAAAACCATATGGACGGACTCCTCAGCGCATTCGGCATAGACTGGAAGCTCCTCGTAGCCCAGGGCATCAACTTCGGTGTCCTGTTGGTCGCGCTGTACTTCTTCCTCTATAAGCCGGTACTCAAAATGATGGAGGAGCGCCGCCTCTTGGTCGCTAAAGGCGTCGA
>CAZHSZ010000035.1:0-5757 GCA_964535425.1 uncultured Candidatus Saccharibacteria bacterium | reverse complement strand
AAAGTGATGGGCGAGAAGAAATAATCCGATGAAAGCATCTACGTACGCACACGCCATAGAACGACTCATCGCTTCCGGAGTATCCGAAGCGAAGATTGCCGATAACCTTATCGCGCAGCTGAAGAGCCGCGGACGTATGAAGCTTCTCTCCGGAATTCTTTCCGAGCTCACCATCATGAAGGCGCGCCGCACTACGGTTGCCGCACGCGTCGAAGTCGCTCATGAAAAGGATGCGGCGCACGCGCTTACCGAAGCTCGTGCAGAGGGCATCGATGCGAAGGAAGCGCACGTAAACCACACGCTCATCAGCGGATGGCGCGCGCAAAGCAAGGGAATGCTCGCGGACCGCTCCGGAAAGCGCGCGCTCCTCGACCTCTATCGCGCCGTGACGAAGGCATAGCACTATTTACCAACCCATTACAAAACCATGGAGAGCATCATCAAACGAATCGAGAAAGAAATTGCGGACTTCGCGCCTACCAAGGGCGTAGAGGAAACCGGCATCGTCCGTGCAACGGGCGATGGTATCGCGGAAATCGACGGCCTCGACAATGCCGTGATGACCGAGATGGTGCTCTTCGATCCATCCCATGACCGTACGCTCGAGGAAGCGCTCAAAGACGCTGCTCCTCTCTACGGTCTCATTTTGAACCTCGAAGAAGACGGGGTGCGCGCCGCTATTCTTGGCGATGCCACCAAGGTCTACGAAGGCATGCTGGTGCGCCGCCTCGGACGCCTCCTCTCCATCCCCGTCTCCGATTCCCTCATCGGCCGCGTGGTGAATCCGCTTGGCGAACCGGTAGACGGCAAGGGTCCGGTCGCAGGTACGAAATTCCGCCCTATCGAGCGCGAAGCGTACGGCGTTATCGACCGCGCTCCGGTGAACGTGCCGCTTCATACCGGCATCAAGGCCATTGACGCGATGGTACCGATTGGCCGCGGACAGCGCGAGCTCATCATCGGCGACCGCGGCGTCGGAAAGACGACGATTGCGATCGACACCATCTTGAACCAGAAGAACGAGCCGAAGGAGTCCCGCCCTATCTGTATCTACGTCGCTATCGGCCAGAAGGAAAGTAAGACCGCGAAAATCGTAGCGCAGCTCCAGGAAGCGGGCGCGATGGAATACACCGTCGTCGTTACGGCTCCGGCATCAAGCCCGGCGGCATACCAGTTCCTCGCACCGTTTGCAGGCGCCGCTATCGGCGAGCACTTCATGGAGCAGGGCAAGGACGGACTCGTCATTTACGATGACCTTTCAAAGCAGGCAGTGGCCTACCGCCAGCTCTCCCTCCTCCTTCGCCGCCCGCCAGGACGCGAAGCGTATCCGGGAGACATCTTCTACTTGCACTCACGTCTCCTTGAGCGTGCGGCAAAGCTCTCGAAGGAAAAGGGCGGAGGCTCACTCACCGCGCTTCCTATCATCGAGACGCAGGAAGGCGACGTGTCCGCCTACATTCCGACGAACGTGATTTCGATTACGGACGGACAGATCTTCCTCCTCACCGACCTCTTCAACAAGGGTATGCGTCCGGCAATCGACGTGGGTATCTCCGTGTCGCGCGTGGGCTCATCCGCACAGACGAAGGCGATGAAGAAGGTGTCCGGCAAGATCAAGCTTGAGCTCGCGCAGTTCCGCGAACTCGAAGCCTTCATGCAGTTCTCCTCCGACCTCGACGAAGGCACGAAGAAACAGATTGACTCCGGCCGCCGCATGACGGAAATCTTGAAGCAGGGCAACGGCGCTCCGCTCGCCTTTGAAATGCAGGCCGCGGTCATCTTCGCCGCTATCAACGGCTACTTCGACTCATTCCCGCCGGAAGGAGCAAGCAAGGCGGAGAAGAGCCTCCAGGACTACCTCCTGCGCGAAGGCGGCGATGTGCTCAAAGCTATCCGCGAAAAGAAGGAAATCGGCGAAGAAACCGAGAAGACGCTCCGAAGCGTGCTTGAGAAGTTCGTAGAACGCTCCGCGAAATAAACACTCGCACCCGTAACCTCTATGGCATTAAAGGACATCAAAACAAAGATAGGCGCCACGAAGCGCATGAACACCGTGACGCGCGCCATGGAGGCGGTGTCTGCGGTGAAGATGCGCAAGACGCAGGCAGCGGCTTTTGCCGGCCGCCCCTACGCGCGCGCCGCGCTCGCCGTCCTTACGCGCCTTTCGGGTTCCGGAAATGCGCTTCGCCATCCACTCACTGCCGTACGCGAAGTGAAGAAGCTTGGGCTCGTGGTGCTCACCTCAGACAAGGGTCTTGCGGGAGCCTTGAACTCCGGCGTCATCAAGCGCGCCGCGGAAGCGGTTGCCGCTTTCAAGGTAGAGGACGTAACGGTATATGCGTATGGAAAGAAAGGCGAAGAATATTTCGCGCGCCGCGGCTACACTATCGCTAAGGCAGTGGAAAACAAGCGCGACGATGTCCCGCTCTCCGTGATGGAGGAGCTTTCGCGCGAACTCTCCGAAGGATTCCTTGCGGGAACATACGATGAAGTCTTCGTGGTATACAGCAACTTCAAATCAACCTTCGAGCAGCTGCCAACCGGCCGCACGCTCCTCCCGCTTTCAACCGAGCGCGTGTCCGAGCTGGTCGCTGACGTGCGTCCGGTAAAAGGAAAGTGGAGCGATGAGGCGGAGCTCTCGGCGCCTTCTTCCTACGAAGTGGAGTCTGCGGGAGGCGACATCCTCGGCGTGCTTATCCCGCGCCTTGTCGCCGTATCGCTCTTCCATATGCTCCTTGAATCAAAGGCGTCCGAGCACTCGGCGCGCATGGTCGCGATGAAGAGCGCCTCGGACAAGTCAAAGGAGGTCGCGCGCGATCTGACGCGCTTGTATAACAAGATACGTCAGGCCGCGATTACGAGAGAAGTGTCGGAAATCGTGGGCGGTCGGGAGGCCTTAAGCACCTAGGCGGACATTACCAAAACAAATTACCCTAATTTACAAACATATGAACACAGGAACCATCACAGAAGTCATCGGCCCAATCGTCGACGTGCATTTCGAGAAAGACCGCCCGGCTATCGGCGACGCACTCGTCATAGAGAAGGGAGGAGAGCACGGCCGCATCACGCTCGAGGTGGCAAGCCATCTCGGTATGGACCGCGTGCGCACCATTTCCATGAATGAAACCGCAGGCCTCTCGCGCGGCGAGAAGGCTTCTGCTACCGGTGCGCCTATCTCCGTTCCTGTGGGAGAAGTCGCGCTCGGCCGTCTCTTCAACGTGCTCGGCGAGGCTATCGACGGCAAGGAAGCGATTCCTGCATCCGCGAAGCGCCTTCCGATTCACCGCGACCCGCCTGCCTTCGACGAGCAGACGACCAAGGCCGAGGTGTTTGAAACGGGTATCAAGGCTATCGACCTCATGATTCCCTTCCTCAAGGGAGGTAAGGTCGGTCTCTTCGGAGGTGCTGGCGTGGGTAAGACCGTCATCATCCAGGAGCTCATCCGCAACATCGCGACCGAACATTCCGGCTACTCCGTTTTCGCTGGCGTGGGAGAGCGTGTGCGTGAAGGTAACGACCTCTATCACGAAATGGCGGACTCAGGCGTGCTCGATAAGACTGCGCTCGTATTCGGCCAGATGAACGAAGTGCCGGGTGCTCGCGCACGCGTCGCGCTCACCGGCCTCACCCAGGCTGAGTACTTCCGCGACGAAGGCGGCAAGGACGTGCTCTTCTTCATGGACAACGTATTCCGCTTCATTCAGGCAGGCTCTGAAGTGTCTTCGCTCCTCGGACGCATCCCATCAGCAGTGGGGTATCAGCCTACGCTTGCGGAAGAAATGGGTAAGCTTCAGGAACGCATCACGTCCACGAAGAAAGGTTCTATCACTTCCGTGCAGGCGGTGTATGTGCCGGCAGACGACCTTACTGACCCGGCTCCTGCGACGACCTTCGCCCACCTCGACGGTACGGTAACGCTCTCGCGTCAGCTCGCTTCTCTCGGTATTTACCCAGCTATCGACCCGCTCGCTTCAAGCTCGGTAGGTCTTACGCCGGAAATCGTTGGCCAGGAGCACTACGAAGTGGCGAACAAGGTGAAGCAGGTGCTTCAGCGCTACAAGGACCTCCAGGACATCATCGCGATTCTCGGTATCGAAGAACTCTCGGACGAAGACAAGCAGACGGTGTATCGCGCCCGCAAACTCCAGAAGTTCCTCTCTCAGCCGTTCTTCGTGGGAGAAGTGTTCACCGGAACTCCGGGTCAGTACGTGTCGCGCGAAGACACGGTGCGTTCCTTCAAGGAAATCGTGGAAGGCAAGCATGACGACAAGCCGGAAGCTGCCTTCTACATGAAGGGTTCGATTGATCAGGTCACCGGATAATGGCTGCTAAAACCTTTCATCTCACAGTCGCACGCGTTGGAGAAAATGTCTTCAACGGAGATGCGGTATCGGTCGTCCTTCCTGGAAAGGATGGGGTATTCACCGTGCTTGCAAACCACGAGTCATTCGTCTCGGAATTGAAGGAAGGGGAGGCAAAGATAGAAGCTGCAGACGGCAAGCACCATCACGTGGAAATCCCGCATGGCGGCATTGCGGAAATTTCCGCAAACCAGGCGACCATTCTCCTCTAGGGAGAAACCCACGATACCCCTCCTCGTGGTAGGCTAGAGGGATGCAAAAATACCGAAAGCTCATTATCGCGGGCGCAGCAGTCGTCGTTATCGCCATCCTCTCCGTAGGAGGGTTCTTCCTGTATAAGGCGCTCACAAAGCAGGTGGTATCTGCCGAGGAGCCGACCGATATTGTAAAAGGCTTCTACCAGTCGTGGCTCGATGCGGCGCACTCGACGACTACGAACCCGTACGTACTCGGACTCCAGAAAAACCCTATTCTTTCTCCAGAGCTCCGCAAGCGCGTATCAAGCGCGGAAAAGGCGAAAGACGGACTTGATCCCGTCCTCTGCCAGAGCGTGCTGCCCGAAAAAATCAACACGAGAACGGTATTCAAGCTCGAAGACAAGACGCAGATACTCGTCACTGCAAGCAAGGCGACTACGACGGAACAGGCTATTGTCACTCTGCTTCATACTCCGGGAGGCTGGTACATCAATGAAATCAAATGTTCCGCCGGAGACATCGGCATTGATAGGGAATTCTCATTCGATACCGACGGTTATCTCCTGAAGAGCGATGCGAAGCCGCTCGACGGCAAACACTGGTACCTCGTCTTCGAGGAAAACGGCGAGAAGGGACACTTCGTACCGCTCCTGCTTTCACCTGAGAGTATGTGTACGACCGTAACCGGCGTTACCGCAGTCTGTAACCCTGATGCGTTCGTACAGGCATCGAAAGCGCACGTGCAAGGCCAGATGACTGAGACGGGAGTAACCGTGAAGACCATTAAGGCTCTCAAGTAGTCGCGCACCTTAATCCACAGAGTCTATTGCGCACTCCATAAACGAGTGTGATAATTGCTCTATGAGCGAAGACGTACCTCTTCCACCTCCGCACTTTGGTCCGAGCCATTACTACGGCGACACGGTACGCATTCTGTTTGTCATTGCTGCAGTGCTCCTCCTTGCCTCGCAGTTTGTCGGCTCTCCATTTCTTACGCCTATTGCCGCCCTCGTGCTTGCGGTAGTGCTTGTGATTATGGCCGGTCTCACGAACCCAGTGCAGACGTGGGTGCAGTGGGCTAATGTCATCCTCTCCGCGCTCTGCCTTTTCCTCTTCGGCTCCATGGCGCTTACGCGCTACAAGGAAACCGGAGATATCTTCGGCGAGAACTTCATCATCCTTCTCCTTACGGTTGT
>CAZHSZ010000034.1:0-8241 GCA_964535425.1 uncultured Candidatus Saccharibacteria bacterium | reverse complement strand
AAGAGTAATCTTAGGGAAAGTGCCACAGAAACGACACAGCCTAACGCCCTAAAGGCGCGGCAATGGTGAAACGAGTGGGGTAAGAGCCCACAGTCTCTCGTGGTGACACGGGAGAGAGGTAAACCCTGTCGGCTGCAAGGTAGTATCATCTAGCAGGTTTCTCGCCATGATGGTACGTTCAATAATCCGCGACGAGCCGCATGGCAACATGCGGACAAGATAGATGGCCAGCTACGCCTAACGGCGGGACAGAACCCGGCTTATAGAATAGCTCACACCTTTTATTATTTGCCCTAAACAATTAAGGCACTTTGCCAAAATTCGCACTAGCTTTCTTCTGCATCTAAAGCCTTATTTACCTCAGCATCGGCCTCTTTGTTCAACTCCCTAGGTACATGAGAAAATGAAATTTTTTGGAACTGTTCTGTTAACTGCTTTATTGATTCGTGTATAGGCCACAGATCACGATTTCGAACCTTGAAGATACCCTTCATTTGGTTAACCACAAGTAGCGAATCCATCCGCACATCGACTTCCCTGACGTGGTTACTTAAACACCACTCCAAACCAATCTTCAGAGCCTGGTACTCCGCCTGATTGTTGGTGGTAATCCCAAGATACTTAGAACCGCTGGCAATAGGCTTTTTTGCTTCATCAAATACCGCCCAGCCCGACGCCGAAGGACCAGGGTTTCCCCTAGAACCGCCATCGGCGTAAAGCATAACTTTGCCTGGCACCTTGCTAGTTTTGTCGTCGGCAGGTTCGTTATAAACAACCTCATAGTAAGGCTCGGGGCTTTCATACGGCGTATAGTCAAAAGTAACTAACTTCACTGGCAAGTCAACTTGCTGGTCATCGTTATAACTTTGTCGGTACACTGCCAACAGATCAGCAGCATCCTCAAAGTCGCCATTCGGTACCTCGCCACGCTTCAGCTGGCCAAGGCTATATATATCCGTCGCAGTGATCTGCCCTTGTCCTAAAATCAGCCACTGCGCTGGGTTGGTAGCACTTGTTTTGTCTACCACCCGAAATTCATCCCCCGCTCTTAGATCTTTGTCGTCGATTAAGCGTAAAGTGTAATTATTCGGGCCTGCCACCAGCCTAAGAGCCCTACCGTGATCAAATTTTAGTTGTTTCATTATTATATATTGTAGCGACAAACTCGCCTTAAAACTATCGTATAAATGGCAGGTGTCTAAAGTTGGCGTAGACAATGGCCGCTATATGACCATTGACTGGCAGCCGCACAACTCGAGCGCCAGGCACAACCATGTCAGCAAGCGGTACCACGTCATCACTTTTTGGTTGATAGCAAGTTACTTTGCTGCCCCTAAGGTCATTCACAGCCTGCTCAGATGCCCTAACAGACTCAATTAGCGCTACGTACCTTTTGAAGTATCGTGGGCCAACTGAGTCCGCTCCCTGCACTTTTCCAGCAACCAAATGCAGGCTAGTCGACCTGTACTTACTGCCAAGGCAGACTGCCAAACTAGCGCCGGCGCTAATACCATAAATTATTGAAGGCGATCCCGATTCTTCATAAACTTTTAGTAGACGTGCAAATTTATCAGCATAACTTTCACCACTCCCCCACAACGCCTCAAAGTAAACTATTTTTCGGCGACGGAACAGATTCAGTAGCCCAATGTAACGGCGCTGAAGCCCACCATTCTCGCGGTCCCCAACCCCGGGGATATATAAAACCGAATAACTCACTACTGAACCTCCAAACTTAAAGCAATAAGGCCACGTCCGATTATGCCGATTTGGCTACCTTTAATCAATAACATATGGTCGAGAAGAAGTGCGGAATCTTGAACCTCTCGATACGCTATTAGAGTCTCTTTACTACGATTGGGACAAGTTAAATGTTAAGGAACTAGATAAACCTCTGTTAGCCCCGTATAATCTAGTTTATGAGTACTGATGACAAAGACGAGCCGAAAAAAGACGAATTGCTGGGAGAGCTCGTAGATGCCCTAGAACAAGTCGATGAAAATGCCCCTAAAGCAGAGCTCAACGCTACTACTTTTGATGATAAAAATGGCGGGCGAGTCGAACTAGATAAGTCTAAATTACAGGGACGACCACCGGTACAAGGTATCTTTACGAGCGACCGTACATTTAGAAAAATTGACCCTGAATCTTAATAGGGTATTTAGGCTTGAACTCACGAACTACTTTTATCAGGTAAACCGATTCTGGATAAAAAGTTAGCGAATCGCTGAGATAACGCTTCTCGATAAATCTCGTTGATTGATGCTATGTAGCTACGCTTTCTTTGACTATAAAGTACGTCTCTGGGGGCTGTAAAAAAATGCTTGAAGTCAATCACTAGTTCGGGAACGCCATTATCAAGGTCTTCGACGAGATAATGATACCTCTTGTAAACATCGTTGCCCTTTAGTTTTTTATCAACTTCCTTATTACTAAATGTCTCCATTTTTCGACCTTCGATATGGGTGCCTCTAGCAAAGTCCTCTAAAGAATAAGCTGGGCATATGAGTATCGTGTCGATATGTTTATCGCTTTTTTCAGGTGCAGGCTTCTTGCTCCTCTCATCGAAGTCCTGTTGTAAGTCGCAGTCCTGCGTAAGTACTACGGCGTATTTAAGGTTGGCTTCGATATGCGTAGTATTACTACCACTTCCTATGGAAATTAGTAAGTCTTCGAATATATCTCCCTGACATATCCTAGCCTTACGAAACTGCTTATATTGAGTCTTTACTTGGCTTATGTACATATTTTGTATGACTATAAGAAGTCTTCCTCTGAATATAAACTACGCTCTTGCCCGAGGGTTGAGTCGTGCTCTGCTCGGCAACTACCGCTTTACTATCCGATGATTTATTTGAAGGCACCTGTGAAGGCTTAGTGTTCCTCGACGAAGAGTGTGTTAATTCGTAAGATAAGTATCCGTCTGTCATCTATTTCTCCATTTCCTTTCGTAGTTTATCCGTAATCGATAATTCGAATACCTCTTCGGCTTCTTTGTTTAGACTTGACGTAACCGAGACTAACTCTCCTTCATCTAGGTCAACTGGCAGGCGTGTAAAGCAGTCTATGTCGAGAATGTATGAGCTACCCGTTATAGGGCTTGGGTACTTATCGTTCCATATGCCGTACTTAAATACCGTACTATACGAACCCGCCTTAAACTCTGCTTGATTTAGTATTCGTGTCGGCGTTTTACCCTTTGACTTTAGCGTATGCGATGCGGTTAATAATTCTTCTAGAATATATGTAGACCAGTCTTCCAACTTTTTTACACTATCAATTTCAATTTCGTTGATATAACGTAGTCCAATTCTTGATGCCTGTTTTACTCCGTGTATCTCTAAAAACTTATTACATAGTGTCTTTATATTTTCGATTAAATCTTCCGAGTTTTTGTAAGCGAAGTACTCTATTAGGCAGTGGGTAGGACTTGCCTCAAACTTATTACCTGTTTTTGTATCTAGAAAATGCCATATCTCAACGTCTTCCGTAGAGTTTATTACCTCGCCAGAATCAACCTTTAGTTGAAAGTTTCCGAACTTGCCTTGCTTTTTTGAACCTTCATCAAATCTCTCATTGACTTGTGTTTTAAAGGTCTCGAAGTCCGACAGTTCTACCTTTTCAAAATCTATTCTAAAGATGACTTGCTTAAGATAGTTCTTTTTATACGTATGACTCATAGTAGCTATACTCTTAATATACCACGAACTATCTCTATTAGCTTCTTAGATTGACGGCTATAATTACCTTATGGCTAGACCTAAAAAGTTCAAA
This sequence comes from uncultured Candidatus Saccharibacteria bacterium, assembly GCA_964535425.1. Lineage (GTDB taxonomy): Bacteria > Patescibacteriota > Minisyncoccia > Phycocordibacterales > Phycocordibacteraceae > C7867-001. The sequence continues at coordinate 4,467 of CAZHSZ010000034.1, read as the reverse complement.
TCCACTAACGAGATTCAGAGCCTTATCGATAAATACTTTTCCGAGGCGGAATCTTCTGGGCGTCCCCTGACAGTAACGGGGCTTTGCCTAGCACTAAATACTTCAAGACAGACCTTGCTAGACTACGAGGCTGATGACGAGTTTTCTGACACTATAAAAAGAGCGAAGCTAAGGATAGAAAACTGGACGGAAGAACAGTTATTTACGAGCCCTAGAACCGCCGGAGTTATCTTTAATCTAACTAATAACTTTGGGTGGGTTAATAAACAGCGTGAGGGTTCTAAGCAAACCGATATGACCGGCTGGGCTGACTTGCTAAAAGAAGCCGATAAAGTACTCGCCGAACACGGCGAAAGTTAATTATTAGGCTCCACAGGTGTTAAACTAGTAAGGTCTAAAACTTACAAAAGAGAACGCCTTTATCTAGGCGTAGTTGAACCACTAAATGGGCGACTACGTACAAAAGCATTAGGTTCAACCCTTTTGTGAGTTTTAGACGACTAGCGTGGTCGTCCTTTTATTTTGCGGACAACCTCGTCTTTAACTAAGAAGGAGGCATTATGAGCAAAATACCTAAATGGCTAAAGATTACCGGAGCGGTACTAATCGGACTAATCATCATAGGAGTTATCGCTAGTTCCGGAGAGCAGACTAAGACCGAGAATAAACAGGAAGAAACTACCAAAACAGCTCAGAGCGAGCAGAAACCGGCGGAACAGGCTAGCAGGTGTCTAGATGTGCCAGAAGCGGTAGTAGCGAGCTTGAACGAGGGCTTTAATACAGAGGGTCTTACTCTACGAAACGCTAAAGCAGTAAAGTCTAATTCTTTCGAGAGCGTTTACTTTATTAGTGCTGACATACAAGGAGCTGGGCTTGAAGGCGAAAACGATATAGCTACCTTTGCTACAAATAGCCTAGAAAACGGTGGCGGTATGTTTATGAGCGTAGACGGAGTAGCTAAGGAGTTCTCTGTATTCCCTGACGCCTCTACAACCGATGCTAAGGCTACGATGAGCGATGACGGAGCGGAACAATCTAGGGATTGTGTAAACGGTTAATCGTATCTGGGAGACTTTCGTAATAAAATAGATACATATGGAGCCAAGAGAGACAGACATCACTAAACTAAAATATGCTCTTTATGCTCGTAAATCCACGGAAGACGAAGGACGCCAAGTTCGGTCAATTAAAGACCAGATTAACGACTGCTTGAAGCTAGCTACCGACTTAGGAATAAGTGTCTCGAAGCCATATATCGAAGAAACTAAATCCGCTAAAACCCCGCATCGGAGAGATAAGTTTACTCAACTACTTAAAGACGTAAAAAATAAGAAGTATGACGGTATTCTCTGCTGGCACCCAGACCGCTTAGCTAGAAATATGATAGAGGCTGGGCAGATTATTGATATGTTAGATAATCGTGTGCTAAAAGACTTGAGGTTCGTAAGTCATCAATTTAGTAACGACGCTAACGGAAAAATGTTACTAGGTATGCTCTTCGTATTCTCGAAGCATTATTCCGATGACCTGTCTCAAAAAGTTAATCGAGGCGTAAAGGGTAACTTCGCCGAAGGTAAGTCATCTGGAGCTCCGAAGCACGGATACGATAGAGACTCAGTTACAGGGCTTTATAAGCCAATTCCTAAGAAGCACGACCTTATAAAAGAAGCTTGGCGTATGCGAAGTGAGAACCTAGAGATAAAAGACATAATTACGTTTTTAAATGATAACGGTTATCACAGGAAGACTAGAGACGGTCGAGAAATTAAAGCAACGGTAGGTACGTTAAGTAAAATGTTCCAAGACCCCTTTTATTATGGCGTCTTGGTGCAAGCCGGACAGACAGTTGACCTAAACGAGGTCTATAATTTTGTTCCGGCTACTAATCGTGAGACGTATGAACGGGTACAGGAGATTAGTTACTCGAAGAGCCGTGGAATGTATAGACAGAAAAAGAACGCTACCTTTTACCCGTTAAGGCAATTTGTCATATGTGCATTTTGCGAGAATAAGATGTATGTAGGTAAGTCCCAACCGCAGAAAAAGAAGTATCTTCCTAAGCTGTACTACCGATGCGAAGGTAAAAACTGCTCACGACGAGAGAGTAATATTCCGGTTAGTGTTAGGGCTAAGGTTGTGTTCGACTGGGTACAGCAGTTCCTCGAAACTGATTTTAAGAAAGTAGCTAACGAATACGACCGATATAGTGCCCTTATCGACGAGCAGAGTGATACTAAGCGGATACAGATTAAGACTCAGATTAGTAGTAAGCAAGGAGCACTAAATCATATACACCGAGAAATAGACGAGCGGGCTATGGCTTTATCTACGCTTAAAGCTGGAGTTGCTCACGATACCGTAGAGCGTAAATTAGAAGAACTCGAAAACGAAGCAGTCGAATTAGAAGCTTTAATCACTCGTCTCAAAGATAAGCTTACCGATAAGTCAAAAATGAAGCTTAATAAGGAGCAATTCTTGAACCTAATCGAAACTGCTCCCGATAAGATGAAGGCTGGAACCGTAGAGCAAAAAGACCGGATAGTGCGAATAATATTCTTGAACCTAAAAGTAGGAGACCAAAAAGTGGACTCCTACCTCTGTAATGAACCGTTTGCGAGTATGTTAGAACTCGCTCAAATCTCTTCTGGTCGGGGATGCGAGACTTGAACTCACGACCTCACGACCCCCAGCCGTGCGCGCTACCAACTGCGCCAATCCCCGAATCTTACCAAAAGTTAGCTCCAAGCGGCCGCAGATTTATCCGCTGTTACCTAAATTGGAAGCTTCTCACTCATAAACCACGGTTTACTTGCGTCTGCTTCCTATATGATTTTGTTCAGAAAATCATAAAGGCCGCCCGAGCTAACGTACTAATTTTAACTCATGCACACTGCACCATACAATTTAAAAACCTCCGAAATTACGGAGGTTTTTAAGTCATAGTGACGTTGACTATAGCCTATAGTCTAGAGCGTACCCTTTTTCTTCAAAGTACGAATAGCATCGGTACTCAATTTTAGACGAACCTTGCGGCCGTCAATTACCAAAGTCTTGGTTTGTAGGTTGGGCTTCCAGACTTTCTTGGTGTGGCGCTGCGAAAAACTGACATTACTGCCGTACTGCTTACCTTTGCCCGTTAAATCACATTTTTGCATAAGTCTTATTATAACCCAAAAACACCTTACAGGTCAACCATTTGAGCAGCATTCAATAGACTTGGGTAGCGGTTAGGTTAGAGGTTAGAGTGATTAGGGCTACGGACTAGGGACTAGGGACTAGGGACGAGTTGATAGTTGATAGTTTAAGGTTTATAGATAAATAACGATGACTGTTTACTGAGGGGAAATTCATACTTTATACATAATACTAGATACTTACTAACTACCTCGCACCTCGTACTATTTCGGTAGAGCCGAGAGACAAGAGTCAAGAGCCAAGATTAGGTTATAGGTTAGAGGTTAGAGGTTAGAGTGATTAGGGTCTAGGGTCTAATTCATACATGATACATAATACTTGATACTATCTTTGTTTAGGATTTAGGATTTAGAGTTTAGAGTTTCATGCTTGCTACTAACTACCTGCTACTATTCGAAGGTTCATACTTGATACATGATACTTAATACACAATACTTGATACTACCTAGTGTTTAGGTTCCTCCTCGTTCATAGTTCCAAGTAAGCTCCTTACTTCGCGAAAACACTCATGGCAAGCTATAATGTAGCAAATGGATAACCTACTACAGATCAAAGATGCCGTACCCATCGTCTTAGCCCTAATAATCTCTGCTGCACCCCATGAAATGATGCATGCTTTCACTGCCTACAAGCTGGGCGACGATCTAGCTCATTCTCATGGCCGTATCTCTCTTAACCCCATGCGCCACATTGACCCGATACTAACCATCGCTCTGCCCTTTGTCAGCCTTATGTTAGGAGGCGGCATTATCATGGCGGCTAAGCCAGTACCCATTAATACCTCGCGTATCCGTGGCGGCGAAAATGGCCTTGCCTTAACTGCTCTTGCTGGTCCCCTAACCAATTTAGTCTTTGCTGGATTGCTTTCTCTGCCACTAAACATGATGAGCCACGGCGGCCCAATTTTTGAGTTCATTAAGATTCTCTTCCTGGTTAACATCGGACTTTTTGTATTCAATATGTTGCCTATCCCACCGCTAGACGGCTCACGGCTCGTCTACGCTATTGCTCCTCGCCCCGTTCAAAGAGTATTTGAGATTATAGAATCTCAGGGAATATTCTTTTTCCTAATTCTAATCATGATATTCGGGACTGCTATCTACCCACTCATCGACAAAGCTCAAGCCCTACTAATTAACTTCTTTATCCGCTAAACTTTAGGCTCTAGGACCACCAGTTTTGCCTGTTCCGCGCCTAGTTCTAGATTTTTTAGTTTGGCAGCGTTGCTTCTTGGAGATTCATCGACAGTCATACCTATAGTATTCAAAGCTT
>CAZHSZ010000033.1:0-8791 GCA_964535425.1 uncultured Candidatus Saccharibacteria bacterium | reverse complement strand
CTTCATAGCGTTTCCGCCGAGGAAGCGGCGCTTCAACTGGTTGCTCATCACCAACTCGACGCCACGCTTCTTCACACCCTTGGTGCGGCCGCGCTCCTTTGCATTGAAATGGTCCTGGCCAGGCTTGCGGGCAAGGATTTTGCCCGTTCGCGTGACGCGCATTCGCTTGGTGAAAGATTTATTCGTTTTCATGTTTTTCGGTTGGTGGTTTTTTCGCAGCCGCAGGGTCTCGTTCGACGATGGCTGCAAACCCCTTAGGGGAGCGGGCAACCGGCTCGGGAACTCTATACGCGTACGGTATGAGGAGCAGGAATTTCTCGAGGCGCTGCTTCAAGAACGCTTCTTCCATGCCTTTGTAGCGGCCTTTGAGGAAGAGCTCCGCGCGAACGCGATGCCCTTCGGCAAGCCACTCGGCCGCTTTTTTGGCCTTCAAACGCATGTCGTTCTCTCCCGTGCCTACCTTTATCTGGACCTCCTTGGTCTCGGATATCTTGGATTTGGCCCGTGCAGCACTCTCTTTCTTCTTCAGCTCGTACTGAAATTTACCATAATCCATCACTTTAGCAACGGGAGGGGTCGCGTTAGGCGAAATCTCTATAAGGTCGAGGCCGGCAGCCTCTGCGGCCTTCATTGCGTCCTTATAGGAAAGGACGCCGAGGTTTTCTCCCTCAGCGCCTATAACGCGTAGTTCTGCGGCGCGTATTTCCCCGTTTATGCGTGTTCTGTCGGTACTCAAGGCTTTGTTTCCCGCACTATACCACGAAGAAAGGGGTAAAACAACGCTTATTTCTTCTTTCTTGTCTTGATTTTGAGGTTGCCGAAGAGGGGGCGCCACATATCCTCCTCAAGCGGGATAAGGACCTCCCGGCGGTCTACCCGCTCGGTGAACTCGACCGGAAGGCCGGTTATAAGTGCGAGCGGGTAGCGCTCGGCACCCTCGCCCATAGCGAGCACTGCGGCAGCCGCTATGCCGTCGGCTATGGCCGCGCGCGACATGGTGTAGGGTCGGCCGAATATGTCCGGCTTTTTGCGGTAGTCACGGAGTCCCTTGAAGCCCGCATATCCAAGCGACATACCGAAGGCACCTCGTCGCAACGGTAGAGTGCGGCTATCAGTAATCACGACGCCGAGATTCTGTATTCCGTAGGCTTTCTTAAGTTCCGTGCGGAGCTTAGTGGCCGCCTTGTAGCTGTCCTTCGGAAGGAAGATGTATTTGCCGTTTCCGTTGCTCTCATCTATTCCCGCGGACGCGACGAACATCCCGTCGCGAAGCGTAAGCCAGGTCCACTTCGTGCGTATGGCAAGCTCGCTTTCTTCTTTCACGAGTACGTCCTTGGGGCGCAGTCCTATCGTTTCGGTCCGGCCTTCGGCAAGCCCGACAATCTTCGAAGTGACTACGAGAATGGAACCGTCAGCAAGCTTCGGAATGTGGGCGCGGATGAACTCTGCAAGGTTTTCCCGTTCCTTGAAGACGCGCGTCTTTATCGGCTTAACCTGCATGGTCTTTTCCCTTCAGGAGCTTGATACCGAGGTAGGCGAGCGGAGTGTAGAGGAGGCCGGCAGCGACTTTGAATGCCCACCACGTGAGGATGGTCGAGAGAAGCACTTCGTTCGGGTACACACCATAAAGCGCGATGGTCATAAAGAGCACCGTATCGAAGAACTGGCTCCATACGTTTGAAAGGAAGGAGCGGAGCCAAAATCCGCTCTTCTCTCCGAGCTTCTGGCGGAAAAAGAAGAAGGAAAGCACATCCTGATACTCACCGACCGCGTACGCGATGAGGGAAGCGATGGCAAAGCGAAGCGATACGCCGAAGATTTGCTCATATGCCCCCTTAGCCCAAAGGCCGTCTGGTGACCAAGGCGCCGCGATAGAGATGACGTTATAGAGAATGAAGAGCGCGGTCGAGAGGATGCCCGCGTAGACGAAGTATTTCGCGACTTTCTTTCCGTACACTTCTCCGATGACGTCCGTCATGAGGAAGACGACCGGGAACATGAATACGCCCACCGAGAGATGGGAGCCGAAGAGAAACGGCATGAGCTTGATGCCAAGCGTGTTCGCCGCCATCAAGGATGTTATGTAGATGGCGAGCGCAATCAGGACTTTGCGCAACGAGGATTCAGAAAGGGTATGCATGACCGGTAGCGACTAAGATAATGCGCGCAGTATAGGGTTCGTGCGCCCTAAAGACAAACCTCAATGCGCGACGAGCGTACGGACGAAGGCACTGAACTCTTTTGGCGTGTCGATTGCCTGTGCTTCTATCTTTTCACGCGATGGGGTGAGGTCGTGGGCGGCTTTCGTTTCGTCTTCCGTGCCGTTTGTGGCGATGAAGCCCTCCTTCATAAGGTAGGTGTCGGAAAGTCCGGTAAGCGTCCAGGAGATATCGTAGGGAAGGGTATGCGGGTAGTGCTTGTTTATGATATGCGCGAGCACGTTCGTGCAGTTTGCGAAAAGTGTGTGGTAGAAGCGCGGATGTGTCGCAAGGTCGTTTGTTTCCTCAATTAGAGAAGAGAAGAGTGCCGACGCGCCCCCTTCCGGGAGTACGAGTGGGTACATACGCACGGGGTGGGCGAGATAGTTTGTGCGGCGCGGTATGAAGTCGCGCTCAGTACCCCATTGGTAGGCAAGCTCATAGGTCGGGCCGAGGCCTTTCAGTGCTGAGTATTTTTCATCCGCTTCGCGCCGCGCTTCAACTGAGAAGGCGAGTGTGGTGCCGTCTTTGAATTCAAAGGAGAGGAAGGTATGGCCGACGACCGGTGAGGAGGCGAACGGCTCGAGGATAAACCATACCCGCACGACATCGCTCGGACGCACGGTTGCTTCTATCCAGTCGGTTGAGGCGATAGCGCTTCCGTCATACGTCCAGTCCCGCACGTTGTGTACAGTGACGGTGTCGCCCGCCACTTCCGCGCTCGCAAGCTCCGCTTGCTCGGCAAGCCAGACACGGTCGTTTTGCGGTCGTATGAAAGCGAAAGAGCCGGCGTAGGCGAGGATACAAACCCCGATAAGAACTCCGAAAATGCGTATCAGTATCTTCATGCGAGTGCTTCTGTAAGAATAGCATCGGTATCAAGATGGTAGTGTTTATGAAAATGACTGAAAATCAACGCTGGCTCTCCGGAAAATATCTCGCGTATCAGCTGTTTACGAACATGTGGTTCATGGGAGCCGTCTGGCTCTACTTTTACCGCATCTTCGTTACCGACCAGCAGGTAGGTATTTTCGACGGGCTTGCGTTCGCTATCGGGCTTATCGCGGAAGTTCCGTCAGGGGCCCTTGCCGACCGGTTCGGTCGCGACAAGATAGTGAAGCTCGGCCAGGTACTGATTGCGGCAGGGCTTTTTACCCAGGCACTCGGAAGCGCCTTCGTTCCGTTTCTAGTTGGCCAATCCATAACGATGATAGGAGTCGCTTTTGCCTCTGGTGCTGACGACGCGCTCTTTTTTGAGCAGTTGAATTTTAAGAAGGATTCGGTGCATTGGCGTAAGCTCGTAGCGCGCGGCTCCCAGCTCGCGCTTATCGGCTCGCTCGTGGCCATTACGCTCGGCGGGTTCCTGTATGAAATAAATCCGCGTATTCCGTGGATGCTGACCGGTGCCTGTTTCATAATCGCAACGCTGGTGATTTTGCCTGTCACTGATACGCGTCCGCGCAGTGCTCGTAAAAGTTTCGGAACTGAACTTAAAGAATATCTGAAAGATATCAAAACGGGCTTCGCGCAATTTTATCTACCGAAACTCTGGCTCTATGTGCCGCTCATTCTTACCGTGCAGGGTATTTTTTATACTGCCGGTTGGGGTCTACTGCGTATTGTTCTACTCGACCGCTTCCACTTCAGTCCGTTCTGGGGCTCCATCGCGCTTGCCTTGTGCAGTTTGATAACGGTAGGCATTCTCGCATTCATACACAGGTACGCCGAGAGCATGAGCGAGAAGCAAGTCCTCTCCATCATATCGCTGAGCGCGGTCGTCGCGCTTTTGCTGTCGCTCGCCGACATCGGGCCGTGGGGGTTTGTAGTGATATTGGCTCTCTATGCGGGGGAGCACGTACTCCACCCGTTCATGAGCGAGGTGTTGAATGACCGTGCTCCTGAACATCAGCGTGCGACCGTTCTCTCGGTCGCATCGTTTCTGAGAACACTGCCGTACGTCGTTCTTGCGCCGATTATCGGCTATCTCAGTACGAACCGTATGCTCGAATACTTGTTCGTGGTTTGGGCGGTACTCATATGCGGTGCACTCTTTTTGTACGTATCGGCAAAGAAACAGGATGCCCGAGTAAAACTCGGGAAGGAGGATTTTGTAGGCGAAGGCGCTTAGGGTGGGGTAGGGGAAGTGTCCTGATAAGAATCAGGCACGCATTGGTCTCGGATAATTTCTTGCTAGAAATTTCCGCGACCCCGCCTCGGCGCCGACACGCCTCCGGCTTTCAATTCTCCACGCAAGCTCTCCCAGAGCTTGCTCCACCTCTCACAAAGCAAAAGGCCCGCGAAGCGGGCCTGATGCATTTTGCTTTGTGGAGGTGGGGAGAATTGAACTCCCGTCCGAATCCGTCATTGAGAGCGAGTCTACGACGCGTAGTACTGGTTAGGTTCTAGGATAGGGTGCGAGGAACCAGAACGAAACCACTCCTATCTGATCCCTGATTTGACCGATTCGCGCGGGAGAGCGGTCGGCGAGCTCGTAGATTATTCCACCCATACCCTCTGCTATGAGCATCAGAAGATATGAATGTCGCTTAGGCGAAGGGCCGTTAGGCGCGCGCGTAAGCGAACGCAAAATCAGACATACCGAAGTACGGTGACTTTACGCTTGCAACAGTTTTGTTGGCAAGTTTGGGTGCCTGCGAGATTTAGATGGCCAGCAGACTTCCATCGCGTCGCACGTTTCTCAAAGAGCAGACCGTCAAAGCCGGTCACCCCCGGTAAGAAGACGATATACCAATCATCTGCTTTCCGCGAATGGCCTACTATGGTGACACTTCGCGCCTGCCGCTACTCGACAGCCCACGGTAAGAAGACGATACCGCGTTCTTCTTCTTACCGCGAGCTCCCGGAAGATTTATCTTCCCCAATTAACGTCGGTTTTTCAGTACTCTATCCGCTTCGCGCTTCGCATCCTTCTTTTTCAAATCCTCGCGCTTGTCAGCCTTGCCCTTGCCGCGCACGACCGCGACCTGCACTTTTATATACGTATTATTATACACTGCAATTGGCACTGTTGTCAAGCCTTTCTTGGACTCTGCGCTCAAGAGTTCCGCTATTTCGCTCTTCTTCATCAGGAGTTTCCGGGAGCGTTCGGGGTCATAGCCTTTTACCGGGTTTGAGGCCTGGTAGGGAGGTATGGTCATACCTATGAGGTATGCCTCGCCGCCGCGCACGACGATGCGCGAGCCGTCGAGTGAGCCGTGCTTTCCGCGGAGCGCTTTCACCTCGCCGCCTTCAAGCTCGATGCCCGCGGAAAAGGTCTCCAGTATCTCGTACCGGAGCGTCGCTTTTTTATTTTCTACCAGCACGGCGCTTTTCATCCGTTCATTGTTATATAGAGGAGCGATGTTGTATAGTGCATCTACGTTATGGCGCACAATCAAAAGATAATTCCGCCGAAGAAGCCGGCGTTGAAGCTTCCCGTAAAACCAGGGAAGAAAAAGGGAGGGAAGGGTCCGGAAGGCATGCTTTCGGGCGGGTTCACCGGGAATCTCCTTTCCGCGGTGCTTGTTCTCCTCATACTGATGAGCCTTTACCGCTTTGTCACTGAACAAACAAAGGAAACTACCGTCATCCCGCTCTCGCAGGTGGCAGCTGATGTGCGCGGCGGAGTCATAAAGAGCATAGAGATAGCAGGGGATGACCTTTCGCTCACCTATGTGGACGAGAGCAAGAAGACTGCGATGAAGGACCCGGACGCATCGCTCCCGGAAACGCTTGCTGACTATGGCGCAACTCCCGAAGAACTTGCGAAAGTCTCGATAGAAATAAAGACGGAGTCCGGATTCAAGTACTGGTTCGCGATGCTTGCGCCTATCGTGCTCCCGCTCATTTTCCTCGTCATCCTCTTCGTATTTCTCGCGCGCCAGGTAAAGGGTGCGGGCATGCAGGCGTTTACGTTCGGCCAGTCGAAGGCGCGTCTCACTGATCCGACTGACGCATCAACGCGCGTGACGTTTGCGGACGTAGCGGGCGCGAAGGAAGCGAAGGAGGAACTTATGGAAATCGTGGACTTCCTCAAAAACCCGAAGAAGTTCCTCGACATCGGCGCACGCATTCCTAAGGGCATTCTCCTTATGGGTGCGCCAGGCACCGGCAAGACCTTGCTTGCGCGCGCAGTAGCCGGAGAAGCGGGCGTGCCGTTCATGTCCATTTCAGGCAGCGAGTTCGTAGAAATGTTTGTCGGCGTGGGCGCGTCCCGCGTGCGCGACCTCTTCCAAATCGCAAAGCGCGCGGCACCCGCCATTATTTTCGTAGATGAAATCGACGCGGTAGGACGCGTGCGTGGCGCGGGCATCGGGGGAGGAAACGATGAGCGCGAGCAGACGCTGAACCAGATTCTCGTGGAGATGGACGGCTTTGATCCTGCGGAAAAAGTCATCGTCATGGCGGCGACAAACCGTCCTGATGTCTTGGACCCTGCGCTTCTTCGTCCGGGACGCTTCGACCGTCGCGTCACCATCGACCTTCCGGACCGCAAGGACCGCGTGGAAATCCTCAAAGTGCATGCGCGCAAGAAGCCGCTTGGGGCTGATGTGAATCTCGAGGTGATTGCGGAGCGCACCCCAGGGTTCTCAGGCGCAGAGCTTCACTCGCTTATGAACGAAGGCGCTATTCTCGCCGCGCGAGAAGACCGCAAGGAAATCACGCAGTACGACCTCATCCGCTCAATTGAAAAGGTAATGCTCGGTCCGGAACGGAAGTCCCACCTCCTCTCAAAGAAAGAGAAGCGCGTCACCGCGTACCACGAAGCCGGCCACGCGCTCGTATCATCTGTGCTCGAGCATGCAGACCCGGTACACAAGATTTCCATCATTAGCCGCGGACGTGCCGCAGGATATACGCTCAAGCTTCCGTTTGATGACAAGAAGATGCAGTCGAAGAAGCAGTTCAAAGACGACATCGCTGCAACGCTCGGTGGTTATGTGGCAGAAGAGATGGTGTTCGGTGACCTTACGACCGGTCCTTCAAACGACCTTGCGGTGCTTACCGGGCTTGCGCGCGATATGGTCGCTCGGTACGGAATGAGCGATGTCATCGGTCCGGTTGCGTTCTCCGCAGAGCGTAACTACGCGGGAGAGACAACGTACTCACAGGATGTTGCCGGCAAGATAGATGCCGAAGTCACGCGCATCATCGAAGAAGCACGCGTAAAAGCGGTGGAAGTACTTACCACTCACCGTAAGGCACTTGATGCTATCGCCGAAAATCTCGTTGAAGTAGAGACGCTCGAGCGCGAGGGCTTCGAGAAGCTCCTGATTGCAAACGGCATCACCCCGAAAGCCAAGGAAGAAGAGGCGGGATAGCCTCGAAAATGCCCGTATGATAGTCTCAAAGCATATGAATCGCGTCGGTTCCATGCGAATGATGCGTAGCCCCCTCGTGGAGGGAGCCTCACTCGTCGCGTAAACACCTCCCACGTTTCGCGCCCGGAAAGGCCTCCTTCACTCGAAGGGGGCCTTGTCCTTTCACAACGGAGAAAAAGGATGGATAACAGGTATCAACTGATACTGGCGACTGACTGCGGAGGAACGGACCGGGGACGGTACGAAATCGCCGCACATCGCTGCTTCTTCCCCTATCTCGTGCAACCCGTGTTTTTCGAGACAACAAGCCTCTCTACGCTTCACTGCGGCTTTGTCGCGACCGCGCATGCGCTTTCCACCGTCGACCACTTCGGACCGCTTAGAATCGGCGAGAACATCGGTCTTCTGGTGAACGCGGCTCCGGAGCGCGACGACATCTACGCGCTCGAGCTCGACAACGGCGTGCAGGTGGTCGGACCCCATCTGGGGTTCAACTTCCACTTTCTGCGCGACCGCGTGCGAAAGTCGTATCTCGTGCGCGATACGCGCGACAGGTCTGGCAAGGAGACGCCGTTTCGCTCCATGGAAATCATGGTGCCGGCGCTTGCGGTACGGCTCGGGGCCGCGGACTTTCCGCACCTCGAGTTCGTGCCGCAGGAGCTTCCGCGCTATGACCCGGAGCCCGGCGTGTACGTCGCCGACTGGGACAGCCATGACAACCTCTACCTGGTTTCGACCGGGGAAGACGAGTCGTGGATTCCGGCACTTGGCGAAACCCGGGTGTTCCGTATCGGCAATACGGTCGCGCGTCTGCGCCACGTCGACGGCATCTTTGCCGGCGAAACGGGCGAGCAGGTTCTCACGACCGGGAGCCTGCGCCTAAACGGCAAAAGCGTGCACTACATCGTGGTGCGCGGGAGCAGGGCTCGCGCCATGCTCGGAAACCCTACGGTGGGCACGAAGGTGTTGGTGGGAGACCGCTAACCAGTATCAGAAGACTCCGAAACCGGGGAGGCGCGCAAGCGTTTCCCCGGTTTTTCTTTGTCGTCACGGATATGTTCCTCACCTCCGTTCGGAAAATTCCGTAACCACGCCTCGCGGTTTTGCCTGATGGCAAAACATCGCTGCAGCTTGGATAAACCGAAGCGACTCGGTGCAGGCCGAGTCGCTTCGTGCTTGTCCACCCTCTTGGATTCGAACCAAGGACCGCAGAGGTATAAGCTCTGTGCTCTAACCAACTGAGCTAAGGGTGGATAACCCACGCACTTTAAC
>CAZHSZ010000032.1:0-8901 GCA_964535425.1 uncultured Candidatus Saccharibacteria bacterium | reverse complement strand
AAGAAATCTCGATTTGCGGAGGCGGAGAGATTCGAACTCTCGATGGAGTTTCCCCGTTGCCACCTTTCCAAGGTGGTGCACTAGACCACTATGCGACGCCTCCGTGTTGCACCTTTATAGCACGAAATCAGCACGGGGCGACGCTTGTTAGCGCCGCCCCGAGACCTTTAGGTCAGGCGTACTCCTCCGAAAAAGGGTGGATGCTTGGCTGGGCGCGGGGCCCAGCGAACTTTGGCGGCTTGGGGCATCACGCGCGACACGGCACAGGGCGCCGTACCATTCGAAACGCTCCCGCCTGCTTTCGCAGACGCCGGCGGCTGTGGCTCTTTAATAAACTTAAAGAGACCACGGCGTGCACCGTAAACCAGTTCACATCTCTTAATCATCGGTTAAGCCCCGTTCACTGCGCCGCGAAATAGCGACGCATTGCGTATGAAAATACACCCGTCCCTTGGAAAAAGGAAGGCTACTCGGGTGCACTACCAAGCAAGCGCTTCACACGGTCCGCTACCGGCGGATGCGTTGCAAAGAGCCCCTGAACAAACTTTCCGGCTTTTGCGCCAAACGGGTCTCCTATGAAGAGGTGCGCCGTTGCATGGCTCGCGTTTCTCATCGGTGCTGCGTAGCTGCCAATCTTCTCTAGCGCGGAAGCAAGCCCTTCCGGATACCGGGTCAGGAGCGCGCCGGATGCGTCCGCAAGATACTCGCGGCGGCGGGAAATGGCGAGCTGTATGAGCTGGGCCGCGATAGGCGCAAGGATGATGCCCACGACCGCAATAATCGCGAAGAGCGCGCCGCCTTTGTTATTCTCATCGCGGTTTCCTCCCCCAAACATAGAGGCGCGCAGGAATATGTCGGCCAGTATCGCCAAGAATCCAGCGAGCACGACCGCTATCGTCATCACGAGCATATCGCGGTTCTTAATATGCGAGAGCTCATGCGCGATTACGCCCTCAAGCTCCGCACGCGTCATCATCGAGAGGAGACCGGTCGTCGCGGCAACAACCGCATGCTTCTCGTCGCGGCCGGTCGCAAACGCGTTTGGCGCCGGGTCGGCAATCACGTAGAGCTTCGGCATCGGGAGTCCTGCCGCTATCGCGAGGTTCTCGGTCACGGTATAGAAATCAAAGAACTCCTCGCGGGTAGCGGGCTTCGCGTTCGTCATCGAGAGCACGAGCTTGTCTGAGAACCAGAAGCTTCCCACGTTCATACAGAGCGCAAACGCCATCGCACCGTAGAAAATGGTGACGTCGCCGTAGTAGTAGGAAACGCCCCAGCCGACGAGTGCCACGAGCGCGAAGAACCCGATCATCAGGAACCAGGTTCGCGTAAGGTTATTGCTTCGTTCTTGGTAGAGGTTTGCCATAGTTAGTTTCGCTTCTCGTTACTAGTGTACCCATCGTCGCTCGACCATTCAAGGAAGAGTCGCTTCTCGAAGCCTCCCTTCTTTTCCATCCCCTTTCGATACGCGGCTTCGAGTTCCGCATCATCGATACGCTTCAGCTTCCGGATTTCCTCGATGACGGCGAGCACGTCCGCAAGCTCGTCTATGAGCACGGCCCGGGACGTCGCTCCCGCCACCCCGCTCGCCTCTTCCTCGACTTTCCGGAGGAGCGCACTTTCATACTCATCCTCTGCGAGCGTGCGCACCTCGCAGCGTGCGCCCGCAGCGGCTATCTTTTCGGGAATCCTATCCCGTATCAGTTTGCGGTAATAGACCTTTCCGGCCATTACCTTAGAAAGCTACTTTTACGGGTTCTTTTGCCGCTTGCTCGCTCTCCGCAAGCTCGAAGAACTCGCGCTTACCGAAACCGAACATGCCGCCCACGATATTTCCCGGGAACTGCTCGAGTCCGGTGTTAAGCGCCATCACGGTGCTGTTGTAGAAGCGGCGGGACGCTTGGATCTTGTTTTCCGTGTCGGACAATTCGCGCTGGAGCTCCATGAAGTTCTGATTCGCCTTCAAGTCCGGGTACGCTTCGGAGACTGCGAAGAGGGATTTCAACGCGCCGGTGAGCATATTTTCCGCCTGCGTGTGGTCTGCCATCGAGGATGCGCCCATCGCTGCGGCGCGCGCCTTCGTGACGTTCTCAAACGCGGAGGATTCGTGCGCGGCATAGCCCTTCACCGTCTCGACCAGGTTCGGAATGAGGTCGTACCGGCGCTTCATCTGTACTTCGATATCGCTCCACGCTTCTTTCGCGCGGTTTACGAGCGTAACGAATCCGTTATACGCGCCTACAAGCCACAGAGCGACGAGCACGACAACTGCGAGAATGATGTAGAGGATAGTCATGGTTGATTGGTTACTCTTTTAGTATAGCAAATCGGCATTTCTAAGGAAAAAGCCCGCGCGGGCGGGCTTTTTCCTTATGAAACGCTGTGGCCTCTAGAAGCCCATTCCGCCCATACCTCCCATGCCGTCATCTCCTACAGGAGCAGACTTAGGCTCTGGAAGATCAGCGATAGCCGCCTCAGTGGTAAGAAGAATCGCCGCTGCGGATACCGCGTTCTCCACGGCGCCGCGCGTCACCTTCACCGGGTCGATGATGCCCGCATCGAGCATATCCTCGACGACTTCGTCTTTCACGGCGTCGTATCCGGCGCTCGCTTTGCCTCCCTGCACCTTGCTTACGATGACGGACGCATCATCCTTGCCACAGTTAAGCGCAATCTGGCGAAGCGGCTGCTCAAGCGCGCGCACCACGATGTCGTAGCCGACCTGCTCGTCGGAACTCATCTTCCCACCATTGCCCGCAAGCTTCTTAGCGACTTTCGCAAGCGCGGTGCCGCCGCCCGGTACGATGCCTTCTTCCATGGCGGCTTTCGTCGCCTTTACCGCGTCGTCTATCTTGTCCTTCAAGTACTTCATCTCGGTCTCAGTCGCAGCTCCGACACGGATGACCGCGACGCCGCCCGTAAGCTTCGCAATGCGCTCTTCGTACTTCTCCTTGTCGAACTTCGAAGTAGCGTTGTCCATAAGCGCCTTCAGCTGTCCTACGCGCGCGGCGATGTCCGCCTTCTTGCCCTTGCCGCCCACGAATACGGTCGTGTCCTTGGTAGCGACGACGCGAGAAGCCTTTCCGAGCATGGAGAGTGTCGCGCTCTCGAACGTCAGTCCCGTATCGCTTGAAATCACCTGCGCGCCGACGACTGAAGCGATGTCGGCGAGCATTTCCTTCTTCTTGTCGCCATAACCCGGCGCCTTCACCGCAAGCACATTGAACGTACCGCGGAGCTTGTTCAGCACGAACGTGGTGAGCGCTTCCCCGTCCACGTCTTCAGCGACGATGACGAGTTCTTTGCGTCCTGCTTGCGCGACTTTCTCAAGAAGCGGAAGCACATCCTGTACGCTACTGATTTTCTTGTCGGTGATGAGAATCTGCGCATCCTTCATCTCAGCCTCCATGCGCTCGGGGTTGCTGACCATGTACGCGGATACGTAGCCCTTGTCTATCTGGAGTCCTTCGACGACTTCGCTTGAAAGCTCCATGCCCTGCGACTCTTCGACCGTCACGACGCCTGAAGCGCCGACCTTCTCCACGGTCTCAGCAATGATGGCGCCGAGCTCATCGCTCTCGGCGGAAATGGCCGCAACCTGCTTCACATCTGATTTTCCAGCGACCGGCTTCGCCATCTTCTTAAGCTCGGCGACTGCTCCCTCCTTCGCCTTTTCCATGCCGCTTCGTATCGCCATAGCGTTTCCGCCCTTCACGACGCGCTCAAGTCCTTCGTCGATAAGCGCTTCAAGAAGCACTACGGAGGTAGTGGTGCCGTCGCCCGCGCCGTCGTTCGTCTTGTTTGCGACTTCCTTCACGATTTCCGCGCCCATGTTCTCGAACTTGTCGCGGAAGGAGATTTCCTTCGCGATGGACACGCCGTCGTTCGTGATGCGCGGGCCGCCGTATCCCTTGTCGAGAATGACGTTCCGGCCGCGGGGACCGAGCGTGACTTTCACCGCGTGCGCGGCTTTCGTAATGCCGTCGCGGATTTTCTTGCGTGCGTCTTCACCGAAGAGAATTTGTTTTGCCATTGTGTGGTGTTTTTAGAGTTTGGTATCAGTACGAATTACTTCACGATGAACGTGATGTCGGAAGCTGAGAGCACGTAGTACTCCACGTCCTCTATCTTTATCGGCTCATCCCACGGCTTTTTGAAATACACGTTATCGCCGACTTTTACGTCCATAGGGATGCGCTCGTCTCCATCCTCGTTCCACTTGCCGGGACCTACCGCTACCACCGTGCCTTTTTCAGGCTTTTCCTTACCGGAGGCGACCGGAATAATGATGCCGGAGGCTGAAATTTTCTCCTCCCGTTCTGCCGGCTTTACGACAACACGGTCGCCAAGCGGCTCGATGTTCAAAGCTTTTTTTGTTGCCATAGTGATTACGAAAGTTAGCTTCTTGGTAAGCTTGTTGGTTTTGCCCGGGTTCAAGCGAGCAGTCGCCCGAACTCGTGTACGAAGTATAGAGGAAGCCCTTGGGCGTGTAAATTGACTTTTCGGTATTTTTACGTTTAAGTTGCCTTCGGAAGGAGGGCCTGGGGAAATGATTCCACCTGCTCAAAAGCCACCTCGCCGCTATCACGCACCCGCGATTATCGGAGCGGTCTTGTACGCACTCCTGATGCTCTGGGCGGCTGCACAAGGTTCGTGGGATATGTTCATCCTGCTCCTTGGAGCCGCGCTCTTATCAGTAGGCCTCCAGCTATGGGGGAAGCGCCCACGTACGCCCGAAAAACGCGCCTGGCGCAATAACGACGAGTGAGCGATGGGCACCTCTAAGACGGGGTGCCCATTCGACATTCTGGCGACTTGCCCCGCCTCTACCACCCATGGTATCCTCGGCCCTACAGATGGAGACCCTTAAGGCAATACTGCCGTACGTAGAAACGGTCCTCTCCCTCCTCCTAATCATAGGAATCGTGCTCCAGAATCGTGGAGCCAGCCTTGGAGGAGCCTTTGGAGGTGATAATTTCGCGTCGACGTTCTATAAGCGCAGAGGCGCGGAAAAATTCCTTTTCCAGGCGACGATTGTCGTTGCCGTACTCTTCGTGCTCACCGCCATCGTAGGGTTCCTCATCTAAGTACATTCCAAAATCCTCAGCTGCGTCGTTACGGGTCCCAACTCGTCGCTTCGTCGTATTTCCATATACGCCTACGCTCCTCGCTCTCCCGTGCCTAGCATCTGAGAATTTTTGAACGCACTCTTGCGATACTGATGAAATCACTTCGTTTACCTCACTTTCCCAAAAGCGCATTTCCTACTCGCTTGCTTTCACACCTCCGAGCACTTTCGCCCGGCGATAAAATCATTGCCTCAGTACTTGGTTTAGCGCTTCTCATACTTATCCTTGCCGGTTTGTATACCGTTGAACGCCAGTTCCTCGTCGAGGTACCCTCGCGCGGCGGCGGACTCGTGGAAGGGGTCGTCGGAAGCCCGCGTTTCATAAATCCCCTGCTCGCGCTCACCGACACCGATCGCGACCTCACCTCGCTCACCTACGCCGGCCTGATGGGCTATGATGCCGACCGCCGCTTGGTGCCGGTACTTGCGGAGGCGTACGAAGTGTCCGAAGACGGAAAAACGTACACGTTCAAGCTCCGTCCGAACGCGGTCTTCACCGACCACACGCCCGTTACCGCCGAAGACGTCGTGTTTACGGTTGAGAAGGCGCAGGATGCGGGTCTCAAAAGTCCCGAGTACGCGAACTGGGCAAACATACGCGCGGAAGCGGTAGACGCGCGCACCGTGCGTTTCGTACTCCCAAAGCCGTATGCGCCATTCCTCGAGGATGCAACGCTTGGCGTGCTGCCCGCGCATCTGTGGCGCTCCACCTCAAACGAGGAATTCCCCTTCTCCCCGCTTATGGAAGAGCCGGTAGGCGCCGGGCCGTTCAAGGTCTCGCGCATCATCCGTGACAAGAGTGGTATCGCGAAGCAGTATGAGCTTTCGGCCTTCGGGGACTATGCGCTTCAGAAGCCGTACCTTTCCTCCCTTACGTTCGTATTTTTCAAGACCGAGGAGGAGCTTAGGGACGCGCTTACGCGTGGACGGGTCGAGAGCGCATACGGCGTACCAAGCGCCACGGCGCTTCGGACTCCCTACTCCCGCGTATTCGGCGTCTTCTTAAACGGAAGCCAGAATCCGCTCTTCGCGCGCATCGAGGTCCGCAAGGCTCTCTCTATCGCCGTTGACCGCACCGCGCTCGTGCAAGACGTGCTTGGCGGATACGGTACGCCTCTTGATGGGCCGGTACCCCCGTCAATCGGCGCTTCCATTCCCCCGCCCGACTCCTTCGAAGACCCGATTGCGGAGGCGCGGGGCGTGCTCGAACGAAACGGATGGAAGTTCGACGAGGAAGCGCATGTGTTCAAACAAGCCAAGGAAGGACTTGAGCTGCGCGTGACCCTGAAGACCTCGAACGTCCCGGAACTGAAGGCGACCGCAGAGGCGCTCCGCGCGGACTGGGAAAAGCTCGGCGTTCCCGTGGAGCTTGAATTCTTCTCTCCGAGCGATCTTGCGACTGAAGTCATCCGCCCGCGAAAGTACGACGCGCTTCTTTTCGGCATGGTCATCGGCCGCGACCGCGACCTCTTCGCTTTCTGGGACTCCTCCCAGCGCAGCGATCCCGGCCTCAATATCGCGCTCTACGCGTCGCGCGCCGTGGACGCGCTCCTTGAGAAAATGCGCACGGAGCGCGAGGACGCGGCTATCCAAAAGGATTTGGTAGAATTGGATACGCTCATTTCCGCCGACTATCCCGCCGTGTTCACGCATGCGCCGGACTTCGTCTATACGGTTCCGGAAAACCTGCGGGGCGTGTCGATTGGCGCAATAGCGGCGCCGACCGACCGGCTCGTAAACGCTGCGTTCTGGTATCGCCGGACGGAGGCGGTATGGCCGGCACTCGCACCAACGCGTAGTGGTACAAGTCAGTAGCTCTCCTTCAGGGCTTTTGACTTGTGCTTCTACAACAGATTAATAAAAGTATCGTTAACGAATTCAGAAATTTATGACACCAGCACCAGCACCGGCTCCGGCACCCCGCGACATTAGGGAGGCGCCAAGACGCGACGAGCGTCCTACGCGAGCCGCAGCAGGCTTTGATCGTCGTCCTTCCCGCGAGCGTGCAGGCGCCCCGGGCGGACCGCGCAGAAGCGGAGGAGGAGGACGAGGAGGGCGCGGCGACCGCCGCGGCGGCATGCGCGAGCGCCGTCCGAACGGACCGGCACCCGTACAGAAACGCCAGGCCGAATACATCCCTGCGCCGGTTGACGAGAAGACCGTACGCATCATCCCGCTTGGAGGCGTGGAGGAAGTGGGACGCAACATGTTCGCGGTTGAGACCGGCAACGACATCTTCGTCTGCGACGTCGGCTTCCAGTTCGTGTCCGAGGACACTGCGCCGGGCGTCGACTACATACTCCCGAACACTAAGTACCTTGAGGTGAACGCGTCCCGCGTGCGCGCCGTATTCATTACCCACGGCCACCTCGACCACATCGGCGGCATTCCGTTTCTTATGGGCCGCTTCGGCAACCCGCCCATCTATACCTGCAACCTCTCCGCGGTAATGATTCAGAAGCGCCAGGAAGAGTATCCGGATATGCCGGCATTGAACCTCGTCGTCGTCGAGCCGGGCCAGACGGTCACCATAGGTTCGACCCCGGTGAAGTTCTTCGCGGTGACTCACTCCATTCCGGACTCGATGGGTATCTCGATACAGACCCCATGGGGCAACGTAGTTGCGACCGGCGACTTGAAGCTCGACCACAACAACGGCATCCCGACGGACGCCGAACAGAAGAAGTGGGGTGAGCTCGCCAAAGACAATAACCTCATGTTCATCGCCGACTCGACGAACGCGGAGAAGGACGGCTTCTCCATTCCCGAGCGCAAGGTGCACGAGACCTTGGAGGAAATCGTGAAGACCGTCTCCGGACGTCTCATCATCGGTACGTTCGCGTCCCAGTTCGAGCGCATGATTCACATTATTGAAACGGCTGAGAAGCTCGGTAAGAAAGTTGTGCTTGAAGGCCGCTCGATAAAAACGAACCTCGAAATAGCGCAGAAGACGAACCTTCTTGAAATCAAGAAGGACACCGTCATTCCTGCGCAGGAAATCGGCGACTATCCGCCGGACAAAATCGTCATTCTTGCGACCGGCGCGCAGGGCGAGGAATTCGCCGCACTTATGCGCATCGCGACCAAGCAGCATAAGAACATCACTCTTTCCGCCCGCGATACGGTCGTGCTTTCCTCCTCGGTCATTCCGGGAAATGAAATCAACGTCCAGAAGCTGAAAGATATGCTCTACCGTAACGGCGTTTCCCTCATCCACTACCGATCAAGCGACGTGCACTCGACCGGACACGGAAACACGGGCGAGCTCGTATGGATCAACAAGCAAATCAACGCGAAGTTCTTCATGCCTGCCTACGGCTACTACTCGATGACCAGCTGCCACGCGAAAGCGGTCGAGCAGGCCGGTCGTCCGCGCGATACCATCGTGCTCGCCGACAACGGCACCGTCATCGACATGATCGAAGGAAAGACCTTGAACGTGCATAAGGACAAGGTCCCGAATTCGCCCTTGATCGTGGACGGCTTCGCTATCGGCGATATGCAGGAAGTCGTCATCCGCGACCGTCAGGCGCTCGCGAAAGACGGCATGTTCGTCATCATCGCGACCGTGAACTTGAAGACCGGCAAGCTCCGCAAGTCTCCGGACATCATTTCCCGCGGGTTCGTATATCTGCGCGAGAGTCAGGAGCTTCTGAACCAGGCGCGCCTTCTCATCAAGAAGACCGTCGAGGATTCCACCCACGGCATGAACCCGGTCGACCTCGACTACGTGAAGAACCAGCTTACCGATACGATGGCGGGCTATCTCTTCA
>CAZHSZ010000031.1:8257-9467 GCA_964535425.1 uncultured Candidatus Saccharibacteria bacterium | reverse complement strand
CGGTACCCCATGAGCCGGCCGGCGTTCGCCTCGCTCGACTTCGAGACGTCCGATCGGCACGTCGCGACGGCGCGCATCGTCCAGATCGGCGTCGCGATCTTCGACGACGAGGCGACGCCGTCCTCCGGCCCGGCGGCGACGATGTCCCTCGCCGTCGCGGGCGGGCCAGTTGCGCCGGGGGCGCTGCGCATCCACGGTCGCGACGGCAAGACCGGCTTCCCGGCCCCCCTCACGCTCCCGTACCTCGTCGAGCTTCTCCTCCGCCTCGACGTCCCGATCGTCACCTACAACGGTTGGGAATTCGACTACCAGATTCTCGCCGCGGAGTGCAACCGCCTCGCCGACGACGCCCCTTCGCGCCCCACGAGCACCCGCGCCACCGCGTACCTCACCTGCGAGCGCCTCTCGGCGCTGCCCCCGTTCCTCGACGTGTACCCGCTCGTGAAGAGCTTCGATCCGCCCGTCGGGAAGGCCAACCTCCCCGCGGCCTGCTACGCCGCGGGAGTGCTCGGCCCGCATCCCGCGCACGACGCCGTAGCGGACGCGTCCGCTACCGGCCGGCTTCTCCTCGCGCTCCTCCGCAGCCACGCCGACGAGGGCTGGACGCTCGCCGCGCTGGCCGACGCGCAAGCCCCCTGGCGCGAGGCGTGGCGCCGCGCGCACAATCTCCCTTGACTCCGCCCCGTCGATCGTGCGAAGCTGTGCTCATGACGAATAGAACACACTCAGCCCTCCGAATGGCGATCGCCATCGCCGGCGGCGCCGTCGCCTTGCCGCTCGCCGCCCGGGAGCCAACCCTCGATCCCCCCGGTCCCGACGAGGGCCCCGACGAGGAGTTGGCGAGCACCAAGTTCGTTGTGCCCGCGGCGCCCGCCACGTTCAACGTCGCGCGCAACCCGGCGCCGATCCCGCGACGCGCGATCCTCCCGTCGCCGGCGCGCAACGCCGAGCGCGCGAGGCGCCGCAGCAACCGCCACCCGAACGGCAAGACGAAGTTCACGCTCGGCCGGCTCTTCACCATGGCCGGCGCGCCCGGGGGCCTGCGCCCGCGCTGCGCTCTGCTCGTGCGCGCCGCGAACCTCGCCGTCGACAAGCACAACGCGCTGAAGTGGGACTTCGACGAGAAGACCGGCGCGATGGTCTACACGCCCGTCGACGGCGTCACGCTCACCCCAGATCAAGCCGCGATCGTACTCGGGTAACGCCGTGA
>CAZHSZ010000031.1:0-8157 GCA_964535425.1 uncultured Candidatus Saccharibacteria bacterium | reverse complement strand
CGCGGTCACTGGCAGCTGTTCCTAGCGGACGCGTCCCCGTGGCGCTGGCGCGAGGTGCGCCGGCTGACGCCCGAGGGATACGACGTCGCCGACGCGCTCCGAACCATGTGCCTCGTCGGCGCCGCGCTCTGGCCCGACGGCCTCCAAGAGACGGAGTACCTCCGCCCGTCGGAGCGCCTCGGCGGCCCCGCGGCGACGGAGGCGGCCGTCGATCGCGCCATCGCGCGGGGTTGGCTCAAACCGTAGCGGCGCGCCGCGCCGCCGGCGCGAGCGAGGGACGCGCTCGCCGTCGCGGCTCGGACGCGACGCCACCGGCGGCGCGGCGTACCGTTGCCCTATGAACCGCCCGCACCCCCGCGTCAGCCTCGTCTGCGCCGACGCACTGCACGCCCTGCTAGGCGAGGACGACGACAGCTTCGCCGGCGCCTTCTTCGACCCCCCATACGGCCTCGGCGAAGAGCCCGCCCCCGAGGAGATCCGCGCGTACCTGGACGGCTCCGACTTGAGGACCGGAGACTTCCTCGGGCACGCGTGGGACGTCCCGCCGATCCGCGTGTGGCGCGAAGTCTTCCGCGTGCTCGCGCCCGGGGCTCACCTCGTCGTCTTCGGCGGCACGCGCACGTTCGACCTGATCTCGCTCGGGATCCGCATGGCCGGCTTCGAGCTTCGCGACACGATCAGCGGCGAGGGCGTCGCGAGGTGGTATCGCGGAGTTGGCTTCCCCCAGGGAGCCGACGTCGGCAAGATGATCGACAAGGCGCGGCCGCACCGTCGCGCCGACGTGCTCCGCGTGACGGCGTGGATCCGCGCGCAGCGCGACGCCCGCGGGCTCACGAACGCGCAGATCGACGCGGCGTGCGGCACGAACGGGATGGCCGGGCACTGGACGTCGGCGTCGCGCCGCGCCGCGATCCCGAGCCTGGAGAAGTGGGAGATCCTCCGCACGATGCTCGGCGACGCCCCGGAGTGGATGACGCCGCTCCTCCACTCGGCGCGCCAGCCCGGAGAGGCGTGGTTCCGCCGGCCCGTCGTCGGCAAGCACGACAACCCCGCCGGCAACGCCGGCCGGCTCCTCGGCGTGCAGACGGGCCACGGGGCCCGCGGCCGCGACGTCGACTTGACGACGGCGGCCGGCGATCTCTCCGCCGCATTCGAGGGGTACAAGACGCAGCTGAAGGGGCTCTGGGAGCCTATCCTCGTCTTCCGCAAGCCGCTCGGCGCGCTCTCCATCGCCGCGTGCGCCGTCGAGCACGCTACCGGCGCTTTCAACGTCGACGAGTGCCGACTGTCCACGTCGGAGCGCATGAACTGCGCCCCCGCCTCGTCGACAGGGAAGGCGACTTATGGAGAGATGGGGGGCTACGAGAGGGGAACCGGCCGCCAGAGCGTCGATCGCGGCGGCCGCTTTCCGCCTAACGTCGTCGTCTGCCACACGCCGGCGTGCGTGCTCGACGGCCCGCCGCACGGGTGGGAGTGCGCGCCGGAGTGTCCCGTCGCTGAGATCGACGCGCAGTCGGGCGAGCTTGCGCCGCGCCGCAACGTCTCGCCGAGCACGGCCACCGGCGATCCATCGCCCGTGCGCTACGGCCCCGCGGCCCGCGCCTCCGGCGCCGAGTACAACCACGACGTCGACGGGCTCGGCGGGGGCGCCTCGCGCTTCTTCTACCGGGGGCGGGCCACGAAGGGCGAGCGCTCCGACGGCTGCGCCGATCTGCTGTGGGTCCGCGACGAGTCGAGGGCGTCCGGCTGGTGCGCCGCGGACCAAGCGACCTTCGACGCCGCGCCGCCGGCGCTCCGCGCTCGCGGCAACATCGGCCCGTGCGTCAAGCCGCTCGATCTCGACGAGTGGATCGGGCGCCTCATCCGTCCGCCTCGCGGCCTCACGCTCTCGGATGGCCGGCCCCGCGCCCTGCGCGCGCTCAACCTCTACGCTGGCACGGGCAGCGAGGCGATCGGGCTCGTGCGCGCCGGCTGGGACGAGGTGGTGAGCGTCGAGCGCGACCCCGACTTCGCGCTCATCGCGTCGACTCGCCTCCGCGCCGAGCGCTCGCGCGAGGACGACGCCGATCTCGAGCGCCTCGACGAAGCGCTCCCGCGCCAGCGCGTCGCGACGCCGGTTCAGCCCTTCTCCATCGCGACGCCCGTCCCCGTGCCGCGCCCCGCGCCGCAGAGCCCCGCGCCGCCCCCGCCATCGATCACGGCCCCGTCCGGGCCCCGCTCCGGCCGCTTCCGCGGACTGCCATACCTGGCAGACACGGAGGACTAGCGTGTACATCGCCGAGATCGTCGACGGCAAGGCCGTCCGGGTGCCCACCTCTCGCTTTCTCTTCATCGACGGCAAGCCCGTCCGCTACGTCGCGGAGGACGGGACGCTCCTCGGCGTCGTTCGCTTCGGGTGGGGCAAGAAGAGGGCAGACGCCGTCAAAGCAGCGACGGCGGCGCTAAAAAAATAGACGCGAGTCGACGATTTTTGTTGACTCTGGAACGCGCCGATCGCATGCTGTGAAGCATGAAGACTGCAATCACGAACCAGAGCATCGTCGACGCCGTCGTTTCCGCCTACCTGGAGACCGGATCCGCCGTCACCGCCACCGAGATCGCCGACGCGCTCAAGTGCAACATTGCGGCCGTCCGCACGGCCTGATCCCCGGTATCGACTGCCGCGAGGAGCACCGCCCGTCCTACTCTCGCAACTACCCGGGCTTTCAGACGGGCTCGCATAAGGTGTGGGTCTACTCCCCATCGAAGTCGACCCTCGCCGACATCATCAAGGCTCTCCGCGCCTCTCGCGCCGCCTCTGTGGACAACGCGTCGGCGACCGTGGTATCATCGGCCTCGTGATCCCTCAGCTGCACGTCAGAAGCTCCTACGCGCCCATGATCGGCATGTGCGCGCCGAAGGCTCTCGCGCACGCGATGGCGCCGGCCGGCGTCGTCGTCGCCACGGATCCGAACCTGTGGGGCGCGGCGAAGCTCGCGCGGGCCTGCGCGGACGCGCCAGGCAAGCCGCGCGCCGCCTTCGGCCTCGAGATCCGCCTGCGCGAGTGGCCCGGTCACGTCGTTCTCCTCGCGCGCACGGCGCTCGGCTGGCGCAACCTCTGCGCCGTCGCCGCGCTCGTCTACGGTCCGGCCGACGCCGTCGACCTGCCACCTCGCGCCAAACCTCCGCACAGCGTCCCACTCGCGACCCTCGTCGCGCGGGGGCTACTCGGCGGGCTCGCCGTCCTCACCGGCGGGGCCGCGGGATGCCTCTGCGTGAGCCTGGGAGGCCCCACAGACCACGCGACGCGCCTCGCCCGTGAGCTAGGGCCCGGAGGCGACCACGCGCGCGCAGACGCGTTCCTGGAGGCCATAGCGAGCGCGTGCGATCAGTGGATCGCGGATCGCATCGCCGTCGCGCCGTCGCCGCGCGCCGCGACGCCGGAAGAGGCTCCCCGCCTGTACGTCGAGCTTGCGCCGACGATGGGCGCGGCGTGGCGCGCGTGCTGGGAGGCGGCGATCCGGCACGATCTCGACGTCGTCGCCACGTCGGACGCGTCGTACCTGCGCCGCGAGGACGCGCCGACCCGCCTCGTGCTCCGCGCGATCGCCGAGAAGCGGCGCCTCCACCTCGACGAGATCGCGCACCTCGCGCCGTCTTCGCGCGCCGCGCTCGAAGAGCCGAGCGCGTGGGGACACCTCGCCAGCGACGAGGAGATGAGCGCGTTCTTCGCGGACTGCCCGGCGGCGCTGGAGTCGGCGCGCTCACTCGGCGAGGAGCTTCGAGTCGATCTCGGGCTCGGGAAGGTCGCGCTGCCCGACTACCGCGACGCGAGCGGCCGCGCCCTCGACGCGCCGGCCCAGGTGGCGGAGCTTGCACGCTTGGCGAGCGACGGGCTCGCGCGGCGCCTCGTCGAGCGGCGCAAGGCGCGCGGCGCCGGCATGCACCGCACGGAGGAGGTCGACGCGTCCTACCGGCGGCTCCGCGAGGAGTTAGGCGTGATCGAGCGGACCGGCTTCGCGGGCTACTTCCTGATCGTCGCTGATTTCTGCCAGTGGGCGCGCCGCAACGGGATCCCGCTCGGCCCCGGGCGCGGGAGCGCCGCCGGCTCGCTCGCTGTCTACGCTCTCGGGATTACGGACGTCGACCCGGAGCGATGGGGGCTCATGTTCGAGCGCTTCCTGAACGCGGAGCGCGCCGGCGGCATGCCGGACATCGACGTCGATATCTGCAAGCGCGGCCGCGTCCGCGTGATCGACTACCTGCGCGATCGCTACGGCGCCGACGCCGTCGGGCGCATCGCGACGTTCTCCGCGATGGGCGGAAAGTCGGCGCTCAAAGACGTCGGGCGCGTGCTCGGCGTCGGCTTCGGCGAGCTAAACCGCGCCCTCGCCGGCGCTCCCGCGCTCGTCAACGGCAAGACCCCCACGGTCGAGTGGCTCGCCGCCAACGTCGAGTCGCTCCGCGAGGCCGTGGCCGATCCGTCGGCGCCGTCGTCGCGCCGTCTCGCGGCTGTCGTGCGGCACGCGCTCGCGATCGAGGCGGCCGGCTGCGTCCGCCAGGCCGGCACGCACGCGAGCGGCGTCGTCGTCTCGCGCGGGCCGCTCGCCGATTGGGTCCCGATCTCGGGGGCGGGCCACGATCTCGCGACGCAGTGGGCGATGGAGGAAGTCGAGCTTGCCGGCCTCGTCAAGCTCGATCTGCTCGGTCTGTCGACGGTGACACACCTCGCGCTCGCGGAGCGCTACGTGAACGACGCGAACAGCGAAGAGAAGAGAGGATCTCATGTCGAGCAAGATGTTCTCGCTAGAACAGACGGCCGCGCTCTTGCGCAGCCTGGAACCGCTCCGCGACGCGCTCTTGGAGGTGTGGCCGGAAGCGCTCGGGCCGACACCCCTCCACGACGAGGGGATGCGCACCTTGCAGATCGTGAGCTTCTCCTACCAGACGGAGATGACGCGCGAGGACGGGAAGCCGCTGCGGGGCGCGCCTGGAGAGAGGGAGAAGCTCTGCGTTCGGGTGAGCTTCGAGATGGAGACGCCCCCCCGCGACG
Source organism: uncultured Candidatus Saccharibacteria bacterium (assembly GCA_964535425.1). Lineage (GTDB taxonomy): Bacteria > Patescibacteriota > Minisyncoccia > Phycocordibacterales > Phycocordibacteraceae > C7867-001. Next base: position 3,125 of record CAZHSZ010000031.1, on the reverse strand, counting down.
GCCCGAAGCTCCCGCCGTTTCTCGCGCGTTCTCTCTAGACCGTGTGCCGCTCGACGACGCGGCGACGCTGCGGCTCGTCGCGGCCGCGGACACGCTGGGGATCTTCCAGCTGGGGAAGGGGGGGATGCGACGGCTCCTCGCCGAGCTTGTGCCGGACCGATACGAGGACATCGTCGCCGCGTGCGCGCTGTACCGGCCCGGCCCGATCCAGGGCGGCATGGTGAAGGACTACGTTGCGCGCCGGCACGGGCGCACGCGCGTCGAGTACCTCCACCCGGCGCTCGAAGCGACGACGGGAGACACTTACGGCGTGTGGTGCATCGCCGCCGGTCAGCGCGTCCTCACGTCGTCGGGTTGGCGCGAGATCGAGCGCGTCGGGCGCGGTGACATGGTCATGACGCAGTCGGGCGACTGGCATGAGGTGCGCGCGCGCCACGACAACGGCACGCGTGACACGTTCGCCGTGCGCATGACGAACGGCGAGGAGCTTATCGCGACGTCGGAGCACAAGATCCTGACGGCGCGCGGGTGGGTAGCGGTCTGCGATTTGACGCGCTCGGATCTCGTGCAGCAGGTGTGGGGTAGCGACGAGGAGATCCCAGACGGCGACGACAGGGACTGGATCGTCGGCCTCGCGCTCGCCGACGGCGATCTGTGCGGCGCCACGCCGACGATCTCCTGCTCTTCTCGCGAGTTTGCCGAGAGAGTGAAGACGATCGCCGATGCGGCGTGGGGGCTAGACTGTGCCGTGTACTTCGCGGGGCGAGCCTGGTACGTCGCTCTCACGGCGGGTCGCGGCGCCGTCGGGGTCGCGCGTCCCAACCCGTTCACGCGCCACCTTCGGCGGCTCGGCTTGCTCGGCTGCGACTTCTCCACGAAGTTCTTCCCTCAGCGTGTTTCTCTCAGCATGGCGGCCGGCTTCTACGAGGGCGACGGCTCGACGCTGAATAATCGTCTCCGGGTCAAGAACGAGGCGCTCGCGCGCCGCTTCTGGGAGATCCTTCAGGCCCGCCGGATCGACTCGTCGCTGTTCATCGACAAAGGGGACGTGTGGACCGTCGCCGTGAGCGGGCGCTTGCCTCTACGCCTTAAGGTCAAGGGCGAGATATTCGGCGGATACGTTCCTAAACCAGATCTATCGTTCATCCCGAGGAGCGACGAGCGTCGGCAGCTGCGCTGGAATAAGAGGAGCTTTATCACGAAGGAGGCGCTGAGGCGCATCAGCGAGGACTACGATCGCGATCTCGTGCCCTCGACGCCGTGGGGCCGCGTCTTGGCCGTGCGACCGTGCGGCGCGCGCAGAGTCTACGATCTGACGGTCGACACGGATCACAGTTACGTGGTAGGGGGATCTTTAGTTCACAATTGCTACCAGGAGCAGGTCATGGCCGCCGCCCGCGCGCTCGCGGGCTACACGCTCGGTCAAGCCGACATTTTGCGCAAGGCGATGGGCAAAAAGAAGCCCGAAGTCATGGCGAAGGAGCGCGCGAAGTTCGTCGCTGGCTGCGTTCGGATGGGTAGCTGCGACGAGGCACGGGCCACGGAGTTATTCGAGCTTGTCGCGAAGTGGGCTGGATATGGATTCAACAAATCAGTTGACGCCGATACCTTGATCCGTGATACTAGCGGCAATGAGAAGCGACTTGCTGATTTTGTGCCTGGCGATCTGGTATGGTCGCTCGGAATGGAAGGAAACCGCGAGCAAACGAGCGTTGTTGCAGTCCACGATCACGGCGTCCTCGACGGTTTCGCCGTCGAATTCGACGACGGTACCGCCGTCGTGTGTACGCTTGATCACAAGTTTCTCACCGAACAGGGCCAAAAACCCCTCTGGCAAATCGTCGCTGACGATAGCGAGGTTTTGAGCGTTGGCACGCCCAACGAAAATGATCGCGGCGCGGTGCGGCGCGATGATGAGGAGTGGGCAGATTTCTGCGCATCAGAGCATGCTCCAATCGCCGATACCCGGCGTCTGGTGCGCCGGCGCGTTGTACGAGTCGTGCCCGTGGGCCCGAGAAGGATGTACGATCTTGAAGTTTCCGCCGCCACGCACAACTACATCCTGCCCGGCGGAATAGTGACGAGCAATTCACACAGCGTCTGCTACGGCCTGATCTCCTACCGGACGGCCTACGTCAAGGCGCACTACCCGGCCGCGTTCTACGCCGCTTGGCTCTCCATCCTGTGCGACGAAGCCGACGCGACGAAGAAGATCGCTGAGGCGGTGTACGACGCGCGAGCCCACGGCATCGCCGTCCTGCCGCCAAACGTCAACGCGAGCGCCGTCGACTTCCTGCCCGTCGCTCTGCCACCGAGCGTTCACCTCGACGATCGCGACGGGAACGGCCGGCCGGCCGTCCTCTACGGGCTCGGCGCGCTCCGCGGTCTCGGCGCGGCCGCGACGTCGCAGATCGTCGCGCGCCGGCCGTTCCGCAGCCTCGACGACTTCCTGTCCAGAGTCGAGATCAACAAGCGAGATCTCGTCGCCCTCGCGGGCTCGGGCGCCCTCGATCCGCTCCTTCCCGAAGGCGTCTCGCGTGCCCGCGTCCTCGCGAACCTGACGCCCCTCGTCTCCTACGCCAAGCGCGCACGCTCGCCACAGCTGTCCCTCTTGTAGCGCGAAAACCGCTTGACTCGCGACGTCGCGCGGCGGTAGTATCGACCCATGAACGCACCGCACAGACGAACGCTCTCGCCGCCTTCCGCGTCGGCTCGCCTCGACGATCTCGCGGGCTGGCGCCGCTGGATCCTCGCGCTCCGCGACGAGGCGCGCGTCCGTGGGATCTCCGTCCAGTCCGCCACCGGAGGGCACGGCCCGGCGTCGTGGGCGCTCGTGCGCGTGATCCTGACGCTCCGCAACCCCCCGGACTGGCAGTACGACGAGCCGCTCCACGTCGAGATCATCCCCATGGCCGACGCCGACGCGCCCTTCCTCGCGCGCCAGCTGTCCCACGATCGGCGCACGGGCCCGAACCACTCCGGCGCCACGGTGGCCGACGCCCTCGATCTCGCGGCCGCTCTCCTCGGGCGGCCGTTCGATCGCGATCGCTGCGCGCACTGCGGCGCGACGTCGCCGACGATCGAGGGGGCGCCCCGCGACTCCGTCGGGAGCGTGCTGTGAGCGC
>CAZHSZ010000030.1:0-9771 GCA_964535425.1 uncultured Candidatus Saccharibacteria bacterium | reverse complement strand
CCCGAGCGGGCACGCGACCGGTGCTATGTATCTCGCACTCGTCATTTGCATTTTCGCGTCACGACTTCCCTACGTAAAACGCTACGGCGTATACATAGCCGCCGCGCTCTTTGCAGCGACGGTAGGAGTGAGTCGCGTGTATTTCTATGCCCATACGCCGATACAGGTATATGCGGGGTTTGTAGTGGGGGCGGTGTGGGGGTTGGGGTGGTGGGTGTGGGGGAGGAAATCGTAAGTGTCTCGATTATCGAGGGTCTAGCGAGCTTATAGATAAAGTATAACGTAAAGTGCAATTAACGACGGCGACGGAACTTAGTCCACTTCGGCTTAGGAGGTGTACGAGGAACCATGAATACGCCGGAAATTTCTACCGGTATGCGGATAAACCCAAGAATGCCGAGGAGCGAATGTTTCGCTGTGAGGTCCATGAAGTGCGTTCCCTTATACGCAGAGTGCTCCTCCCAAACATGGCCAATGCCTGTACCCATATGTCCTAGGTCATTTTCGAAGTCTGATTCCTCGCTATCATTTCGCACCACCCAGCTGAACTCTGCTCCCGCAGGAAGTTCGTGAGCGTTAGTAACCGTAAAGCTAATAACGCAGTTCCGCGGTATCGGACCGATTCGATTGATATTACTGAAATCGAATGCAGCATTGTTCGTCGCAACAGCCCTGACCGCAACACGTGGACTGAAGCTTACCGGAATAATTGCTTTGCTCGTTGCCTCTTCTGGGTTCGGAATTGGGAAGAAGTGACTAAAGGTTTCAGTCCAGATGGAAGCGGCTTCAAATTCGTTCTCTGTGGCCAATGCGTTTTCCGAAAGCGTAAGGAGGTCTCTTAGCTTTTCCATGAAAGCATCGAAGTGTTCCGACTCCATGCGATTTAGGTCTTCAGAATAGTTAACTGGGTTCCTGACCACGCGGTCGGCCGTGAGATGCTCAAGCACCTCCTCAACAATATTCTTGAAGGCAATTTCGTCGCCATCCTTTTCTTCATCCACTAGAATCGGATACGTCTGTGCCACGAGAACGCTGAGCATTGTTGAAGACGGGCGCTTCGATTCAGCAAACTTCAGTGCTGACCACATCTTCAAGTAACGAATCAGTCGTCGCACCTGCGCGCTCTCATCCTCTGGATATTTATTGAGGAACCAGTTGTACAGAGTCTCCGGGTCTGATTCCTCCCACTCGTCTTCTTCAGTAGCGAGAGTGCATGCTCCGCTATCGGTGCTGTAGTGATATACCGGAACGTCGATATGGAAGCCGTTCTTGAAGCGAATACGTGCGCAGCGTGTCTTAGGCGGTTCTACGACCTCAATAACATCGTCTGATTCTTCGGCATAGAGCTTGAGGCTTTCCTGTACCAAGTCTTTGAGTGCCTTCGGCGAATACGCACCATCCGTTGGCTTTCCCGTCCAATGGAAATAAAGACCAAGGTCAATGTCGGATTCCTGTCCTTTCACGGGCGGCCTGATTTGTGTGCGGTACTTGTAGGAACCCTGGAGCCAGGAGTCGATGGTATATCCGGTAAGGTCCTGCAGGTCTGCAACGAGATAGTCCCGTAGAGACTGCCAACGCTCTTGTTGAATCTCCTGCTGCACATCAGATGGCTTGATGGATGCATGAAGGGTCTTCTTGTTTGGGTCTGCAGAATAAAAGAGATGTGCGGCTTTGCTCATAGGTGGTTATTTAAATTTGATATCCGGTACTTCGTGCTGAAGTATTTCCTTCACGAAGGGCTTGGGGAGTGCAGCCTGCACTGCAGCTTCAGCGAGAGCGAGAAGGTCTCGTGTTGCAGCTTCCGATGCAACATCAAGGCCGATGCTACGTTCCTGTTCACGCGATTGAACGGTATCAATCCTAAAGTAGCGGTCTCCCATCGTGTGCTGCATTAGGATGTCTGCGATGAATTGCTGTGAAGCAATCATGACTGAGGGGAGACGTGCGTCCTTCATCCACTGCATCCACCCTAGGTCTATGCCTCCCGAGTGCGAGAAGGAAAAGTTTGAACTAGTGCTTCCGATACTCAATACGCGAATGTCTTCTTCTTTTGCTCCTAGGAATTTCTTAGCTTCGTGAAATGCCATGAGGTCCGGTGAGTTCGCGTACATGCCGCCGTCTGCGTACAACGAATCTCCTATCTGAGCCAACGGGAAGTACGTGGGAGCCGCAGAGGTTGCGAGTGCAACATCTACCGCCATCAGATGCTTGTCGCGCACAAGCGTATCGTGATGCGGTGTCTTGAACATCTGCGGTTTCCCCGTCGTGAGATTAACAGTTGGTATCAGCACAGGCCGTTTCAGGTCCCCTATCTTTAGTGAAGGATTTACCATCTCACTAATAGCAGCCTTGAGGTTCTCTTGCCGATACTTCGCACGATTCGCGCTAGTGAACATTTCCTGCCACGCACGCAAACCTTGAGCGGGAGGCTTGTCCGTGAAGATGGATGGTCCGTGTGCCTGAAACGCTTCACGAATCTTCTTGGCCGGAAGACCCGATGCGAGACCAAGGGCAATAATGCCACCGATAGATGTTCCGGCTATGAGGTCGAAGCGCGACGCGATTGGTGCGCCGAGTGTTTCCTCCAGTTTTTCGAGAACCGAAGCTGTATAGAGACCCATGTAGCCTCCTCCAGAAAGAGAAAGGATTTGAAACCTTTTTTCCATATCTTCATTGTGAACTTCGTGATTATTATCGCAACTCCTATATTTCCCCTCTTTTTACACAACTTTTGGACCCTTGGAGACCCTGCTAATTGGACAGAGACGATTTTAAGGACCGTACAGGACCGCGAGTACGCTTTTCGACCTCGAGTCGTAGCCTCGTCGTCACTCGGCTCCGCTCTGGTCACCGCCTCGCGACCTAGCCTGCTAGCTAGGTGCCCGCTCCGGCGTTCGAATCCTGACGCAAAGCTCTGCTTTGCTTACGGTCCACAACCACGCAAAAACCGCCTTTCGGCGGTTCTTTTGTGTGTTGTGGACCGTACAGGATTCGAACCTGCGACCCTCTCATTGCAAATGAGATGCTCTACCAACTGAGCTAACGGCCCGCTAGCGCGCTTACTAGAAAACTCTCGTTCGGACTGTTCGTCCAGCACTTTCGTTTTCTATCGCTTGCTTCCCCATCGGAATGGGGACCCCGGAGGACCCAAAAGGGAGCCAGGAGGGCCCTGAGACTATAGCATACGGGGGTATTTCGTGAATAGTCCTATCCCTAGGCTGGGATATCGTTCACCTTGGCCGCCATGATGAAGTCGTTTTCCGTGAGGCCGCGGACCGAGTGGGTGGTAAAGGTCACTTCCACCCTTCCCCACGAGACCTTCATATCCGGGTGGTGCCATTCTTCCTCCGCCACTTTTCCTACTTCGTTTGCAAAGGCGAGTGCTTTGGCGAAGTCCTTGAACCCATAGAGGCGGGTGAGCTTCGTTCCGTCTTCAGAAAGTTTCCAGTCCGGCACATGCATCATGATGTCCTCGGCCTGCGCTTTCGTAAGTGCCGGTATCTCTCCCTCGCACGGGAGGCAGCGTTTATGCGAGAGTTCGCTCATACGCCTGCAATAGCAAGGTCGGTAAGGTGCTTTAGGAAGTCGGGGAATGATACGCCTACCGCCGCAAGCGACTTCGGAAGAAGCGACTCGGAAGTCATGCCGGGGAGCGTGTTGGTTTCGAGGTAGTAGATGCCCTTTGGAGAGACGATGAAGTCCGAACGCGAGTAGTGGCGAAGTCCCAAGGCGTCATGCATCACGCGCGACATGCGCATGAGCTCTTCCGAGGTTTTCTTCGGGAAGTTGCCTGGACAAATCTCCATAGTCTTTCCGGAGTACTTCGCATCGTATGAAAAGAAATCGTCTGACGGCGGGATGATTTCGATAGGCGGGAGCGCGTAGAGCTTTTCCCCGCGCAAATTCTGCACGACGCCCGCGGTCGCTTCGCGCCCGCGTATCACTTCCTCAATAAGCACGCCGCCCGCCCCGTCCCGCAGGAGCTGCATGGTAGTCGCGTAGAGCGGCGCGTAGCCCGAGACCATGGAGACGCCTACGGACGAGCCCCAGCGTACCGGCTTCACCACGACCGGCTGATGGAAGGTGCGTACCACGTCCGCAAGCACTTCTTCCACGTGGCTTTCGTCTTGGACGAAGCGATAGTCGGGCGTGAGAATGCCATGCTCCTTTGCGCGCTCCTTCGCCATGACTTTATGCATCGCGATGTAGGAGGCGAATGAATCGGAGCCGGTGTAGGGGACGCCGTAGCGCTCGAGCACCTTCTGTACTTCCCCGTCTTCGCCGTACTCGCCGTGGAGGCCGACGATGACTACGTCCACGCTCCGAAGCGCCTCAGGAGGCGTCGTAGGGCGTCCATGCACATGCCAGAGGCCTTGCTTGTCTATGTAGATATCGCGCGGCGTGTAGTGCTCGGGATTCAGATTCCGCAGTATTGCCGCACCCGTATTCAGGGAGATTTCGTGTTCTCTCGATGGTCCACCCCTAAGTACCCCGACGATGGTGCCTCTCATTCCGACCAGTATATCAGGCCCGCATTCTTCGGCTTCGGGCTTTGCGGTGAAGCGTAATGGAGAAGCGGTGCGCCTCGGAGTTTATGAGCACGGCATCCGCGTCGGTCACATGCGCGCGAAGCGCTCCAAGCACCTCACGCGGGCGGTGGCGCTCGTCCTTCACCACGGCCGCAACCGGTATCGCAAAACCCATTTCCTTTAGCGTATCTTCCGCTGCTTTCTTATGCGTCTTTCCGCCATCCACGACGATGGCTTTCGGATACGGCCACTCCGGATGCCCGAAGCGGCGCGAGAGGATTTCCTTAAGGGATGCGATGTCGTCGTTCGTAGACTTCCCTCCGCGGCCCTGGATTTTAAACGTCCGGTATTCCTTCTTGTCCGGCATGCCGCCTTCAAGTACCGTCATCACGCCGATAGCGTTCGTGCCGGAGATATGCGCCGTGTCGTACGCCTCGATGCGGCCGCTCTCTTGGTCTCTATCGCGGTCTTCGCGTATGAGCGATACGTCCTGCACATGGTCGAGCGCGAAGAGCTGTCCGCGGATGACCGCCGCTTCTTCAAACTGCTCTGCCTTTGCGAGCGCTTTCATATCTTTCGTGAGCGTGGCGCGAAGCGCCTTCACCTTGCCCGAGAGGAACATAGAGACGTTCCGGATGGAGCGCGTATACGACTTCTTATCCATATCGCGCGGGTACTGGCCTATCTGCCTATTGAACTCCACTTTCCCCTGCGTGAAGCGCGTACCCTCTCCTACAGGGCGTGGAGTGTCATAAAACGGGAAGATTTTGCGGATGAGGCGGAGCGCCTGGCGCAACTGATAGCCCGAGGGGAATGGGCCGTGTATCGCGGAAAGCTTCTGCCCATCGAGCGAGCGCTTAGCTTTGAAAGCGATATCCTTGCCGCGTATCGCGAGCACGCGCGGAATGTCCTCGTCCGTGATGCACGCGTAAAGGAAGGTCTTATCGTCCTTGCCTTCCACGTTTGCCTTAGGGCGATACTCGCGGATGAGCGCCGCTTCGCGCACAAGCGCCTCGAGCACGGTAGGAGTCGGCTCATGCATGATGCCTTCGGCTTTCGTGACCATGTCCACGATGCGGGGACCGCGGGTGGAGATGAGGTCGTCATCGAAGTACGAGCGCACGCGGTCGCGAAGCGACGTGGCTTTCCCTACGTACAGGATTTCCTTTCCCTTCCCGCGTCCGCGGGTAAAGAGATAGACGCCCGGTACGTCCGGCAGTTCGAATTTTTCCAGTTCCGCGCGCTCCATAGCCTGTATATGCCCACTATATCCCAGATTTGCTCTAGGGGACATTTCGCAGTAAGGTCAAATCGCGTACGAACGGTACGCGGTTAACCAAGGGGCAACCCGTGATTATCACCTATATCAAATGTGCGTGGGAAAATCCGTTCACCCGCGTTGGCTATGCATTTCTCCTGATTCCGCTTCTGTTCTGGTTCCGACCGCTTCCGCTTTCTCTACTCGAGCTCTGCGCAAGCACAGTTCTTCTCGTGGGGACGAACTTCGGAAAAGGCACTGTGGTCGGATACGTGAAGACCATAGGGCATATCCGTAAGTTCAATGGCGTGCGGTTCTGGTTTCTCGAATTGATGGCGGAAGGCGGGTACTGCGTGCGCATCGGCGTAGTACTCGCCCTGAAGGAGTATTTGCAACGACGGCCAAAGGCGCAGGAGTAAGACCTCCTGCGCCTCGTCATTTTATTTTTTCTTCGGCTTTTTCCGAAGCAGGCGGGAGAGATACTCGCCCGTGTGCGAGCCTTCGGTATCCGCGACCTCTTCCGGCGTTCCCTTTGCTATCACCTTGCCGCCGCCCGTACCACCCTCAGGACCGAAGTCGATGATGTGGTCCGCACTCTTTATGACGTCGAGATTGTGCTCAATGACTACCACCGTATTTCCGCGGCGCACGAGCTCCTGAAGGATTTCTATAAGCTTGCGCACATCGTCATAGTGGAGACCGACCGTCGGCTCGTCTAAGAGATAGAGCGTCTTCATCGTGATAGGACGATAGAGCTCGGAGGAAATCTTCACGCGCTGCGCTTCCCCGCCCGAGAGCGTCGTCGCCGACTGCCCGAGCGTGAGGTACTCAAGACCCGTGGAGTTAAGCGAGGCGAGGCGGTCGGAGATGGCCGGAATATCCTTGAAGAACACTTCCGCCTCTTCTACCGTCATCTGGAGGACTTCATAGATATTCTTTCCGCGATACGTCACTTCAAGCGTCTCTTTCATAAAGCGCTTGCCGTCGCATACGTCGCACTGCACGTAGACCGTAGGCAGGAAGTGCATCTCCACTGCGATGACGCCGTTACCCTGACACGCTTCGCAGCGTCCGCCCGCGACGTTAAACGAGAAGCGGCCCGGCTTCCAGCCGCGCGCACGCGCCTCGCTCGTTGCAGAGAAGAGGTCGCGGATATGGGTGAATGCGCCTGTGTAAGTAGCAGGGTTTGAGCGGGGCGTGCGACCGATAGGCGACTGGTCTATAAGCACCACGCGACCGACGTACTCCGTACCAGTGATGGATGCGACATGCTCAGGCTTACTCTCGCGGCGCGCGAAGCGTGCGGCGACGTTCTTATGCAATATGTCGTAAAGAAAAGTAGACTTCCCGCTTCCCGATACGCCCGTGATGCATACGAGCTTTCCAAGCGGTATTTCCACGTTCTGATTCTTAAGGTTGTGGAGAGTCGCGCCCTTTATCTTTATCGAGCCCTTCTCGCCGGTGCGGCGTTCCTCGGGGACTGCCACTTCCTTGTCCCCGCGGAGGTAATCAAGGGTGAGCGAGCCCGATTCATTCTTCGGAGCGCGAAGCAGCTCGTCGAGCCATCCGGCCACGACGACGTTCCCGCCATGCACGCCTGCGCCTGGCCCTATGTCGACGAGGTAGTCCGAAGAGAGAATGGTGTCTTCGTCGTGCTCGACGACGAGGATGGTGTTGCCGAGCTCTTTGAGCGTAAGGAGGGTTTTGATGAGGCGCTCGTTATCGCGCTGATGGAGTCCGATGGTCGGCTCATCGAGCACATAGAGTGCACCCACGAGTCCGGTACCAAGCTGGGAGGCGAGACGTATGCGCTGTGCTTCCCCTCCAGAAAGCGTTGCGGCGGAACGATTCAGGGTGAGATAGTCGAGACCGACGTTCAGCATGAAGTCCAAACGGCTCGTGATTTCGCGGATGATGGGCTTTGCGATTTCGGAGCGCATCTCGGATAGCTCGAGGCCATCCATAAATTCCTTTGCTTCCGCGATAGACATATTGGTAATGTCTACGACGTTTTTGCCGAGCGTCTTGTCTTTTTTGCTCTTCAAGTACACGCGGAGCGCCTCAGGCCGGAGACGCTTCCCTTCACACACCGTACAAATCTCGTCGGAGAAGAGGGACTCGGTGCCAAGGCCGTTACAGTTCGGACATGCGCCGTACGGGCTATTGAACGAGAAGAGGCGCGGCTCCACTTCCGGGAAGGATGCGCCGTCCTCAGGGCAAATAAAACGGGCTGAGAGGGTTTCATTCGTCCCGTCGGCGTGCCCTATCTTCACCAAGCCTTCGCTCTGCTTGAGTGCGAGCTCGAGCGCTTCTGAGAGGCGCTCGCGGGCGGCGTCAGGGGTGCGCTCAAACTCCGATACGAAAATGGTGTCGACGACTGCGTCGATATCGTGGCGCTTATTGCGGTCGAGCGTGACCTTCTCGCGGAGATTGTGCGGCTTGCCGTCGATGATCGCCTTCTCGTAGCCCTTGCTCAAGAGATCGTAGAGGAGCTGGTAGTACTCGCCCTTGCGGCCGACGACGACCGGAGAGTAGATGGTGACCGCCGTCTTGTCGACGACGACGCCGCGTACTTCCATCGAGTGCTCCTTGCTCGCGCTTCGGGCCTTGATGCGGCCCATGATAAGCTCAATCATCTCTTCCTTGGAAAGTTTCTGAATAGGTACGTCGTGATGGATACAGTACGGCTGGCCGGCACGCGCGTAGAGGACGCGCAGGTAATCGTAAATCTCGGTGACGGTCGCCACCGTCGAGCGCGGGTTATTGGAACGGCTCTTCTGGTCTATGGAAATGGCAGGAGAGAGGCCGCGGATTTCATCCACGTCCGGCTTCTGCATCTGATTGAGGAACTGGCGGGCGTATGCGGAAAGGCTCTCTACGTAGCGGCGCTGCCCTTCGGCGAAAATGGTATCGAAGGCAAGGGACGACTTCCCTGACCCTGAAAGGCCGGTGAGTACGGTCATAGTGCCGCGCGGCAGGTCGACGCTGATGTTCTTGAGGTTGTGGGTGCGGGCACCCTTCACCTCTATCCAGTCATCGCCGACATACTGCGTATGAGCATCTGTTTTCTTCGGTTTAGGCATGGGTACGAAAATAGTCTGCCCGTGACGGGGCAGGTACAGTAGCAAGCTTACCAGAAAACGTTCATTCAGGCGAAACGCCTTCATTTTTGTTTTCTGCCGCTTGCTCCCCCATCGGAATGGGGACCCCGAAATACAAAATGCATTAAGGAGCTGTATCTCTATACTAATAGGGATCAGAAATTCTTATTCACTTCAGCAACACACCTTTTAAAAACTAGACCGCAGGAGGAGGGATGACTTCAGCAGGTGCTGATGCTTCAGGAGTCGGTGCTGCCGGCATTTCAGGTGCGGAAACGGGAGCAGCGGTCTGAGGTAGAGAAGCAAGCGTGCTTTCGATTTTGTTTACGATTTCTTCTACGGATACTTCTGCCTTTACGAGGTAGTCGGTAGCGCCTAAGGACACGGCGCGTTCGCGGTCCTTGTCCTGACCGAGGTTCGATACCACGATGACCGGCACGTTTTTCGTCTCATCCGTGCGGGCGCGGATTTTCTCAAGCACGGCGAAACCGTCCATGGTCGGAAGCATGAGGTCCAAGAGGACGAGCGCAGGCTTCGACTGCTCAAACAGCGCAAGCGCCTCATTGCCGTCAGAGGCATAAAGCGTCTGATACTTACCCGCAAAGGTATGCCCGAGGAGGTTCTTCAAAATAGGGTCGTCTTCGACCACCAGAATGAATTTAATGTCTGCCATACGGAAACAATAACACGCCTGGCGCGCTTTCCAGAAGACTTACACTCCGGCTTACGCCGTCCGTTCCCGTCTTCTGCCGCTTGCCTCCCCATAGGAATGGGGACCCCGAAATTACTTATGCAATGGGGAGGGACAAGGTAAACGTAGTGCCGGGGCCCTCGGTGTTCGGAGTGAAATTAAGGTCTCCCCCATGGTCGGTCGCAATGGTGC
>CAZHSZ010000029.1:7091-10306 GCA_964535425.1 uncultured Candidatus Saccharibacteria bacterium | reverse complement strand
TGCCCGTTTCAACTATTTTTTATAAGGGTAAAACTTGACTAGGACGTATTTTTGTAACACAATCATCACCAGAGCGGATAACCGATATGGGATCGGAACCGCCACTTTGAGGACCTGTTTCGACATGGCCCAGAAAAGAAACGTAGCTCTTCTCTTCGCGGCAGCGAGCGTTTCGGCGCTCTCTCTCGCCCCATCTGCTTTCGCGCAGGAGGACTCGGGCACGGACTACTCGTGCACGGGCGCCTCCGCCTCCGACTTCTCGCATTTCGGGCAGGCCATCGACCGGCCTTCACTCGCATGCGATGCCGAGACTTCGGTGACTGACAGCCTGTCGCTTTACGGTTGGCTCCGGCTCGCGCCGGACGAAAACTGGGCGGGGCTCGACCCCGTCGCGACAGAACTCGACTTGACCGGGACGCTCGTCGTCGTAAAAAACGACGCGTTTCAGGTCAGTGTGACCGCCGGCGGGTACTTTTTCCCCGCCGACGATCTCGATGCCACGGTTGGAACGGTCCAACTTGCGCTTGATACGGCGCCGATTTTCAACAACGTGCTCTCGTTTCACTTCGAGCACGGCGAATATGACGGCGGGTTCACGGAAGGACAATCCGAGGTATCGGGAACGGCAACGTTCCCGATTGGAAGCGATTACGCAATCGACTTCACCCTCGGCGGTTCACATCTCCGCGAAACTGACGACAACATCGCATTCGGCGAACTGGGCCTGTCCAAGGATAACTGGCGGGTCTTCGTAGAGGGCTTTGACGGACAATACGACCACGGCGTCCGGGTTGCAGTCGCCTGGAATTGGTAGGGCAACTGAACGGAAGCAGGTAGAGAGGAGGACAGGGCGCGCTTCAAGAAGAAGCGCGCCCTTCCCTATTGCCTCTGCGCCTTCCGGCTATTTAGATACGACGAGGTTGTCGAGGAACATCTGCGCCGGTTTCTGCCAGCCCATTTCTAGAGCGATTTCACGGCAACGCGCACGGGAGAGCGTGAGCGCTTTCATACACGCTTCTTTGAGATCGGTCGATACGATGCCGTTCTCACCCTGCTTAACCACGACGTCGGAAGCTTGCGACGGGAACGTCGCGATAGGCGTACCGCATGCATTCGCCTCAAGCATCACGAGCCCGAGCGTATCGGTAAGCGACGGGAATACGAATACGTCGGCGGCGGCGAGGTGGCCGGCGAGTTCCTTGCCGAATTTGTAGCCCGTAAACACCGCATCCGGATATTTCTTTTCAAGCGATTTGCGCGCCGGTCCGTCTCCGACCACGTACTTCGTGCCATCTAACTCAAGCGAAAGGAATGCTTCGATATTCTTTTCATGCGCGACGCGGCCCATATACATGAAGATGGGGCGCTTCCCCGGCAAATCTATCTTTGCATCCGGATGGAAGAGCTCCGCATCCACGCCACGCGGCCAGATGAGGAGATTCTTGATGCCGTGCTCGTCGAGCTCCTTGCGGAGCGATTCGGCGGCAACCATCACGCCGTTTGCGCTGTTATGGAACCAGCGGACCACGTGGTACGTGAGCGATTCCGGCACGCCCATCTGGATGCGCAGGTATTCGGGAAAACGCGTATGGTACGCAGTAGTGAAATGGATGCCGTGCTTTTTCGCGTAGCGCCGCGCCGCCATACCAAGCGGACCCTCTACGGAAATATGGAGCGCATCGGGCTTGAACTCATCAAGCATCCTTTTAAGCCTGCTGTACGGAAGAATCGCGAGCTTCACTTCCGGATACGACGGCGCCGCCATCTTGTATTTAAAATCTATGGGCGAAATTACCTTTACCGTGTGGCCCATTTTCGTGAGCTCCTCGGCAGTTGCCTTTATCGTCGTTGCCACGCCGCTGATATGCGGAAAGTAGGCGTCGCTCACGATTGCGATTTTGAGGGATTTCATGGTGCCTGTGCGCCTATTGGAGACCAGTATACCACCCCGCTTAGCGGACCTGCCAACCTTCCTTGGCGTTCAGGGCGGCCGTCACCCGCCCCATAGCCGGTACGAGCTCTTCGTCGGAGAGCGTCTTCGTAAAGGACTCGAATACCAGACGGAACGCGTAGGAAGTCCTTCCTTCCTTCTCGAATCGGTCGAAGAGGTCTATGCGTGCCACGTGCTCGCCCGCCTCTTTGAGGATGACTGCAATCACCTCGCTTTCCTCAGTACCGGAAGGCGTCCATACCGCGACGTCGCGAAGCGCGAATGGAAAGAGCGAGAACTCTTTGTACTTTTCGAGCGCGACTTCCCGCGGCTCGTATCCTTCGCCGAGTTTTTCCAAATCAGCTTCGCCAAGCGGCACTTCGAGAACCGAGTCGGCCGAAGAGAGGCTGAGATTCAAGAGCGCGCCGAGCTCGACTGCGACTTCTTCAAGCACTTTTTGCTTCTTGCCACTTACGGGCGCGTACCCAAGCGCAAGCGAAAGGCGCTCGCCGTCTTTTGCGAACACAGTGCCAAGCTCGAAGAGGCGGACATCCGGAACGGGACCAAGCACGCGCGGAGCATTGAATACGGCGCGCGTAAGCGCATCCCGCATATTCCCCGCAAGGTCAGCGCGCAAGTACGGCTTCTCTTCCTGAAGCGGGTTCGCCAGCATGATTTCGCCGCTTCCGAAGAAAGATGGCGTGGAGATTTCCGTGAATCCGCGCTCCGTGAGGATATCCTTTACGCGCTCGATGCCGCGATAGCGTGCAAGGTCCGGAGCGCCTTCCGACGGAGGAAGCTCGGAAGCGGGTACGCGGTCGTAACCCAAGATACGGCCGATTTCTTCCACCAGGTCTTCCGGCATTTGTATATCGCGTCGCTCCCACGGGCTCGTCACGGTAAACGCGCTTCCCTCCTGCACATACGAAAGGCCGAGTCGATTCAACACGCCTTCTATTTCTTCCTTGCTAAAATCAGCACCGAGCTTTCCGTTTATCGTCCCTACCGTAAACGACACGCTTGTAGCTTCTTCATTCTTATTCGGATACTCGTCGATAACACCCTCGAGCGTTCCGCCGGCGATTTCCTGCACGAGCCGTATGAGGTCGCGCATACCGTAGGCTGCAAGCTCGGGAGCGACACGGTTCTGGAAGCGCATAGACGCGTCCGTGAAGAGCTTCAGCGCCTGCGCGGTTTTTCGCACCGAGGAGCCGTCGAAGTTTGCAGACTCGAGCACGAGCTCGGTCGTCGCTTCGCTCACGAGCGCTTTCTTCCCGCCCTTTAT
>CAZHSZ010000029.1:0-6991 GCA_964535425.1 uncultured Candidatus Saccharibacteria bacterium | reverse complement strand
TTCATACGGTTTTTTCTTCGAATCCGTGCACAAAGCGAATATCGCCTCCATGGAAAAGGCGTACGTCCGGAATGCCGTACTTCACCATCAAGAGACGCTCGATGCCGCCGCCAAACGCAAAGCCCTGGATTTTCTCCGGATCAAGTCCCGCGTTACGAAGCACCTGCGGATGAAGCATCCCTGCTCCGCACATCTCAAGCCAGCGCCCTTCCTTCCCCTCTGGCTGGAACCACATATCGACTTCGACCGAAGGTTCCGTAAACGGGAAGTAGCTCGGGCGGAAGCGCACCTTTGCGTCCGGACCAAAGTACTCGCGGTAGAAGCGGTCGAACGTCCCCTTCAGGTGCGCAAGCGTGATGTCGGGCCCAACCGCGAATCCGTCGAGCTGATAGAACTGCGCTTCGTGCGTCATATCGGTCGCTTCGTTTCGGAACACCTTTGCGGGCGAAATCGCACGCATCGAGGTCTGCCCCGTCCGAGCCATCTCTTCAAGGCAACGAATTGATACCGAGGTCGTGTGGGTGCGCGGCACGCGCGGCGGATTCTCCTTCGTCCAGAACGTGTCCTGCATATCGCGGGCCGGATGGTCGGCCGGGACGTTCAGCGCGGTGAAGTTGTGCCAGTCGTCCTCAAGCTCGGGGCCGTTCACGATGGAAAAGCCCATATTTCCGAATATGGAGGCTATTTCGCGGGTCGCGACGGTTATAGGGTGCAGCCGGCCTTTAGGCATAGGATTTCTATGTATAATACAGCCAACCACGGATATGCGGAACTTGCGAACCTTCCCTCAGCTCGTATTCCGCATATTCGTCCTTCCAATCTTCCCCTTTCTCCAGTGGCTCGGGCGCGTGACTGGCATCGCCAAAGAAGCGAAGACCGTAGAGAGCCCTCATCGCCGTCAGCCATTCCTGCTCGGGAGTTTGAAAAAAGAATTGAGCGTACGGGAAGCGAAGCGGCTGCTTCTTGAAGCGGGGTTTTTTATGAACCGGCTCGCCTACCCGGACCCGGGGCAGGTACTCAGTATGCGCCGACTCCACGATACGATGCGGGACCATCAGTACCACTTGCGCGTCTTTTCCGACGGCGAGATACGGGGACACTTCGAACTCACGCCCGAAGACCATCCGTGGAAGCACCTGGATGAGTGGCTTATGGAGCCGCGATACGAGGAGTTTGGCGGCTATATCGCTTCTGTTTTGGACAAGGATTCCGCAGTGCAGAACCTGGAAAAAACAGCCTAAATTTGTTATAATACGTGCGTCTTAGGGCTTATGAATCTCGAGATACTCGCCTATCCGTTTATATTCGCGGCCATCTACTTCGAGGCCTTTTTGCTCGTAACCTTCCTCTCGGCTCCTGCGGTCGCGAGCCGTCGTCGTATACCTTCCACAAAGACTCCGCTCGTTGCGATGATTGTTCCCTGCTACAACGAAGAGAAGACGGTGCGCGGCACCGTAGAGTCCCTCCTTGCCCTTGAGTATCCGAAAGACAAGCTCCGCATCATTCTCGTAAACGACGGCTCTATCGACGGTACTGCCGCGGTCATGGATTCGTTTGCGCATGAGCCCCAGGTCACCGTCATTCACCAGAAGAACCAGGGAAAGCACGTAGCGCTTAATGCAGGTATTGAAGCGGTGCCGGACGCCGAGCTTATCGGCTGCCTTGATGCGGACTCTTTCGTAGAAGCGGGCGCGCTTCGCGAGATGATTGGCTGCTTCGATGACCCGCAGGTGGGTGCCTCGACCGCCGCTATGTCGGTGTACAAGCCGTCCAATACGCTCGAGCGCATGCAGAACGCCGAATACATTCTCGGCATCGCGCTCCGCCACATCCTCGCCGCCGTGAACGGCCTCTATGTCACTCCGGGTCCCTTTTCCGTCTATCGCCGCGACGTAGTGGTCGAGCTTGGCGGATTCCGGAACGGCCACAACACCGAAGACATGGAGATGGCGCTCCGCATACAGCGCGCAGGCTACGCCATAGACAGCGCACCGCTCGCGCGCGTGTTCACGAAGGCGCCGCGCTCGGTCCCCGCGCTCCTGAAGCAGCGCACCCGCTGGACCACCGGCTTCCTCCGCAACATGATGAACGAGTACCGCGACCTCGTCGGCAACCCGCAGTACGGTGCGCTCGGCCTCATCGTTCTTCCGCTCGGCTTCCTCGCCATCATCGGTGGTATCACGATGTTCCTCCTTGTCACGTACCAGACCGTGAAGCAAATCGTGGAAACATTCTTCCTTACGAGCGGCGTCCCCGTCACCTACACGCTCTCCACCTTCGTGCCGAAAGCCTCGACGCTTCAGTGGTTTTACCTGCCGGTCAGCATTATGGCACTCCTTGCCTTCGTCGCGCTCGCCGGCAGCCTCTTGTTCATGGTGGTGGGAAAAAGCATTTCAAAGACCCCGGGCTCTATGAGCGCCGGCATTATCGGCTACCTTCTGCTCTACGGGCTCATTGCGCCGTTCTGGCTCCTGCGAGCGGTAGCGGACGTAGCTACAAGCAATAAGCGCTCGTGGCGCTAACTGAACATGCTTAAAACCCTCAGCTACTGCGTTGCTTCTTCCGGTGCTCACTCACCGTACCCTTGTACGGCTCGCTCCGCTCCTCAGTCGCGCCTTGTATCTGAAGGCTTTTAATCACGCTCAGAATACCTATGACTCTCTTCACCCGTAACGCCCTCATCGCACTCGCCATAACCATCGCCATCATCGCGACGGTGCTCTATGCGGTGAATTTCCTCAATCAACAGCGCGTCGCAGAACTGCGCACCATCGAGGACCAGCTTGCGACCGATACCCTTTCCATAGAGACGCAGTTTGCGCTCTTAGAAGAAGCGCCGTGCGAAGACATTTCCGCCGGCACGACCCTCTCGCAGGAAGTAGGCGGCATAGGCGACAAGCTCGCGTACGCGGAAGAACATGCGGGCACGGACGACCCGGACGTACTCCGCCTAAAGGAGCGCTACACCCTCCTCCAGATTCGCGACTATCTCTTGACCAAGCGCCTGTCGGAGACCTGCGGCGTGAAGCCGACCGTCGCCCTCTACTTCTACTCAAACATTCCGGGCGAGTGCGAGAGCTGCGACCGTGCCGGCTATGCGCTCTCCTATTTGCGCCAGACATACCCGAGCCTTCGCGTTTATTCTTTCGACTACCACCTCGACCTCGCAGCGCTCCGCACCCTGATTTCCGTATTGAAAGTCGAACCGAAGTTCCCTGCCTTCGTCATTCAAGGCAAGCGCACGTACGGATTCTCTACACTTGAAGAGCTTGAAAAAGCATTCCCGAAGTCTCTCTTCGCTACCTCAACCGCTTCCACGACGAAGCCGCGCTAATACTCTGAGCCGCCTCCCGGGCTCGAACCGGGAACCTTCATTTTCCTTCTCGTTTGTCTTATCAGAGCCGGGGGCGAGATTCGAACTCGCGACCTGCTGTTTACAAAACAGCTGCTCTAACCAACTGAGCTACCCCGGCTCTCATAAGACAATTGGCAAAATATATCCCCGATATATTTTGCCCTCTCCCAACTTTCGCACACACACTAATCTACCCTATCTTCGGCGGCGTGTCTTGCGATTCTTTCTTATGGCGCAGCGTCCGCACCGCGCTTGTGAGCGTGCGCTCAAGTGCGCGCACCACGATGAGCGTGCCGTGGGCCGCCTCATGCACCAGATGCATAAGGAGCGCCTGCATCTTCGTGTAGGCGAGCGCGTTCATATCGATGGTGCGGACCACACGGGCAAAGTCCTTTGCATACACGTCAAGCCGCGCCCGGAGCGGCGCGAGCACGCGCGCGCCCTTTTTGCGCTCGAAAGAAGTGAGGAGGATGAATCCTCCGAGCAGCATCGCTACGATTGCTATCGCGATACTGAGAATCATGGGTTATCCGCGCGTGGAGAAGCGGGCGAACTTGGTGATTTCGACGCGCTCGCCGAACTTCTGGGAAGCTTCCGCGACGAGTTCGCGTACGCTCTTCGATTCATCCTTGATGTACGGCTGGTTCATAAGGACCGATGACTGGAAGTAGCTTGCGAGCTTTCCTTCGAGGATTTTCGCCTTCATCTCTTCCGGCTTGCCTTCCACTTCCTTGGTGAAAATTTCCATCGCCGCCGCTTTCTTGTCCTCTGCGATTTCCGCATCGGTAAGGCACTGCGGATCGGTCGCTGCTACCTGCATCGCGATCTCGCGCGCAAGCGCCGGGAATTCAGGGTTCTTTGCAACGAAGTCGGTTTCGCAGGAAAGCACTACCATAGCGCCGACGGCTCCGTCGTGCACGTAAGAACCAATAACACCTGCGCCGAGCTCGCGGTCGGATTTCTTATCGGCTGCGGCCCCGCTCTTCTTGCGAAGCAGCACTTCCGCTTTCTCTATGTCACCTCCCGCTTCCTCAAGCGCCTTCTTGCACTGCGCGACTGAAACACCCGTCTTGTCGCGAAGCGTCTTGATAACGTCAATAGAAATTTCCATAGTGATTCAAATTATATCGTATAAAAGACCAGCACATCTGCCGAAGGTAGAAAGGCGTCAGATTCGAGGCGCGGAGCTAAGGTTTCCGTAGACGTATTTGAAATACGGCGGAGGAAACCGAGAGGCTCCGCAACGAAGAAGCTGGCGGCTTTATGCCTTGCGGCCTGACTCGTAGGCGGAAGCGAGTTCTCCAAGCACAAGCTTCACCGCATCGCGCGACGCGTCGTTCATAACGATTGGGTACGCCGCATCCTTGAGGTCGCAGTCCGAGCTCATAAGTGCGATGACTGGAATGCCTGCCTGCTTCGCTTCGCGGGTCGCATGCGCTTCATGCTTCGTGTCTACGATGACAAAGGCGTCAGGGCGCTTCGTGAGGGTGGTGATGCCCTCAAGGCGGCTAAGGAGGCGCTCGATTTCACGGTCGATGAAGACGCGCTCAAGCTTCGTGTACATCTTGGCAAGTTCTCCGCTTTCGCGCTTGCCGGTCAAATCAGCGAGGCGGTCGATGCGCTTCTTGATTTCCGGGAAGTTCGAAACGGTTCCTCCGAGCCAGCGGCCGGCCACAAACGGCGCTCCAATCTTGCGCGCCATATCGCGGAGGATATCGGACACTTCGCGCTTGCCTCCGACGAAGAGTACGGTCTTACCGTCGCGCGAAAGCGCGGCAAGCGCCTGCTTCGCCTTGGCGAGCTGGTCATCGGTCTTCACGAGGTCGAAGATTTCCACCTTCGATTTTGCACCGACGACGAACGGCTTCATCGACGGGTGGCGGCGGCGTTTCAATTGGGCAAAGTGGGCGCCCGCTCCGAAGAGACGGTCAACACCAACCCCTGCCATTTCTGTGGCTGTCATATAGGGAGGAATATACCTGAAATACGGGTTCGGTGCAAGGCGGTACGGACCCGTGCTTAGTCGGTATCCTCAGCGGGCCCCACTCCCCCGTCCCTAGCCGCCTTTTGGAGGGATTCGACTATCGGATCAAGCCCGCCAAGCATGATTTTCGGGAGGTTGTGCCAGGACTCCTTTATACGGTGGTCGGTGACCCGGTCCTGGAGGAAGTTATAGGTCCGTATCTTCTCTGAGCGGTCTCCGGTGCCTATCTGCCCCTTGCGCTCGGCCGCATGCCGCTTCGCCTCCTCTTCCTCGTGGAGGCTTTCGAGCTTTGCGGAAAGGATGGCCATAGCCTTCTCGCGGTTCGCTTTCTGACTGCGCTCTGAGGTGGAGCGTACGTCGATGCCGGTGGGCTTATGGATGAGGCGCACGGCCGATTCCACCTTGTTCACGTTCTGCCCGCCGGCTCCCCCGCTTCGGGAAAACTCCATATCAAGGTCCGCGGGATTCAACTCGAACTTCGGCTTCGTGCGTATCGGAAGCGCCGCAACGGAGGCGGTGGAGGTATGGATGCGGCCGGATTTTTCCGTGACCGGCACGCGCTGCACGCGATGGACGCCGGTCTCGTAGCGGAGCGCGTCATAGGCCTCCTCGCTCTCGATTTCAAGCGTAAGATCGTCGACGATGCGTACTCTCCAGCCGCGTGCTTCCGCATAGTGCTGATACATTTCTTTAAGCTCGGACGCGAACAACGTCGCTTCATCCCCTCCTGCAGCCGCGCGGAATTCAAGCACGACCGCCTTCGGCTTTGATTCCTCCTCCTTTTCCTTGTCCAAAATCCGCTCGATATCGGCGAGCACTTCCGCCTGGCGCGTAGCGATGCGCGCAATATCCTCTTCCGCCATCGCGCGAAGCTCCGCATCCTCTCCGGCGGCCGTAAGGGCTCCTTCCCGCTCTTTTTCGAGACGCTCGTATTCTTCCGCAAGATATGCGGTCATATGGTTCTTCTTAAACTCGGAGGAATATTCCATGGCTTTTACTTTACCACCTAAGCGCAAGACCGCCCGATTTTTCGGGCTCTCGGAGCCCGACGGGGCGAGAGCGAGGCGCGTTTTCAGCAGAAAACGACGCCGTACCGAAAAATCGGACGGTCTGAAGCGTCTTTACTTCTTTTTTGCGGCGCGCTGCTTGAACTTCTCCACGCGTCCCGTCTTATCGAGGGTGCGGTCTTCGCCCGTGTAAAACGGGTGCGAAGCGCTTGAGATTTCAACTATCGCTTTCGGGTATTCCTTGCCCTCGAACTGGATGGTTTCCGTCGTTTCAATGGTGGAACCGACGAGGAACTGCATGCCTGAAGCAAGGTCGACGAATACGACTTGGCGGTAGTCAGCGGGATGGATATCCTTTTTCATACGTCCCAGGACTATACCCCACTTACGCTCGTGGTGCAACGACGCCTGAACAAGATACGCAAAAAGCGCCCAAAGGGCGCTTTTTGCACTTAGTATCTCTTGAGTCTCTTAGAATTCCTCGAACTTAGGCACCACATTCACAATAACCGTATCCGAAGCTGAGGCTCCGTCGCAGGAGATGGCGAAGGTCGTCTGCTTGGTGATGGTCGGCTGAGGGCTCAGGGTCGTGGTCGCTATGCTGGTCGTCGGGCTCGTGAGCGTCTGGGACCATACCGATGTGCC
>CAZHSZ010000028.1:5087-10558 GCA_964535425.1 uncultured Candidatus Saccharibacteria bacterium | reverse complement strand
TGCGTGGACGACGACGCCGTGGACGCTGCCGGGGAACGTCGCGCTTGCGGTAGGGAAGGATATTTCGTACGCGTACGTGCAGGCGTTGAACGGAGTCTATGTAGTCGCCGAGGAGCTCGTCGAGAAGATTTTCAAAGACCAGGAAATAAAAATACTGAAGAGTGTCAAAGGAAGCGAGCTTGTGGGGAAGGACTACATCGCGCTCTTCGATTTTCTCCCGTCCCTTGCAAGCGAAACGGAAAAGGCGAAGTTCGACCGCGCGTACCAGGTGTACGCGGCGGATTTCGTGACAACGGTCGACGGCACCGGCATCGTGCATACCGCGGTCATGTACGGTACCGATGACTTCGAGCTTGGGACGAAGATAGGCCTGCCGAAAGTCCACGCCGTGGGGGCGGACGGGAAGTTCGTGAAAGGCACCGGGTACCTCGAGGGCCGTTTCGTAAAGGAAGAGGATGAGAAGGGAAAGCCGACCTTGGCGGTCGATATCATCGACGACTTAAAAAAGAGAAACCTGTTCTTCTCCCAGGAGAACTACAAGCACACGTATCCGTTCTGCTGGAGATGCAAGACGCCGCTTATCTACTACGCGCGCGACTCGTGGTACATCCGCATGCATGATTTGCGCGACACCTTACTTGCCGAAAACAAGCAGGTGAACTGGGAGCCAAGCCACATACGCGAGGGACGCATGGGCGAGTGGCTCTCTGGCGCAAAAGACTGGGCGATTTCCCGCGAGCGCTACTGGGGCACGCCGCTTCCGATTTGGGAAAGCGAGGACGGCGCCGAGCGCCTCGTCATCGGCTCGGTCGAGGAAATGAAAGCGCATCTTCCAAAGCGGGGGAACCGCTACTTCGTGATGCGTCACGGCGAGTCCGAGAACAACGTCGCGCACCTTGTCTGTGACGATGATTCCATCCCAAGCGCGCTCACCGAGTTCGGCGTTTCACAGTCCATTCGCGCGGCGCAGGGTCTCAAAGACAAGGGCATCACCCGCATCGTCGCATCTCCGCTTATGCGCACCCGCGAGACGGCGGAAGCGGTGGCACAAGAACTCGGTATCCCGAAGGATCAAATCGTATTTGATGAGCGGCTTCGTGAGCTTACGTTCGGGGAGTGGAACGGCAAGCCTATCCAGGAGTACCGGGATGCGTTTGAGGGTATCGCCGAATTCATGGCGCTCCGGCCGGAAGGGGGAGAGAGCTGGGAAGACGTGCGCGTCCGGATGGGGAGCTTTTTGTACGACTTCGATTCGAAACACGAAAACGAAACGACGCTTATCGTTACGCACGGAGGCCCGATGCGCATGCTCGTTGCGGCCGCGCACGGGATGACGATTCGCGAATACCTCACCGACTGGAAAGTCGCGCGCGACCCGGCAAACACTGAAGTGACCGAGCTTCCGTTCGTACCGCTCCCGCACAACGAACATTTCGAGCTTGACCTGCACCGTCCGCATATCGACGACGTCGTGCTCATAAGTGAGAAAGGCACAGCGCTTACGCGCGTGAAGGAGGTGATGGACGTGTGGTTTGATTCGGGCGCGATGCCGTTTGCGCAGGACCACTATCCGTTCCGCAAGAAGGAGTGGATAGAAGGGAAGGGATTCCCCGCGGACTTCATCAGCGAGGCGATAGACCAGACGCGCGGATGGTTCTACACGCTTCTTGCCGTAGGCGTCCTTATGGGCCGCGGAAGCGCGTATAAGAACGTCATCTGCCTCGGCCATCTCTTGGACGAGAAGGGCCAGAAGATGAGCAAGTCGAAAGGGAACGTAGTGAACCCGTGGGAGGCGATGGATAGTCATGGCGTCGACACGCTCCGCTTCTGGATGTACTACGTGAACCAGTCAGGGGACTCGAAGAGCTTTGACGAGAAGACGGTGAAGGAGGCGGCACGCGCGCTCTCCTGGCTTGAAAACAGCGCGAAGTTTTACGAGCTCTTCAAGACGCCCGCGGACGCCTCCGATGCGCCCCAGGTGCTCGACCGATGGATGCGCGCTCGCGTGAACGAAACAGTGGGGACTATGACGAATGCGCTCGACGGATACCAACTCTATGACGCGACCCGCGCGCTCGCGGGCCTCTTCGAGGACTTGTCGCAGTGGTACGTGCGTCGGGTACGCGACCGTGCGCGCGACGGGGATGCGGCCGCACTTGCCACCTTGAAGTCAACCTTGAAGTCGTCTGCGCTTCTGCTTGCGCCGTTCTCGCCGTTCCTCGCCGAGGAAATCTACAGCATGGTGCGCGACGAGCATGATCCGGAAAGCGTGCATTTGGATGAATGGCCAAAGTGCGAGAGCGTCGACGCCGAGCTCATCGTGCAGATGGCGAAGGTCCGTTCGTTTGCGTCCGAAGCGCTCATGCTTCGCCAGAAAGCGAATGTGAAAGTAAGTCAGGTGCTCCGCTCGCTTTCCATACCTGAAACGCTTTCCCCGGAGCTTGCAGCGCTTCTCGCGGAAGAAGTGAACGTCCAGGAAATCAAGTTCGACGCCTCCTCAATGTCGCTTGATACGGAACTTACCCCGGAACTGCGCGCGCTTGGCGATGAGCGCCTTCTCGCGCGCGCGGTTGCGGATGCGCGAAAGTCGCTTGGACTTTCCCCGAAAGATACGGTCACTGTCACGCGAGGAGATGGGCCATACTCGGTCGAGCTTTCAACAGGACCGCTTTCATTCGACGTCGTAAAGAATGCGTCCTAGGTATTCAACAGAGGCCATCGTACTTGCGCGGTCGCCACTCGCCGAAGCAAGCGCGCTTCTGTATCTCCTCACGCATGAATTCGGCCTCGTGAAGGCGCGCGCCCAGGGCGTACGCAAGCCCGGCGCAAAGCTTGCTCCGGCCGTACAGACCCTCTACGAGTGCGACACCATACTCGTGCGCGGAAAAGACGGATGGAGGCTCGGAGGTGCGGTGCTCGGTAAAAACTGGTTCAGTACGCTTACACCTTCGGCACGGAGTCGTGCCGGGCGCATTGCGCGCCTTCTCCTGCGCCTTATGCATGGGGAATCGAACGACGGCGCGCCGTGTTATATTTTCAGAGGGTTTCTCGAGGCGCTACCTCTACTCACGGAAGCCGAAGCGGAAGCCGCCGAATGCCTCGCGGCGCTGCGCTTACTCCGCGCACTCGGACTTGATGCGGGGGATATTGCGGGCGAAGAGCATGAATACACAAAGGAAACGCTTGCACCCATTATCGGAGACCGTCGCTCCTACATTATGCGCGTGAATCGCGGCATCGACGCGTCCGGTCTCTAGAACCCGGGAGTGCGTGCGCGGTATACTGGGTACTACTATGCCTCCGCAGGAATCAAACGATAGTCCACTCGACTCGCTCCAGAAGAAACTGTATGCGAATGTGCCGGTCAGCGCACCGCATGAATCGGGATTTTCCTCTATGCGCAAGGATACGGCCGAGCACTGGAAGGCGCCTCCGCCGCCTGCTCCGCCAAAGCCAAAGGTATCTGGAGCGGTCATCTTCCTCGGCATCGCCGCCGCATTCTTCGTCATTGCGGGCGGAATTACCGCGTTCATCCTCTTCCTCGGAGGCCGCTCAGTCTCAAGCGACCATGTGGATATTTCAATTGAAGGCCCGACCACGGTTGCCGGCGGGGAAGGGGTGCCGCTTCTCGTTACGGTAAAGAACGCGAACCCGGTCGCGGTGACGAATGTCTCGCTCACGCTCCAGTATCCGGACGGGACGACTGAGGCGGATGATACCTCGAAGGCGCTCACGCACTACACCGAGTCGCTCGACGACCTTCCGGCGGGAGGAAGCGTCCGTAAGACGGCGCGGGCCGCATTTTTCGGAAAGGAGAATCAGAAAGTCTCCATACCCATTACGGTCGAGTACCGAACGGGTAACTCGAACGCAGTCTTCGTCAAAAAAGCGCAGTACGAATTCACCATATCCACCTCCCCGGTTGGGCTCACGGTCACGTCCTTGTCGGAAGTCGCTTCCGGTCAGAGTGTCACGCTCTCCGTTCTTGTGCGCTCGAATGCGTCCGCATCCCTTGAAAACGTCGCGGTGCGTGCCGAGTACCCGTTCGGATTCTCGCCGACGGCGCCCTCAGGCACGTTGTTCCCGATAGGTTCGCTTGCGCCCGGAGAAGAACGGGAAATACGCGTGACCGGGACGCTCTCCGGACAAGACGGGGAGGAGCGAGTGTTCCGCTTCACTGCAGGCTCTTTGAAGAGCGAGTCCTCGAAGGATTTCGGCATTTCCTATACCGCAAACGACACGACGGTCACCATCGCAAAGCCGTTCTTCACGGTCGCGCTCGGTCTTAATAGGGACGATGCGCCTACTATCGTCGCGAAGGCAGGGGAGCCCATCGCAGGACTTTTGACCTGGACGAACGCGCTCCCGGTCGCGATTCAAGACGGCGCAATCTCAGTCGCGCTTACCGGAGACGCGCTTGATGCGGGGAGTGTGGATGTGACGAACGGGTTCTATCGCTCTTCCGACAAGACGATTCGCTACGACCGCGATACGGTCGCAGGACTCGCATCCCTGAAGTCGGGCGACACCGGAAACGGCTCGTTCACGCTTATGACGAAGACCGGCTCTGCTATGAACCAGTTGAGGAACCCGTCGATTACGCTTGCGGTCTCTGTATCGGGCCGCCGCGTAGGTCAGAACAACGTGCCTGAGTCGGTATCGTCCACCCTTACGCGCACGATAAAGATACAGAGCGACCTCTCGCTTGCCATGCGCGCGGTGCGTACCACCGGTCCTTTCAAGAACACCGGACCATGGCCCGCAGTCGCCGACCAGGAGACGACGTACACGGTCCTTCTTACAGCAGGGAATACGGTGAACACGGTCGCGAACACGGTCGCGAAGATGAAGCTCCCGTCCTACGTACGCTTTACGGGAGGAGGCAATACGCAGGGAGGGGTAACGTATAACGAAGCGACGCGCGAAGTCAGCTGGAACTTGGGAGATGTCGCGCCGGGAGCCTCCCGCGAGGCGGCATTCCAAATCGCGCTCTTGCCAAGCGTTTCGCAAAAAGGTACAAGTCCAACACTGGTATCCGACGGCACCATCTCGGGCTTCGACCGATTCGTACAGAAGCAGGTGGATGCCGCGGCTCCTTCCATAGATACGGAACTTAAAACGGACCCGGCTTATCAGAGTAGTAATGGCGTTGTCGCACCATGAGTACTAAAGAAACATCCCTTGAAGAAATAGTCTCGCTCGCAAAGCGCCGCGGCTTCGTGTAT
Organism: uncultured Candidatus Saccharibacteria bacterium; assembly: GCA_964535425.1. Classification (GTDB taxonomy): domain Bacteria; phylum Patescibacteriota; class Minisyncoccia; order Phycocordibacterales; family Phycocordibacteraceae; genus C7867-001. The sequence goes on along the minus strand of CAZHSZ010000028.1, from coordinate 5,333 downwards.
CCGGGCTCGGAAATCTACGGCGGACTCGCCGGTACGTTCGACTATGGTCCTTTGGGCGTTGCGCTCAAGAACAACGTAAAGAATCTCTGGTGGAAGATGTTCGTCACCGATAGGGAGGACATGTACGGCGTCGACGCCGCCATTTTAATGAACCCGAAAGCGTGGGAAGCGTCCGGCCACGTGTCCGGCTTCAACGACCCGATGGTGGAGTGCAAGAACTGCAAGGGCCGCTTCCGTGCCGACCAT
>CAZHSZ010000028.1:0-4987 GCA_964535425.1 uncultured Candidatus Saccharibacteria bacterium | reverse complement strand
CCGACTGGGAGAAGAGCTTTGAGGAGTGGCAGGGAACCATGCATGCGTTTGCGGAAGCTATCGGTCTTCCGAAGGCGAACGTACATGAGCTTGAAGTGGCGGACGGTGACCGTGCGCACTACTCGAAGCGCACCATAGACTTTGAATTCGACTACCCGTTCGGCCGCAAGGAGCTCTGGGGCCTAGCGTACCGCACCGACTTCGACCTGAAGGCGCACTCGGAAACCTCGAAAGTCGATTTGAATTACCTTGAGGACGGCGAGAAAGCCGAAGACCGGTTCACCCCGCACGTCATTGAGCCGTCGCTTGGCGTTGACCGTACCGTGCTCGCCATCCTCGCGTCCGCATACACGGTAGACGAGCTTGGCGGGGAAGAGCGCTCGTACTTGAAGCTCTCACCGAATATCGCGCCGGTGCGCGTCGCGGTATTCCCGCTATTGAAGAACAAGCCGGAGCTTGTCGCGAAGGCGCGCGAAATATATACGGCCTTGAAGAAGGCGGGCATCGCTGCGATGTTTGATGACAACGGCAATATCGGCAAACGCTACCGCCGTCAGGACGAAATAGGTACGCCGCACTGCGTGACCATCGACTTCGACACGCTCGGGGAGAATCCGGAGCATAAGGATACGGTGACCATACGCGACCGTGATACGGGCGAGCAGGAGCGAATCGCTATTTCGGCACTCCTTCCAAAACTCGGCGCGTAGTCGCTCTCTGAGGCGCTTGTGCTAGTATCTCAGTAATGGATAAGAAACACGTCATAACCGTGTCGTTTGGTGGCCTCCTGCGCATCGTCGTCGTGGCAGCCGGTGTATGGGCGCTTTGGCAGCTCTCGACCCTCGTGCTCCTTCTCCTTTCGGCGGTGGTCATCGCGTCTGCGGCTGAGCCTGGAGTCGAGTTCTTCATGAAATACAAGTTCCCGCGCGCACTCGCGGTAGTCTCCGTGTATGCCTCAGTGCTCGCGTGTCTTATCGCGCTTGTCTGGTTCTTCGTGCCGCCGATGCTCGAGGAAGCCATCGCGCTTCTTGCGGTCATTCCGCAGTACGTGAGCCAGGTCTCAAACCTAAGCTCGCTCCCGTTCCTCCAGGGCGCATCCCTTGGCCCGTCACTCACCGATACGGTGCTCTCGCTCCAGAACGCGTTTGCGAACACAGGTGCCGGCGTATTGAAGTTCCTCTCCTCCATCTTCGGCGGAGTCTTCTACTTCATCCTGACCATTGTCGTCTCCATCTACTTCTCGCTCCAGGAAACGGGCGTTGATGACTTCCTTCGCCTCGTGACGCCGTCCCATAACCGTGAGTACGTGCTCGGCCTCTGGAAGCGCTCGCAGAAGAAGATAGGTCTCTGGATGCAGGGTCAGCTCTTGCTTTCGCTCATCATCACCATTCTCTTGTTCCTCGGCCTCTCGCTCCTTGGCATTCCGTACGCGCTCCTGCTTGCCATCTTCGCGGGCATTATGGAGCTCATCCCGGTATTCGGCTCCGTAGCGGCCGCCGTTCCGGGCATTGCCGTTGCGCTTACGACCGGCGACCTCACGCTCGTCGCTATCGTGGCCGGCCTCTATCTCATCGTGAACCAGTTCCAGGCGCACCTCATTTATCCGCTTGTGGTGAAGAAGATAGTGGGCGTGCCACCTATCCTCGTCATCATCGCGCTCATCGCGGGAGGACAGCTCGCAGGCTTCCTCGGCGTCCTCCTCTCCGTGCCTATCGCAGCCTGCGTGCAGGAATTCGTGAACGACCTGCAGAAGCGCCAAAACGCGTAAGAAGAGAATGAAGCGCTACCTCACCACCACGCTTCCATACGTAAACGCCGACCCGCACATCGGATTCGCACTCGAGATAGTGCAGGCGGATGCGCTTGCGCGCGCGTGGCGTCTCCAAGGCGACGAAGTATTTTTCACTACGGGTACGGACGAGCACGGCCAAAAGATATGGGAGGCGGCGGAGAAAGCAGGGAAGGGCATTCACGCCTACGTCGACCATTACTCCGACGAAGTGAAGAAGCTCGGCGATGCGCTCAATCTCTCGAACGATACGTTCGTCCGCACCACGGATGCGGGCCATATCCGCGCGGCCGAAGAGATGTGGCGCAGGTGTATGGCAGCGGGAGATATATACAAGAAAAGCTACACCGGCCTCTACTGCGTCGGGTGCGAACTGTATAAGACCGAGCGCGAACTCGAAGACAATCACTGCACGCTTCACCCGACCTTGGAACTGCAGAAGATTACCGAAGAAAACTACTTCTTCCGTTTTTCGAAGTACCAGGATAAGCTGCTCGCGTATCTGAATACGGAAGCGGTAATCGTGCCGGAGTGGCGCCGCGAAGAGGCGATTAATTTCGTACGGGGTGGCCTCGAAGACTTCAGCATTTCCCGCGAGAAGGAGCGGCTTGCGTGGGGCGTGCCGGTTCCGGGAGATGAGAATCAGGTGATGTACGTCTGGTTTGATGCGCTCACGAACTACATCTCTACGCTCGGCTGGCCGGAAGAGGACGGAAATTTCAAAACGTTCTGGAACGAAGGAAAGGTGGTGCAGGTGGCAGGGAAGGACCAGGTGCGCTTCCAGTCTCTTATGTGGCAGGCCATGCTCATGTCTGCGCAGGTGAAAAACACCGACCAAGTGTTCTACCACGGATTTATAAATTCCGGCGGTCAGCGTATGTCGAAGTCCTTGGGGAACGTCATCAGCCCGTACGACCTCGTGAAGAAATACGGAACGGATGCGACCCGGTACCTCCTTCTGCGCCACGTGCATCCGGTAGAGGACTCAGACGTCACGTGGGAGCGGCTCGATGAGTGGTATACGGCGAACCTCGTGAACGGGCTCGGGAACCTGGTTGCGCGCGTGATGAAGCTTGCCGAGGCGAACCTTGAAGTGCCGGTGTCCCGTCCGGAACCGTCTGAATTCCCGCAGGAACTCTTGAACGTGTCGGGCAACTTTGAATTCCAGAAAGGCATGGACTATATCTGGGGCCGCATCCAGGATGCCGATGCGCGCATCGCAAGCGAAGAGCCGTACAAGGTGGTTAAGGTGGACGCCGAAAAGGGGAGGGCGATTATCGCGGAACTTGCGCTTGAAGTGTATTCCATAGCTCGCTTCCTGAAGGCGTTTATGCCGGAAACGGCCGAGACCATAAAGGCGGCTGTTTTGGAGAATAAGAAGCCGGAAAACCTGTTCCCACGCCTTACCTAGGCCGTTTTAGGGAATTGACTTTATATACTAAAAGTGCTATTATAATAACAGGGTGATGGCGGAGGATTTCTTATATCCAGAGAGGAAATTTGGATGTTCAAAAAGAAAACTCCCCTGTCAGACATACTCCGTGAAGGCATCGGATACTCGCACCGGGAGAAAGTAATCTCGGCAAATGAGTTCCGTATGCGTACCGACGAGCGTGTGAGCATGAATCCGGAGGGGCAATCGCCTGCGGACATGCTCGGACTGCGCGGCGAACCCGTACGCTACTAGCCCTTCATGGAGGTGTAAACACAAGGCCGCGGAGTTAAAATCCCGCGGCCTTTCGACGTCATATGGTATCGTGCGAAGCAATGAGGTATTTCGATGCGCACTGCCACGTCCAATTCGACGCGTACGACGCCGACCGCGCGCAGGTGTTTGAGGCTATGCGTTCAACCGAAGTGGGGGGAATACTCGTAGGTACCGACAGCACGACCTCGCGTCTTGCGGTCGAGTATGCGGACGGCAAGACCGTCTTTGCGTCCGTGGGCCTCCACCCAAACGACAAGCCGCAGGAAGGGTATGACGACGCGTACTACGCCGCCCTCGCCAAGGACCCGAAGGTGGTCGCGATAGGGGAGTGCGGGCTGGACTACTACCGAGCGCAGCAAGCCAGAACTGAATCTCCGGATTCAGGTATGGCGAAGCAAGCGATGGGAGCAAGCTCTGCTTACTTTAGGCCGGAAAATCCGGAGGCGGAAAAGGCACGACAAAAGGACGTTTTTGCGCGCCACATAGAGCTTGCCGCCTCGCTTGATAAGCCCCTTATGATTCATGCGCGTCCTTCAAAAGGTTCGATGGATGCGTACCTGGAGGCGTACGGCATGCTCAAAGAAGCCAAAGCGAAGCACGGCGACCGACTCCGGGGGAATATGCATTTTTACGTGGGCGATATCGAGACGACGAAACTTTTTCTCTCGCTCGGGTTTACGTTTTCCTATACGGCAGTTCTTACCTTTACCCACGACTACGACGAGGTAGTTCGCTTTATCCCGCTTGAACATCTGCTCTCGGAAACCGATGCTCCGTATGTCGCTCCGGCACCTAATCGAGGCAAGCGAAACGACCCACTTGCCGTCCGCTCCGTTGTATCGGCTATAGCTTCCATACGAGGGGAAGATGAAGAGACGGTTCGAGAGGCCCTGCTCGGGAACGCTAAACGGGTCTTCCGCCTCTCGTAGGGCTGATTGCGAGGGCTAAAGCCCTATGTTAGGATAGCCCCACTATGGCAAAGAAAGAGATTGAGACTACGGACGCAGAAGTCCAGGACGCCGACCACGCGGAAGCACGCGTGTATGAGCTTGCGTTCCATATCGACTGCGACCTTCCGGTAGAGGAGGCTAAGAAGGTGTACCAGGCTATTCGCTCCAAGATCGAGTCAGTCGGTTCAATCGTCGCTGAAGGCGAGCCTCAGAAGATTCCTCTCGCGTACACCATATCCCGCGGTGAGACCGCAGGCCGTCGCGACTTCGATTCAAGCTTCTTCGCTTGGATTGCCTACGAAACCGACGGAGCAGGGCATGAGGCGGTCGCGCTCCTTGCAAAGGAAGACAAGCGCATTTTCCGCTTCCTCGATATCCGCACCACGAAGGAAGAGGCGAAGCACTCCGCTGAAATGAGCGAACTCCTCGCAAAGATGGAGCCTGAAGAAACCGAAGAGGTATCTGACACCGAGCTCGATGCCGCTCTCAAGGAAGTAGGAGTTTAGGGTTGAAAGCCGAAACATCCAGCAAAAACCCGCC
>CAZHSZ010000027.1:5246-11130 GCA_964535425.1 uncultured Candidatus Saccharibacteria bacterium | reverse complement strand
TCGACCTTGGGTTTATGAGTCCCATGCTCTAACTACCTGAGCTACACCAGCAATAGAATGGAGAGTACTATCTTTACGTAGGTTCTTCAACCGTAAAGGACGCAGGCCTTGCCCAGAAGGCAAAAAACCGCTAAAGTCGGAGAATTGCGGCCATAGCTCAACTGGTTAGAGCACTCGCCTGTCACGCGAGAGGTTGCCGGTTCAAGTCCGGTTGGCCGCGCAAGACATAAAAGCCTCGTATGAGGCTTTTATGCTTTTTCCGCCCGGATACGGGATGGCACCGTTTTAACTTGCGGGGCTCGAAGAGGGCATCGTGAACGTCTTTAAGCGCCAGGCGGCGATGAGCATACAGACGGCCGAAGCAAAGAGGAAAATCTTTTCCACGCCCTCGATGGTGTAGGAGGATACGACAATCACTTTCCAGCTTTCGGTGAGTAATTCCCAGAAGTGCTGTATGGCGAGCATGCCCACTGAGAGGCTCATGGGAGCCGCTATCGCGTTTCCGATGACGCCGAACTGTTGTTTCGCGAGTACAAGGTAGAGCGCGACGACGGCTGCGGCGATGAACGCGATGAAGTGGTGGAGTCCGAGGGCTGCAAGAGGTGATTGCGCATACTGCATGATAAAGGGATCTAGGGAGGAGGGGAGGGTGAATGCGGCAACAATCAATACGAAACTCGCGATTTTCCAACCGAGCTCCTTTTTCACCACGGTTTCTGCGCCTAGCTCATTCTTGTTTTTTCCTATCCGTACGAGCGAGTGGAGACCGACGAAATACAGGATAAACGCGAGATAGAAGAGAAGGTGCCACCAGATATCCATTGACTCGTCGCTGATTTCGAAGAACGTGCCGCCGAGCGTTTGGAATACGGCGATGATGAAGAACACCGCAGTTCCGTAGAAAATGAACGTGAAGGCCGAGCCGAGCGACGAGCGCCCGAATCCGGTAATGGCGATACCCATCATAAGCGCAGCGACGAAGTATCCGAATGCCGAAAGGTAATAGAGGAAGGTGAAGATAATGTCTTCGGTTCCGGAGGTTACGGAAGAGACGTCCGCAAAAGCGGAAAGCGGCACAAGCAAGAGCGAGAGTAGGGTTACGGTGAGGTAGTGCATAGGGTGTGGGTACTGGTAAAGCATAGCACCGGGAGGCATTTGCAACGGAACTACGCACCGATGCCGCGCCGCAACGCGGGAGCGCGCTTGCTATACTTCTCCTATATGTTTGATTTCGTCTTCGGGCCTTTCAAGAAAGGCTTCGAAAAGCTCCGCGACAATCCGCAGCTCATCTATACGGCGCTCGTCGCGCTCCTTATCGTTGCCGCGTTCCTCTTTATGGCCGAGCGATTCATCGGCATCGCCTCAAGCGCGCAGGAGCGGCTCGTGAACGTACGCGCCGGCTCCATCCAGGACGCGTTCGCGTCTTTTGCCGGAGACCGCATCTACGATACGGATTATCTGAACGAGAAAATACAGGAGACTATTACGGTGAACGAAACCATCCGTTCGTTCCAGGTGGTCGTGAAAAGCAGCGTGCTTACTACCGCGTCCACTACGGTGCTCGGCGAGCGCATCGTGGTCGCCTCAAACGACAAGGAGGAGCTCGGACAGATAGACCGGGGGAACGACTTCCTCTTCTCACTTGCGGCAAGCGATCCGGTGCACTCGATTACCATCGAGGAAACGAAAAACGGCGAGCGTCTGTTCAATACCGCGCGCGCGATTACGGACGCCTCGGGCGAGGTCATCGGCGCGGTGATTACGGTGCAGACGCTCTCTGAAGCGGACCGCGCCATCCAGAACGACATCAACAGCAGTCTCGGGCTCCTCATCGTCGTGCTCCTTATTCTTATGCTCTTGTTCCTGCGGTTTTCGCGCGTCATCGACTATATGAGCTTGTATCGGAAGCTGAAGGAAGTGGACCAGCTGAAAAACGATTTCATCTCCATGGCATCCCACGAGCTGCGCACGCCGCTCTCCATTATCCGCGGCTACGCCGAGTACATCGGGGAAGCGCCGGAGCTTTCCCCGACGACGAAGGAATACGCGAGCAAAATCGGCATCTCGGTCCAGGGCCTCGATTCGCTCGTCGCCGATATCCTCGACGTTTCGCGCATCGACCAGGGCCGGATGTCCTTTGCGCTTGAGCCTGTCCACCCCGAGCTTCTCATCGCGGACGTCGTCGCAGAGCTTTCTGGCCAAGCAAAGGAAAAAGGCATTTCGCTTGCGTTTGATACGACCGGCGTCACTACCTCTCAAGTTATCTCCGCGGACAAGAGCCGGTTCAAGCAGGTGCTCGTGAACATAATCGGCAACGCGGTCAAATACACCGCAAAAGGCGAAGTGAAGGTGCGTCAGTATGAAGAGCAGGGCAGGGTGGTCATACGGGTCAGCGATACCGGGTTTGGTATGAGCGAGGAAGAACGCACCCATCTCTTTGAGAAGTTCTACCGCATCAGGACGAAGGACACTGAAAACATACGCGGCACGGGCCTCGGCCTCTGGATCACGAAGCAAATCATCGAGGCTATGAAGGGCACTATCTCGGTGGAGTCGATAAAGGGGGTCGGCTCGCACTTCATCATCTCGTTCCCGACCTCTGGACAACCTGTTTCCTAAAGGCGCTTTCGCCGTATACTTACAGCTATGTTTTCCCACCTCACCACAAAGGAACTCGCGTTCTACGGGGTGAGCGCATCGGTGGGGCTTTTATTGCTCGTGGCGGGAGTTGTCGGGCATGCCCGCTACGTGGAAACGCTTGCGTCTGCGACGACGTCGAGTTGGAACTTCTCGACCACGACGACCTTGGGCGGCACGTTCGTAGAACCGATAAATTATCCGGCGACCAGCTCCCCGGATATCATCCGACTCTTCTCGGTCGAGACTAAAAAAGGCTCCTGCGGCACCGGCGTCATACGGGTTTCGTGGACGACCGTCGGGTCGGACACAATCTACCGCCTCTATAAAAACGGAACTCAAGTATTCGAAGGCACTAAGACCTCGTATTACGACAACGGTCTTCCGGAAGGCTCCAATCAGTACTATATGGTGTCTGCGGATACGCCGGGGACGACCTACAGCCAAATAGCTACCGTGCTTGGGACAGCGCCTTCAAAATGCGAGGTCGCAAGCGCTGCGGGCGCCACGGGAACTACTACCACGACCGTCGCTACCACAACCGGTACGAACACCACTGACAACCCGAACACGATTCCGGTACCGCCCCGTGTGATACCGATAGCTACCACCACGCCCGTACCATCTCCGGCGACGTCTACTGTCCCTGCCTCATATGTGCCGCCTGTCACCTACACGCCTCCTGTTCCGGTATCGAATCCCGCACCGGTCACTAACCCCCCGGTTACCGCCGCACCGGTTCCTGAAACGGTACCTACGCCTGCTCCAACTCCGCGGCCGGTAGTTGACCTCCCGCAGCCGCTCGTACAGGACATAGAGCGCACGCTCGCGCTACCGACTACCTCTCCTAGCCTCGAGCGAACACGGCTCTCGACCACTACCGAAGCGAAAGTAGCGAAGCTTTTTACCGTCGTCTCGGTCTTCGACGAGACGGATAAGGCCCGCCAGCAGGCACGCAGGGCGCTCGTGGCGTTCGTTGACGATAAGATACGCGCAGCCTTCGCTACCATGAACGACGAGCAGCGTACGGCGAAAAAAGAATCGCTTGAGCAGCTCCGCGCTTCCGTACTCGCCCACATCGATGAACGGCTCGCCGCAGGTACCGATGTGCGTGCGCAGGCCACCGCCCTTACCGCCGAAATCACCGAACGAATGTCTGTGCTTTCCGAATACGGCGTTACTACCGACAGCGCATCCGTAGGGACGCTCGTCGATTCCGCAGTTGCGCCGCTCACCGCTGCGGCGGATGAAGAACAGAAGGCGCTCAAGGAGCAGGGAGGCGACCTCCTGTATAAGGATACGAACAAGGACGGCATTTCCGACTACGACTCGGTGCACGTCTATAATATCGACCCGGTAAAGCCGTCGCCGACGAGCGTATATAAGGGAAAAAAGATTACAGCAGGAGAAAAGGTCGCGCTCGGATTCGACCCTGCCCAGGCAAAGCTCGTGCAGGTGACCCCCGAAGAGCCGGAACGCTCTTCCGCGCCGGTCGCGCGCTCCTACCAGGTTTCCTCGGTGGCGCTTACGGAAGAGAAGAAGGTCGCGCTTACCGGTCGCGCGCTCCCGAACAGTTTCGTCACGCTCTACATCTACAGCACCCCCGTCGTCGTCACCGTAAAGACGGATGCGAACGGAAGCTGGAAGTACACGCTCAACAAGGAGCTTGAAGACGGAAGTCATAGCGTATCGGTTGCGACCGTGGACAATAGCGGCAAAATCCTCGCGAAATCCTCACCGATTCCGTTTACGAAGACCGCGCAAGCCGCGACGCTTGATTCTGCGAGCACGAGCTTCATCTCGGACGCGGGCCAGCCGACCTTGTTCTCGGGCCGGACGCTCTACATGCTCATCATGGTGTGCGCCGGCATCATCTTCTTTACCCTTGGTATTATGGGGCTGAACACGAGACGTCAGGAAGAGACGCCTACCGCAGCATAATCACACCCTTGTATGACCACTGACTCAAAAGAGAAAACGCACCCGAAAAATTGGCACAGCGAGCATCAGTCGACGCTTACGCTCGGAGACCGCCTGTCGGATTGGATTTCGGACTTCGTCGGCTCATGGACGTTCGTATTCATCCATATTGTATGGTTCGGCGTTTGGATTCTCGTGCCGATAGAGCCGTTTCCGTTCGGGCTTCTGACGATGATCGTGAGCCTTGAAGCCATCCTTCTCTCGACATTCATCATGATGAGTCAGAACCGCGCCGCAGACCGCGACCGCCATCAAGCCAAGGCCGACTATGAGACGAACGTAGAAGCGAAGAAGGAGATAGAAACGCTGCAGATAGCGCTCGATCGCATCGAGAGCGAGAAGCTCGATCAGATACTCGCGCTTCTGAAGAAATAAGAAAGAGAAAAAGAAAGGGGAGGGTGTCTTAACCTCGCTCGCAGCAGGAGCATTTGCGTCCGGAGAGCTTTGCGACCCCCGCAACCATAAGGAGTACCGGCCAGACGAAGGCGACGATGCCCACCGGAAGCACCTGAAACGCATTTAGGAGAAAGGTCGCCCCGATGAGGATAATCATCAGCGGCACGATTTTGTGATGATTGCAGGGGCAGAAAAGAGCGGCGCTCATTGCTATCTAGCGTAGCATTCCGCCGTTGATACCCAGAAGCGTTTTGCGGTGGATAGCGCTACTGGCAAGCGAGTGAGCAAAAGCAATACGAAGTTTTGCTTTTTCGAGCGAGCGTAGCCAGCAAAGAGTACATACCCTTTACTCGACCGTGACGGACTTCGCGAGATTCCGAGGCATATCGATATTGAGACCGCGCTCAAGCGCCACATAGTATGCGAAGAGCTGGACCGGGATGGTCGTGAGGATAGGGAGGAGCGCCTCATGGACGTTCGGGACGGATATCACGTCGTCGGCGAGACCCTTCAGGTCATCTTCCTTTCCGTCGGTCGTAATGGCAATAACGGTGCCACCGCGCGCCCGTATCTCCTGGATATTCGACTTCGACTTTTCATACATTGAGTCATCTGGTACGAGGACGACCGAGAGGAAGGATGGCTCGATAAGCGCGATAGGGCCGTGCTTCATTTCTCCGGCGGCATACCCCTCGGCATGTATATAGGCGACCTCCTTCAGCTTTATGGCGCCTTCGTAGGCGATAGGGCACTGGAACTTCCGACCGAGGAAGAATGCGTTTTGGACCTTTGCGTATTTTTTGGCAATCGCCTGTATGGTCTCTCGGCGCGCGAGGACGGCGCGTGCAAGGTCCGGGAGCTTCTGCAGCTC
>CAZHSZ010000027.1:3837-5146 GCA_964535425.1 uncultured Candidatus Saccharibacteria bacterium | reverse complement strand
GAGATGGCGAGGAGGACGGTTTCTTTCGGGTCCATGGTATGCCTGCGGTAGCGGAGCTCGGAGCCAAGCTCGACCTCTACCGGGATACCGGCGAATTCTTCAAGCAGAAGTTCTCCGACTCGTCCTGCGTAGGAAGCGCTCCCGCACGCGGTAATCATGATGCGCTTCGCCTCCCGTATGCGGGGGAGTACGTCGCGAAGCCCGCCAAGCTTCACATCACCCTCTTTTGGCAGCAAGCGACCGCGAAGCGTGTTCTCGATGGTCTCTGGTATCTCCATCATTTCCTTCATCATGAAATGGTCGTAGCCCTTTTTCTGCGCGCTCTCCACGTCCCACTCAAGCGTTTCCACTTTCTTTTGGAGCGGCGTGCGCGCGAGCGTGGAAATCTCGTAGCCGTTGCGCGTCAAAGTAGCTACCTCGCCGTCCTCAAGGTAGATAACGTCGCGCGTGTGTTTCAGGATGGCGCTCGCGTCAGACGCGATGTAGTACTCGTCCTTTCCGACGCCGAGCATGACCGGGCTTGAAAGGCGCGCGGCGACGAGCTTCTCCGGTTCGCGCATTGAGGCGACCGCAAGGCCGTAGGTACCGCGCACCTCTTTCAATGCTTCGCACACTGCGTCTTCAAGCAGGACGCCTTCCGCGTATTTCTTACCGATAAGCGCCGCGAGTACTTCCGTATCCGTTTCGGACTTAAACGTAACGCCGTCTTTCATAAGCTCGGCTTTGATATCGGCGTAGTTTTCGATGATGCCGTTATGGATTATCCATACGGTGCCTGAGGGGTCGGCATGGGGATGCGCATTCGTCTCAGTCGGAGCTCCGTGGGTAGCCCAGCGGGTGTGCGCGATGCCGCAGTGGCCGGAGAAATCTGCTGTAATTGCATCTGCAAGCTCGGAGACTTTTCCAGAGCGCTTCAAGGCGCCTTTTCCAGCGACGAAGATGCCCGCAGAGTCGTATCCCCGATACTCAAGGGCGCGCAAACCCTCGATTAAAATGGGGGTCGCATTCCTCGGCCCGATGTATCCGATGACGCCACACATAGGGTATAAGGGTATACCGTTTAGGCGCCTGAGGAAAGGAAAATTGAAAGAATGGCGAAAATAACGTACTATCGGCATTAATCGTGCGGGCGCTCGCCGATGTAAGAAAGTGCTCGAAGACTCGCATTTCTTGCATCAGCTACGCTCGTATTGATAGCGAAAGAGGACTTTCACTCTCGTACTCGCTTGCCGATGTAGCTCAGTTGGTAGAGCACCACCATGGTAAGGTGGGGGTCGTCGGTTCAATCCCGACCATCGGCTCAGATAAC
>CAZHSZ010000027.1:1549-3737 GCA_964535425.1 uncultured Candidatus Saccharibacteria bacterium | reverse complement strand
ACCATCGGCTCAGATAACGTAAAAGCGCGAAAGCGCTTTTACTTTTGTTCAGCTTTCGGCGTCTCCCACGCGTTTAGTACGCCCTGGATCTGATGGACGATAGTGTCGAGTGTCACGTACGCCTTCACGAAGAAGCCCGCGGCACCAAGCGCCGTGCACTCATCCACATGCGCCTGGTCATCGAGGTTCGAGAACATCAAGACAGGTATCTGTTTCGTCGCCTCGTCGGATTTCAATACTTTCAGGAGCTCGACACCGTTCATCCCCGGCAGCAGAATATCGAGCAGGATGATGTCGGGCCGTTCGGAGACGACAAGCGTAAGTGCGTCCTGTGCGTTTACGGCATGGACGATGCGGAAGTTTTCCGCGGCGAAGCGCTGGTCGATAAGGCTTCCGAGCACAGTATCGTCTTCTACCCAGAGGATGGTTTTCGGTGAGTCGGTCATACCTTTAGTGTACGACACGATGGCGATGGAAAATGCAGGGGTGTGGGCGGGGTAGAGTATATGGTTTCAGACGAAAAAACATGGTATCTTCCGAATCATCGCCAGAGTAGCTCAGTTGGTAGAGCACTTCACTCGTAACGAAGAGGTCGCCGGTTCAATCCCGGCCTCTGGCTCCAAAACAAAAAACCGCTCCGGCGGTTTTTTGTTTTCGGCCGGGATTGGGGAAGTGGGTTGGGGAGGGGAATACCCCGTACGTCGAAATAACGTGTGCTAGCATTTCGATATAACTCACTATCCATGCTCTCAACCATTGGCATCGTTATTGCCGTAGTCCTTTTTATAAATCAGAGCAGTCTCTCTTCTCGCATCGCGAAACTTGAAAAGCAATTGCGCGAGCGGAGCTCACCGGCAGCCGCGCCGCAGCCGTCTGTAGGCCCAGTGCCCGCCTACGCGGACGCAGCCTTTACCGAGCCACCTGCGGTCAAGAAAGACGTCGTCGTGAGCGAGGAAACGCCAAACCAAGCTACCGAGTGGCTCCGCAATAACTGGCTCTCCGTGCTCGGCGTTCTCATGGTGCTTATCGGCTTCGGATGGTTCGTGAGCTATGCCTTCGTGCATAACTGGATAGGGCCGGTCGGGCGTATCGCGCTTGGCCTTGGACTCGGCGCCGTTCTCGTACTCATCGGCGCATGGCGCATGGGTAGAAGCGCGGTCCAGTCGAATATTCTCATCGTGCTCGGGTCCGCCATCGTACTTATGACCGCATATGCGGCGCGCGTGGTGTACGACTTCTTCACCCCGGAGCTCGTGCTCGCGTTCTCATTCTTGGTAGGTGCCTGCGTGACGACGCTGAGCGCCGTATATAACCGCGAGAAGCTTGCGGTGTACGGCGTGCTAGTCGCGCTCGGGGCTCCGCTCCTTACGCACGCGCCGGAGCCTTCCGTGGTCGGCCTCTTTGCGTACCTTGCGGTGGTGAGTGCCGCCTCGCTCTGGGTTTCCGCCCTGAAGGGGTGGGGGACGGTGAATTTCGCTTCGATAGTCGGACTCCTTTTATACTGCGCACCCTTCATGTTCGGGTATGCAGGTGCAGTCCCTGAAGATCAGAAGTTCCTGGTAGTGGTGATTACGCTTACGCTCGCGCTTATGTATTTCGTCGCAAACGTTATCGGGGTCGTGAGAAACAAGGAGGATTCGACCAATAGCGCCGCCTATATCGCGATTGCAAATTCCATACTGATTTTCTCGGTTATCAATACGCTTGCAATCGAGGAGATGCGTAGCCTCCTGCTTGCGGGGTGGATGATTGTGTTCGCTATCGGAAGTGCGGTCGTAAGCATGAAGACCGAGAAGCAAGTGTTCTTCTATATCTATTCCCTCGTTGCTACGTTCTTCCTCGGTGTCGCTACCGCTATCGAGCTCCATGGCCCCGTGCTCGCCATCGCGTTCTCGGTAGAGGCGACCGTCATCTCGGTCATGACCTACTTTGTGACTCGCGATCTTTCCAAGGGAGCCTATATGTCTTTCCTCATGTTTGTCCCGGGAGCGCTCGCGCTTCAAAGTATGACGTCACCGGCATGGAGTACGGGCATCGTGCATGACGACGCGGTAGTGCTCTTCCTTGCGTCCGCGCTTTTCTTCGCGCTCGGATTCTTCTTCAGTGCGCAGTATAAAAGCGAAACCCATCCTGAAGCGGTACGCACGATATACCGGACCCATACGATACTCGGCGCATGCTTCGCGTT
>CAZHSZ010000027.1:0-1449 GCA_964535425.1 uncultured Candidatus Saccharibacteria bacterium | reverse complement strand
TTCATCGGCCGCAAGAAGCCGCAAGCGGCTACCGTAGCAGAAGCTCCGACGGCCATCCCTTCAAACCTCATGCCGCCGACGTACACGCCGCCTTCCGTACCCCCATCCCATGTCTAAACGTCTCATCGGTGTACTGGTGCTTGCGCTTTTCGCCATACAAGGCACGGTGCTTGCCGCAGGTACGTCCCAAGTACAATCCTCGTTTCGTTCAACGGCAAACGTAGCGCTTTCACGCGCAATCGTCGTGCCAACCATAGCTTCGGTTACGCTTCCGGCGGAGGTGGCGGACAGTCAGGTGTTCGGCGTATACAACGCCGCGGATGACGCGTTTCTCCCGTACGAAGTACGGCGCACAGCTTCAAACGCGGTATCGGTGCAGGTGAGAGGTGCCGGCCTCGAAGCCTCGGCGCTCGCTCCTTTGACGGACCGGAATCACGCGACGGTCGTCGACTTTCCGCTTCCGGAAGTCCCCGGGCAGCAAGGCTCCGTTACGCTCCAGTACGAATTCGAGACACCTATCACGAGCGACTCGCTCCGGATGTCGCTCAGCCAGTATGTCGTGCGGCCGACCGCGATTACCATACGGGCAGACAGTAACGGGCAGCCGCGTACGGTTCTCGCGCGCACTCGGCCGGAAGGGAATACCGTATCCTTTCCCGCATTCACTTCACGTACGTGGACCGTCACCCTTGAATTCTCCCAGCCGCTTCGTTTCACCGAGCTTGCGTTCGTAAATGCGGACGTAGTCGAAACCTCGGCAACCCTTCTTTTCCTTGCCCAGCCGGGGAAATCATACGTGCTCTACTCTGATCCGGAAGTCGTCATACCGCAGGAAACGGGCGAGCGTCCGCAGTTTAGCGACCTCGCCACCGCGGTCTCGGGCTCATTGACTGGAGGGAAGGCGAATAGCGCATACAAGCCAGCAGATAGCGACGAGGACGGTATCGCGGATTTGTCGGATAACTGCCCGCGTATTGCAAACGCCGACCAGGCCGACATTGATACAAGCGGACGCGGAGACGTGTGCGAGGACTTCGACCAGGACGGCGTTATGCAGGGGACGGATAATTGTCCGGATGCACCGAACCGCGACCAGGCCGACATAGACCGTGACGGAGTAGGGGATGCGTGTGATACGGAAGAAAGCCGCATTACCGAACAGTACCCGGGAATAGTATGGGGAGGACTCGCATTCGCGGTCCTTGTCTTTGCCGGGCTTTTCTATATCGCACTGCGCCGTCATCGACAGACGAACGAAACGCCCTCTAAAGAGACACCTCCGACTCTTCAGTAGCCTGCGAAAAAAGCGAGTGCTATAGTCCCGGAACGGCTCGAGTTGCACTAGAGCCTGCGCCGCCCGGCGTTCCATCGCTTCGATCTCGATCTGCGTAGGTTGAGCATGCGTCAGGTCGAGTACCTGGGAAGCGTCGGGCGGCGTTTTCTTTTTTG
>CAZHSZ010000026.1:0-11209 GCA_964535425.1 uncultured Candidatus Saccharibacteria bacterium | reverse complement strand
CCCCTCATTTTGTTAGTGTCAAGTTTAAGATCGGGACAACAGGAAACCACGAAATGAAACTGCATCAGGCAATCGCGTTGCTGCCGGCGGCCAAGAACCGCCTGCAATCGGTGATCGACAAAATCCACAAGGCGCACCAAGCACCGGCCATTTTTTCTGGCCTCTCGCGAACCTACCAGCCGTTGACTGACGACGGCGATAAGTTGCCGGACGAAAGCAAGCTGGTGACGCAAATCGTCGAAGATGGCCTAGAGAGTTTGCGGCATGTATTTGTCGACGCCATCAAAATCTGCCGTGCCCAGGACGAAGGCAATTGCGCCGCTCGCGCTGACGTCAAGCTGGGCGACGTGACGATTCCCCAGGTGCCCGTCACGCACTTGCTCTATCTGGAAAAGCGAGTCAAGGATTTGACCGATTTGGTCGCCAAGATCCCCACGCTCGACCCCGCCCACAAATGGGAATATGACGAAGGTGCTCGCGTGTGGCGGTCGGCACCGACGCAGAAGATTCGCACCCGAAAAGATCAGAAAGTTTTGGTGCATTTCGAGCCGACTGCACAGCATCCCGGCAAGTCGGAAACGATCACCGTGGACGTGGCGGCTGGCACCTGGACCGAAGTGCAATTGTCGGGTGCAGTGCCGGCGCGGGCCAAGCGAGAATGGCAGCGCCGATTGCAGCAAGTGGCCGATGCGTTGACGGTGGCTCGCGAGGAAGCGAACGCGGCCGAAGTCAAGCAAGACGGCAAGGCGGGCGAACAGTTGTTCGATTTCATCTTCAATCAACCGGCAACCAAATAAGGAAACAAGCGGAACGAACGCCAGTCTTAGACTTAGCCTTAGACTAAACAGCTTTTGTGCCCACAGTGCGTGGTTCGATTCCCGCCCGCCGCATTCTCAATTTTTGATGGCTTTGCGGCGGTAGCCCAATTGGCAGAGGCAGGCACGATGGCGACCTTAGACTCAGACTATCGTTCGAGACTGAGCATTGCGACGTGGCGAATGGTCGAGTCTCACCGACACGATCCAATGCCAGCGGATGCCCGTGCGATTCGGGCCGCCTCATCTTGGGCAGGAACTTAATGAGGCGTAGTTTAATAGAAAAACACGGTGGTTACTCAGTAGGATCGGTGAGTTAAACGGACAATCACATTGGCCAACAGATGGTCGCAACCTGGACTCATAATCCAGTAGCCCCCCGTCGCCGGATATGCGGCGGGGGGCGCTTACGGCGGGAAAGTGTACGTGGAGGCACGCGGGGCTCATAACCCCGAAGGTGGGTTCGACTCCCATAACCGCCATTTGAAAGCGTAAGGGTGGACGTTCGTTCGTGGTGCTTTGATCACCCTTCCAAATAAAGCAAAGAACCACATGCGGCGACGACATTAGACAGTCGCGTCAGTTTGCGAACCGCTGGAACGGCTAGCGGGCGGCAGAGGTAGAGCCTGTCGCGGATTCGGGTTCGACTCCCGGCAGACTGGTTTGAATAGCCGCAACCAAGCGGCCGTGGGCTGATCGTTCAATTGGCAGGATACCGGCTCGGCATGCCGGTGATCGGGGTTCGAGTCCCCGTCGGTCCACTGCGAGTCGCGCTGGTCATTACGAAGTGCGCGCATCACTTGTTTGAACCGGACGAACGGAACCGGGGCGGCATCCTAGGTGCTACCCCTGACAAATCGCGGGACACAAAAATAGACGCTCATCCCGGCGGCTGGCAATTTTCAACCACGGACGAAAAGGACGAATCATGCCCACGAAAGCACCGAAGCTCACGACGAATGAGCCCGTTATCAAGATGACCTGCGACGGGTGCGCCAAAGAGCAAAAGACCAAGGCCACGCCCAAAGGCATTCGCCTGCCCAAATCCTGGAAGTCACTCAAGGATGGCGGCGACGTCAAGAATTATTGCAGCGACTGCTGGAACAAACGCTACATCATGCGGGCCGTGACGTTTCCGGTGGCTGGCCCCGTGGCCAATGAAGGCGAAACGCAGGCCGACGCCTGGAAGCGATTGCGTGAATCGCTCAAGGCGGGCTGGTCGGACACCACCAGCGCCGCGAATTTCATCGTCAGCGAACTCTACGCGGCCGACGTGCGGCGCGAACCCGGCATGGAAAAGTTGCCGCCGATGCAAGCGGTCTATCTGTACCCCAAGATTCGTGCCCGCTTTCCCAATATGTCGACGGCCTGCGTGGTGGCGATGGATCATGCCATCCAGGGGAAGTACCGGGCGATCCGCTGGGAACTCTTGTGGACCTGCGGCGTGAGCCTGCCGAATTTCCGCTACCCGGTGCCGCTATCCGTGGGTGCCCAGGGCTGGAGTTGCGAATACGGCAAAGACAAAATCCCGGTGATCAGCGCGCGGATCGGCGAGACGCGATTCAAGCTGCGGCTGCGGGGTGGCCATCAATTCCGCCGGCAACTTGCCGCCTTCGACAAGATGGTCAGCGGCGAAGCCCGCTGCACCGAGTTGGCCCTCTATCAGCAGCGGGTGCAGCAAAACGACAACCGCCCCGGCGCGTCGAGCACCGGACCCTCGACGCGATTGATGGCGAAACTTGTGGCGTGGCTGCCAAGATCGGAAGTGCCGGAGCATTTGAGCGGCGAGTTGTTCGTCCGCACCGACAAAGATTCGCTCTTGATTGCCCTCGACTTGAAGGGCGAGCGCGTCTGGGCCATGCACGGCGATCATCTGCGCCGCTGGTCGATGGAACATTCGCGCAAGCTGAACCGCTGGAGCGATGACCAAAAGGCGGAGCAACGCCCGGAGGCCAGCTTCGGCAAGCGTCGCGAGGCGGCCGTGCTCAAGTATCGCAATCGCATCGACACGGGCTTGCATGAGGCCAGCGTGCAGCTTGCCAACTTCGCGGCACGCCGCAAATACGCGGTGGTCAAGCTCAACATCAGCGAGCATGGTTTTTGCGAGCGGCTGCCGTGGTTCAAATTGACAGATTTGATTCGGCAGAAGCTCGACGCGCGGGGCATTGAATTGGTGGTGGAGAAAGCCAAAGAAAAGCCGGCGGCAGAACCCGAACCGCTGGCCGAAACCGAAGGTTGAACGGGTCATAGGCCACCGACGGGCCTAGGGCGGCAAGGGCTGGCGCACGAATCCAAACAGCGCCAGCAAGGCCGGCCGAACGCGGCTAAGAGTTGGGGATATGCCATCCAGTGCAACTGGCTCTGGCTCCGCCCCCGAAGTGGATGACGCTGAAAGCCACCGGCAAACTGACCTGCTATCGGGAAAAAACACGGACATTCACGCGGTCACGTCTTGAGGTTGCATCCGGTCGGGCTGACGGCCTTACGCTGCGGATAGCAGGGTGCGACGCTGCGGTGCAAAGATTCTTCGTTTCGGCAACAACAGATCCAATCGGTGACACCATTGGCTCGCACGATCCATTGCGGCGGGACCATGCAGAGAAATTCACTGCGGTGAATACGACAGCGAATCCACGCGGTTTGTGATTGGTAGTTCGCGCTCTTTGAAAACTTGAAATACAGCCCACCGCCAGGGCTAGGGCGATCCACCACCGGCACGTTTACCGGCCGGATGGCTCGCCGAACGCTGTGAAGAGTTTGCCGATATCTGTCTCCGGACAGCAGCCGGCGAAGGTGTGTTGCGCCGTGGCTCTCTGCTCGCCCGACACCGGCACCGTGGTGGTTTCCACACCTCCGCATTGCGGGATGGCGTATATCGCGGTGACACCGTTTGCTCCGCACTTGCGGACTAATACCCCAAGGCGTCGCGGTGAATGCCACCGAGGCACGCTGCGGTCGAGTCCAGTTATCGATCACACTCGGGCACCAGTCTGAAACTGCGGATGAATCGGATTCTGAGTATCATCGCGGTCTAATGCAGGTGAAGACAAAACAGCGGATGAAGCGCTGCGGCTACTGCTGAAAACATTGCGGCGTACTGCGTGGGACGCTGCGGAAGGAGTCGAGTGCTGGCGCAAGGTTATTCGGGCCACAAACACAAAAGCGGACCGTGCCACAATTGCGAATCATCGCGGCAACGCGCAGATCACTGCGGCAGTCCCGGAAAATCATCGCGGCAGGCAATGACCAAATGCGGGTAAATGGTGTGCCGGACCATCGCGGCGTATGTTACTGCGGAGCTAGGCTGTTCATGCACGCGGATCAAGCCGGGATTAAACCTGCGGACATAGGCTATTCCAACAATTGCGGATACAGCGTTGATTACACCTGCGGATAAAACACTCGCCAAAACAGGAGCAACCATCGCGGATAGTGAATCGAAACAACAGGCCACCGCCGGGCCTAGGATGCCAACAACTCGACACGTTTACCGGCCGAGAACTGGCACCGAACGCGGGAAAGAGTCGGGGATAGCGGCTTCGGCCGCCCGCCCCCAAAGTGCAAGTGAGCCGCGCGGCAAGGCAAGTGAGCAAACATCGCGGCGAGCGCGAATCGCGGTGCGTCGCGTCGTTCTGTTCGCGGGTCACAGGACACCTGCTGCTGGGATTGCGCCATGAGCCAGCGGCATAATCAAAACATGCGGCTAGTAGGTCATGTGCATGCACAGCGGCAAACGCGACCGTGGGGCCATACTGCGGTGTTTCTGGCGCGGTTGATTACAGGAAAGCACGCTGGCCTCTCGCATTCAGCGGTGGAAGGATCTGAAATGAACGCGACCGCCGACAATCACGCTGCGGATAGAACAAACCGGGAGCCACTCAAGCCGATTGCCTGTCCGGTTTGTCTGCGCGTGGTGCGGTTTCTCGTGAAATATTACACGGCGAACCGCAAGGGCCAGTTTGTGCTGCGCGGCAGTTGCTGCCTGGAATGCTCGAAAATCTATCGCTAATGCACGGTGGCCTGCATTGCATACGCACTGCGGAAAACAAGAACGGTGGACAAGATGCTTTTTGAAATCAGCAATCCCAGCGACGCCTATACCATCGAGGCTGATTCCTTCGAGGTCGCGGCAATGGCCGTGTTGCTGTTAGGGCAAGGCAATTACGGTGTTCATCAACTCGACGGACCGGAAGATGATCGCAAGGAAATGCCGATTATGATCATCGCCACGGAAAAACAAATCGAGGAATGGTGCCAGGATAATTTCGGGGCCAGCCTTGCCGATTGCATTTTGCGGTGCAAGGCAAAGATCCCCGACGTGCTCGACACAGTGCTGATCGGCAGCGAAGCCGACCGGGCGACCTACCACAAGGCGCTCAGCCTGATCGACGATTCGGCCAAGAAAGAGCAATGGAAAGCCGAGTGGCACGATAAGCGCCGCAGCAGCATGAACAATATCGGCGCGCGGGCCTGGGCTATTGCGGCCAAACTTCGCAAGCAAGAGGCGTCAGCAACTGATGGCGGATGATTTGCCAACCAGCATGGTTTGGCGAGCGATTCCTGGTTATCCGGGCTACTGCGTTACCAATATGGGCCAAGTGCTGTCGTGTTGGTCGCGAGGCGGACGGACAGCCAAGATGACAAAAACCTGGAAGCGGATGGCCGGCGATAACTGCAACGGCTACCGCCGGGTTTGCCTGCAACGGCCGGACGGCAAAATCTATCGCGTATTCGTGCATGTCCTCGTATTGGAGATTTTTGTCGGGCCGAGGCCGCCATCGATGGAAGCCTGCCACGGTGACGGCAACCGGGCCAACTGCAAACTGAGCAATCTCTATTGGGGCACGAAGAAGCAAAATGCGGCGGACAAAGTGCGACACGGCACCATGACCACCGGAAGCAAACAAACGAACTCGAAACTGACCGAAAACCAAGTGCGGGAAATCAGGGCCGCGCGTCGGCGCGGTGAATCGCTGGCGGCGCTGGCGAAAAGGTTCGGGATTTCCAAGGCGAGAGTTTCGCAAATCGTGCTGCGGCAAAGCTGGAACCATATCTGATGGCTGAAACCAAAATCGAATGGCGAGCGGTTCCAGGGTTTCCAGCGTACCGGATTAGTTCTGATGGCCAAATCGAATCGTGTTGGGGAAAGGGTGGTAAGGTCAGAAAAATGACCGACTGCTGGCGGCAGATCAATGGCGATATCTGCGAAGGCTATCGTCGGATCGTTTTGCGAACTGGCATCGATGGGAATTTCCGTCGGGTTTTCGTCCACGTTTTAATGCTCGAAGTATTCATCGGACCACGGCCGAACGACCGGATGGAATCCTGCCACCGTGACGGTGATAGGCTCAATTGCAAAATCGACAATCTCTATTGGGGAACGCCAGAAGCGAATTGGGAAGACAAAAGGAAGCATGGTCGTGCAACTGTCGGCATCAGGCAATCTCAATCAAAATTAACCGATGCTGCTGTCGTTGATATTCGCAAAGAACGGCGAGCCGGTATTCCGCTTCGCGTTCTCGCCAAACGGTATGGTGTTTCGATGACAAAGATCAGCCACGTCGCGACGGGAAAAAACTGGAGGCACGTCGATGGCTGAAACAAAGATTGAATGGACCGCCACGGAACAACCAGACGGAACACGCCTGCCAGGATACACATTCAATCATGTTATCGGCTGCACTAAGGTGGCCGCTGGGTGTCGTTTTTGCTATGCCGAGGCCTTTTCCAAACGCACCGGCAAGGCCGTCTGGGGGCCAGCCGGCACGCGAATCAAAACCAGCCCCAGCTACTGGCACCAGCCGCTCAAGTGGAACGCCGAAGCCCGCAAGGCTGGAGCCCGGCGGGCTGTCTTCTGCGCCAGTCTGGCCGACGTGTTCGAGGATTGGCCCGGCAATATCCTCTCGCACGAGCGCGATAAAGAAACCGGCGATAACACGGTGCTCTGGTGGCGCGATGATATCGGCACCTGCCGGGCTGGCCAGACCACGCTGGGGAAGCTGCGCGGCGAGCGGCTTGCCAAGATGAGCGACCTGCGGGCCGAACTCTTCGAGTTGATCGATCAAACGCCGTGGCTCTTGTGGCTGGTGCTCACCAAGCGGCCGGAGAATATCCTGTCAATGCTGCCGGACCTGAATTACTACCGGGTGAATCTGATGTTCGGCACCAGCATTGCCGAACAGAAAGACGCCGACAGAAACATTGAGCCGCTCTTGGAAGCGAAGAAATACGCGGCTGGCGTGTTTCTCAGTTGCGAGCCGCTGGTCGAGTCAGTCAAGTTGCCTAGTTCGTGCCTGCCGATAATTGATTGGGTGATCGTCGGCGGCGAGAGCGGCCACGGTGCCCGGCCGATGCACCCCGCTTGGGCGCAATCGCTGATGCGACAGTGCGAAGGCGGCATCCCGTTTTTCTTCAAGCAGAACGGCGAATACACGAGCGTCAAACCTGGGTCAGAATTCTGGGCCAAGAAATCCAACGCGCTCAAGTGGGGCACGCTTGATCGTAGCGGAAAATGGTTTCCGGCGACCACGCCCTGGAACGGCGTGACTGGTGACGAGTCGGAAACCGGCGAAGTCGTGTTGTATCAGGTCGGCAAGAAAGCCGCCGGCAATGAGCTATTCGGCAAGGCCTATCAGGAACTCCCTAGGCAGATGCCGGTGTAACTATGGCTCAATTGACTGACGATGAAATCCGCCAGCGTTTCGCCAAGCATCGGCGACTGTCCTATTGGTCGCAGCCCGCCATCGTCGAATCGATGACCGGCGAGCAAGTCCCATCGCTGGAATTCCTGCGGTGGGGCGTGCCCGAGGATTGCAACTGGTTGATCGAATACCTGCGCTGCGGCAGCAAACTTTTCGTGTCGGGCGACCTGGGTTGCGCCACGTTCCGCTGGTCGGCCGAAGTGCGGTTGGCCGGTATCGCCAACAATAACATTCAGTATTTCGGCGAGAAGTGCCAAGCCAGCGCCGAGGGCCTGCACTTCATCGATTGGGATGAAGACCGGGCCAAGGAAATGTTGATCGACCGGATCGACGGCGACAAGAAATTGATTGCCGAAATCAAAAAGAAAGACGCTTTCAAGTGTCTGTTTTCTCCCGAGACGTGGCGGCAGTGGCTGGAAATCACTGGCAGCCCAATTGAATGGAGCGACGTCGGCGTGGTGCATCACTGGCGAATGCGAGCCTATTTGATCGGACTTAAATTGGCGATGGCCGCCCAATAACTCACCCGGCACGGAGGCCCGCATGCCCGAGATCCAGGCCGCGCTCTTCGACAACCACAAGAGCGCCCGATTCAGCCTCGACCGCCTACACCGCTACGAACTCCGCCGCCGCTGGCAGGAGTCCGGCCCGTGGCTCAACTTCATCATGCTCAACCCCTCCACCGCCGACGAATTCCAAAATGACCCGACCGTGGAACGCTGCGAACGCCGCGCAGTGCAAATGGGTTTTGCCGGCCTGATCGTGACGAACCTGTTTGCCTTTCGCGCCACCGACCCGGCCGTCATGCGGGCCGCTGCCGATCCGATTGGCCCCGAGAATGACAAGACGATCCTGGGCTGTGCCATCGAGGCGAGCATGGTGATTTGCGCCTGGGGCAATGACGGGCAGCACCTGGGGCGGTCGGCCACCGTGCTCAAGCTACTGCGCGGCATTGAATTGCACGCGCTCAAGCTGACGAAGATCGGCGAGCCTTATCACCCGCTCTACGTGGGCTACAAAGTGCAACCGTCACTGATGAAAGTCAGGGGATAATCATGGGAGTCAGAACGCTCTACAAATTCACTTGCGAACTGTGCCGGGATGAGCACACGACCAACGGCGCGAAGGATCCGCCGCCGGGTTGGATTCTGGTTTCCACGCCCAGCATCATGGAGGATCGGCTCAACCACAATCACGTCATTTGCGACTCGTGCCTTGCGCGCATCAATTCCGCGCAGAAGGCCATCGTCAAATCAGCATCAACAGAAACGGAAAGGGTGGCGTGATGCGACCGCAAGATGCCGAGGATCTTCTACAACCCATCGTCGACCGGGCCAACGCGCAATACGCTGCCGGGCTCGATTGGATCACTTTCTACGGAATCTACCTGGGGCCGCACGGCGAGGTAGCCCAGCTTTGCGCCAGCCAACGCGACCGCGAAATCATGGCGGCCAGCGCCGGCTACCAGCAGCTTCGCAACATGCTCCGCGACTTGCGCAGCACTTGGCTACGCGGCAAGAAAAACGGCCGAATGAAAACCATGATCACGGTGCGATTGCCGCAGGAAGTCCGCGACATGCTCAAACACGAAGCCCGCTGGCGAGGCATGAGCCTGAATCAGCTTTGCGTCGACAAAATCCTGGGTTGACGATCTTGCAAATTTTAAGACTAAGTTATTGACTTAGGGCGGCTGGTCGATAATCATACTGGCAACAAGTCGGGACGATTGGACGAATCGCAACTCATTCAAAAGGGACACGCGCCGTGAGCACTGCCGAAACAAATCCGGACATTCTCATTCAAAACACGGGGCCGATTGGGCAACTCGCCATCACGCTGCCCGAAGGGGGCGGCGTCACCGTGCTCAAGGGCCGCAATGACCACGGCAAGAGCGAAGCGCTCAAAGCCGTCGGTTCGCTCTTGAACGGCGAGGGCAAGCTGGAACCGAAGGATGGCGAAATCACCGGGTTGGTCAAAGGCCTGGGCGTGACCATCGTGGTGGGCAGTCAGACCCGCCGCAAAGGCGAGTTGGAAGTGCTCGACCTGGAGGGCCGGTTTGACGTCGGCGAATTCGTGACGGGCGGCAATATCGCCGACCCCGAAGCGGCCGACGCCCGCCGCGTGAAATGCGTGCTGCGGATGATGGGCGTGCTGCCCGACCCGTCGCTGTTCTATGGGCTGGCTGCCAGCCGCGAGGAATTCGAGGCGGTGGTTTCCGGCAAGTCGCTCCGCAGCGACGATTTGGTGATCATGGCCCGCAACATCAAAAAGGATTTTGATGAGGAAGCGCTCAAGCTGGAGCGGCTGGCGTCCCAGGTAGAAGGCAAGATCCAGGAAACGCAAAACCTGATCAGCGCCGAAGACGTCACGCTGCCGCATGACGAAAAACAACTCGGCGACGCGCTGGAAGCGGCCATCAGTCACAAGGCCGGCGTGACCGCCCAGGCGGACTTGGCCAAAGAGCGGCTGGCCGCCACGGCCGAAGCCAAGGCCAAACTGGCGGAAGTCGGTGAGGATGCCGGCGTCGAGCAAGCCGAGGCGGCTGTGCGAGTGGCTAACGAAAAGCTGACGCAGCGGCAAGAACTTTTGGCAGGCTGCAATGCCAAGGTCGAGGAAATCAAGGCGCAACTGGCAGCGGCAGAGGCTGCGGCTCGCGCAGCCAAAGACGAATTGCGGCTGGCAGAAGTGGATGCGGGCGGGGCTGGTCGAGCACTAGAGGCGGCCCAGCAAAAGCAAAAGCTGATCAGCGGCTGGAAAGCCACGATTGCCAAGGCTGAAACCAACACCGGACCGACTGCCGAGCAATTGGCCGGGGCCGAAAAGGCGGTCGCCGACGCCCGTGAGCACGTCGTGCGCGGCGCTCGCATTCGGTCGGCACTGGAAGCTAAGAACCGGCTGGCGGAACTCCAGCGCGAGGTTGAGGCCATCACGCTGCGGTCGAAGCGATTGCGCACTGCCGGGCGTGGCACCGACGGCGTGCTCTCGCAATGCGTCGACAAAGCCGGAGCCGGCATTCGCATGAAGGATGGCCGCATGGTCGTGGCCGAGCACCCGCGCGGCGAAGATACGAAATTCTCCGCGCTCAGCGTGGGAGCCCGCTGGAAGATCGGCACCAAAATCGCCATCCAAGCCGTGGGCAAGGGCGGGATCTTTGTGATTCCCCAGGAAGCCTGGGAAGGCCTCGACCCGATCAACCGCCGGGAAGTGGCGGCACTGGTCGCGGCGGCCGGCGTGAACGTGATCACGGCCGAGCCCAGCGAAGATGACGAAGTGGTGGCCCAGACCTTCACGGGCTGATCGTATTGATCGGCAGCGACAGGTATAGCCCACCTGGGATAACGGCGATTGGTTCGCCGTCTCACTGCTGATCTTGGCCGCACCGCTCGCTTGCGAGACACTGCGGGCGAGCGTGCGGCTTTTGATTCTGGCAAAAGCAAGCGGAGCGGGCAATGGCAGAAGCGTTTGAAGATGCGGGCGGCGATGCCGACAACGATATCCGGGCCGACGTGCCATCGCAGGCGGGCCACATGGCCCGCGTATTTTTGCAGCCCTACGATTCCAATCCCTACCGGCGTGGAACGGTCGCGCATCGCGAGTGGGCGCAGGGCTGGAATGACGAAGACGACCGATTCCAAGAATGGGCCGACCCCAAATCATGGATCGATGAAGGTAGCATGATCAACGTGGCGGGGC
>CAZHSZ010000025.1:0-11421 GCA_964535425.1 uncultured Candidatus Saccharibacteria bacterium | reverse complement strand
TAAGCTCTGTGCTCTAACCAACTGAGCTAAGGGTGGATAACCCACGCACTTTAACGTATTTGTCTTATCGCGGAAAGACGTCGAGGAGGAGGTCTGACGCGTAAAACTCTGCGGCAAGTCCGCCGAAGCTGTACGTCTTTCCGCCTACCGTTATAGCCGCACCTCCTATCTGCGGGTCCGCCTTCGGCACGGAGCGTTCAAAGCCGATGTTGTAGAGCGTGGAAATTACGGCGACATTGCCATCGATAGGGAAGCCAGCGCTCCGCCACTGCGCCTCTATCTGCTTTATGAACAGTCCCGCGTACAGGTAGCTCCAGTAATGGTTGTGCTGGTCGGTCATGCGGACGAAGCGCGCGGTCTTAGCATCGGTCGTCGTTGCCGGAAGGTCGAGCAGGTTTTCATAGGAAGGTCCGAGATAGAACGGGGACGCGGAGTCCTTCAGGTGAAGTTCTACCGGAATGGCCGTCTCCTCCTTCATACCCATCACGCCCCAGGAGAACTGCGTCTGGCTCCCGAGGATTTTTAGCGGGTACAGGAACTGCTTGTACGTTTCGCGTTCCGTAAAGAAGAGTCGGAGCTGTTCGGTGATGAGGTTCGCGACGATGAGGCGGGCAGGGACGCCCGCGTCACGAGCTGCACGATTAATGACCTCCGCGTCCCGGCGTATCGCGCCCTCGATAATGTCCCACTCCTCACTGTCCTGCCAGGGGCCTACGTAGTCGCTCCCCGGAGTGGGCGTCGTGCCGAGAAACGCTTCGCGCTGCACGTCGATGATGCCCGACTCCTTCGTAAGGCCGAAGCGCACGGCCGCGTAGCCAGCCACGAAAAAGAAGCCGAGCGCGGCGAATATATAGACGATGACCGTAAAAATCTTTTTGACCATGAAGTTAAATGGAGTATGCCCGCTCCGCCTAAACCGCGCAACTTCCTGATGGTTTTAAGGTATACTCGTGCTTAACCCTTCGTCGCATGTCTCTCCTTATCGGTACGGTCGCCATAGTGCTCATGATTGCGGCCTTGTTCGCTTCGGTCGAGGCGGCCATATTCTGCACCTCCTTCCCGCGCGCGCAGGTTCTGAAGCGGCAGGGGAAACCGGGGGCTACTGCACTCGTCGCCATACGCGAGCGCATGAGCCGTCCGGTCACGACCTTAGTGATAGGCACGAACGTGACGACCATTGTAGGCAGCTTCGTTATCGGCCATGTAGCGACCGAAGCGTTCGGCGATGCGGCGCTCGGGGTCATCACTGCGGTTATTACGTTTCTCATCATCGTGTTCGGGGAAATATTCCCGAAGGTGATGGGAGAGAAGTTTTCCGAACCCATTGCGCTCTTTGCCGCCCGTCCGCTCCTCGTGCTCACGAATCTCCTCTCTCCGATCATTTGGATAATCGAAAAGTCGACCGATCGTTTCACCGACCACAGCCGGAAGATAGTGTCCGAGGAAGAATTGAAGCTCTTGAGCGAAATCGGCAGCCGCGAAGGCTCCATAGAGCGCGACGAGGAAGAGCTCATCCGCCGCGTGTTCACGCTAAACGATATGACCGCGCGCGACATCATGACGCCGTGGAAAGTCGTCGACACGCTCTCCGCGGACAGCGCGGTTGAGGATACGGTGAAGGTCGTCTACGACAAGCCGTACTCCCGCTATCCGGTTCTTGATAAAGAAGGAACGGTCGTCGGTATCTGTCAGACCAAAGACCTCCTTATCGCGCTTGCTAAAGACCACGGGAGCGATACGGTGCGCGAGTACATGCTCCCGCCGCACTTCGTCTCGGAGACAAAGCGCGTGGATGATTTGCTTGCTGCATTTCTCGCGAGCCGGTACCACTTATTTATCGCGCGGGACTCTGCAGGGAAGCAGGTGGGTGTGGTGACTTTTGAAGACGCCATTGAGCAGCTGGTAGGGGAGATTGTCGATGAGACGGACGAAGTCGTCGATTTACGAAAGGGTACTTAGAGAACCTGCTTTTGTATTTGGGGTCCCCATTCCTATGGGGAAGCGAGCGGCGGAAGACGGTAGTGAGGCTGCATCAGCCGAACGCGAGTCTTCCGGAAAGTGAGCTCATTCGCCATATAGGTTTTGGGCGAGAAGTGCGATGCGCTTTTGGAGAAGGGGATGGGCCGTAAGCGCTACGTCTTTTTCTATAATGCTTTTTGCCGCGCCGCGCGCAGCTTCAACCATTTTCAAATTCGAGAGCGCCTCCATCGCGACATCCGAGACGCCCCACTGGCGCGCGCCGTAGAGTTCGCCGCTCCCGCGAAGCGCCAAGTCCGCTTCCGCAAGCTCGAATCCGTTCTTTGCGGTGGTAAGCGCCTTCAGGCGCCCGCTCGTCGCCTGCGCTTTGCTCTCTGACTGGAGGAAGCAATACGCCTGGTCGCTTGAGCGGATGACGCGACCGCGCAGCTGGTGGAGCTGGGCCAAACCGAAGCGCTCCGCGCCCTCAATCAGAATCACGGTCGCGTTTGGCACATTTACACCCACTTCGACCACCGAGGTGGCGACGAGCACCTGCGTCTCATTCCTCACGAACTTCCGCATCTCCTCCTCTTTTTCAATCGGGGTCATTTTGCTGTGGAGAAGGCCGACCCGGTAGTTTTTGAATTCTCCTTTTTGCAGGCGCTCCTGCTCGCTCTTCGCGGATTTTGCCTGAAGCGCGAATTCCTTTGCAGGGTCCGGCTCGTCGATGCGTGGACAGATGACATACGCTTGGCGACCTGCGGCAAGCTCCTCATGCATACGCGCGTATGCCTTTGCACGTGTTTTTTCCGTTACCACTTCGGTGATGACCGATTTGCGGCCAAGCGGCATCTGGTCGAGGACGGTCAAATCCAGGTCGCCATATATGGTGAGCGCGAGCGTGCGGGGGATAGGGGTAGCGGTCATAGAGAGGAGATGCGGTTCCTTGCCGTCCTTGCGCGCGAGTTTCTTGCGCTGGAGTTTTCCGAAGCGATGCTGCTCGTCGATAATCGCGAACGCGAGGTCGCGGAACACGACGCCTTTCTGGATAAGCGCATGGGTACCGATAACAAGCGGAATCTCGCCGTTTGCCACCCACTTTGCGAGCTGCGGTTTCGAGATGCGCGTCGCCATCTCCCCGCGGACTTTCGAGGGGAACTTGTAGCATTCCTTGCCGGTAATGAGGGCGACCGGCATATGGTGCTTCTTGAAAAACTCGATGAAGGAGGCGAAGTGCTGCTTGGCGAGGATTTCGGTCGGGACCATATAGGCGACTTGGAGATGGCGGGATGCGCCGCCCCGGTCGCGTGCGTGCGCGACCGCGTACGCGGTCGCGGCGGCGACCGCGGTCTTGCCGCTCCCCACGTCTCCCTCGAGAAGGCGCATCATCGGATGCGGTTTCTTAAAGTCCGAAAGGATAGTATCGATAGCATCTTTCTGCGCAACGGTGGGGGTGAAGGGAAAGTCCGCGATAAAATCATCGACCATTTCACGGTCGACCGTGAGCGCGGGCGCTTCTTTTTGCGCACCGAGCGCACGTGCCTGCTGCACGGCAAGCTGTATGGAAAACACCTCCTCAAACGCGAAACGTTTCCTTGCTACGTCCGCATCTTTCTGGGATTTCGGTGTGTGTATCCAGATGAGCGCGGTAGCGGCTTTCGGTAGGCGGTAGTCGGTGCGGAGCGCTTCCGGAATGATGTCATCGATACTCTCTGCCATGCCGGAGCGCATCACGCGCTCAATCGCATGGCGAAACCACAGCGAGGAGATGCCTTTGGTTTCCGGATAGACCGCAAAAAGCGCAGGGCCTTCGCCGCCGAACAGCGATTCATGCGAAATAGCCGGCATCATCTCCGCCTTCTCGACCGCGGGATTGGTGATATAGAGCTTTCCCTCTGAGCCGGCGACCTTGCCGGTTATTTTCACCAAGCCTTCGCGCTCGGCCACTTTTGCCATATACGGCTGGCGAAACCACATAACTTTCACGCGTCCGCTCCCATCTTCAAGGTACGCTTCCGCACTCGGCATACGCGTCTTCCATGTTTTCTTCGCTTTCGCGCCCTTCAAGTGGCCGTAGAGCGTAACGGTTTCCCCGAGCACGAGGGAATCGATGGTCTTAATACCTTCGCTTGATTCGTAACGGGTGGGGAAGTGGTAGAGCAAATCGCGGAGCGTGCGGATGCCAAGCTTCGTGAGCGCGCGCTTCTGGTCCGGCTTCAGTCGCGTGAAGTGTTCGCCCACGAAGTCGGTCGGCTTCATACGGGCAGTATACGCGTGTGCTCTCCACCGGTCATACACACCTTATATGAACGTCTTATAAGGTATAAAGAGAGTATGAAAAAACTATTCCTTACCCTGGCGGTCTTCTCGCTCACGTTTGGCGTTGCTATGTCCGCGTACGCGGCCGAAGCAGCCTCCTCCGAGCGGGCGTTTCCCGTCACGATAACTAAGGAAGAATTGCAGGCGAAGTACGACGCCGCGCTCACGTCCGGCAATAAAGTGAAAATTCTCGTGATGCCCGGCCATGAGCCCGACTACGGAGGCGCCCAATACCTCGATCTAAAGGAACGCGACATAGCGGTGGATATTGCGAACAAGCTCGCGTCCGAGCTGCGCACCAATCCGCACTACGAAGTGACGGTCGCGCGCGACACGCTTGCTTGGAACGACGCGCTCTCCGCGTATTTCAAGAGCGAGTGGAAGAAAATCCAGAAGTTCGTGAAAGACAAGAAGAAGGCGATGCAAAAACTCGTGAAAAAGGGGGAGGTGGAGACGAGAAACTTCGCGGTAGGCCACAATACGGCCGCCCCCGATACCGCGTACCGGCTCTACGGCATCACTAAGTGGGCAAACGAGAACGACTACGACATCGCGATACACGTGCACTTAAACGATAATGTCGGCGCGCAGTATCAGTCGGGGTTTGCAGTCTATGTTCCAGATCGAGAGTATGGAAATGCCGACGCCTCAAAGGCGGTAGGGCAGTCAATCGCGTACGAACTGAACCGCTTCAACGCAAGCTCCACTATTCCCGTCGAGAACTACGGCATCGTCGAAGACCAGGAACTCATCGCGCTTGGAGCGTACAATACGGCGGAGTTCGCAAGCGTACTCGTGGAGTATGCGTATATATACGAGTCGAAGATAACGAATGCTGGCGCACGCAAAGCGGTGCTCGACGATATGGCGCACCAGACCTACAGGGGCATCGAGGATTTCTTCGGCGCACCGAAAGGGAAAGACACGCTCGCGCTCCCATTTCCCTGGACGGTGGGGAAGATAGCTACCGGCAGTTCTACGCCGCAGATATACGCGCTCCAAGTCGCGCTTCATAAGCTCGGGTTTTATCCACCGCAAGGCCAGCTCCTTATCGGCTGTCCGATATCGGGAACCGCGGGCGCGTGCACGACCGACGCCCTCAAAGCGTTCCAGAAGTCGAAGGGGTGGGAACAGACCGGCTCAATAGGGAACCTCACGAAAGCGGCGCTTCAGAAAGCCGGGTTTTAGTTTTTCCACGCACCACGGTTTTATCTACGGCGCACGTGTTACTGTGGGCGTATTAGTCCTTACGTATCACTATCGTTTATGAATGCACGCGCCCTGCTTACTCTCCCTATCGCTCTCCTATTGCTCGTAATTCCCTTGGCGGCTTCCGCCGCATCGCTCAGTGATCTTGAGTCCCAATTAAAGGAGGTGATGGCGCAGGTAGCCTGGTTCCAATCGAAGGACGGCATCGTTGCGGGAGCCAGCACGACGACCGCGCCTTTGACGGTGACCGCGCCTAACGGCGGAGAAAAATGGGAGCTTGGTGTCACGAACTCCATTACCTGGACGCCCTACGGCTATAATCCCGACATAAACCCGTCCTCGGACGTCGTTGCGTACCTTGAGAAGCGCGTCGGTCTCTTTTATAAGACGGTGGGTACGGTAGTGCCTACGGGGAAAGCCTCCATCCACTGGGAGACGGACATCGATACGTACGGGAAGTATCCGGAGCCGGGCAACTATTACATCCGCATCGTGAATACGAAGACCGGCCAGTGGGACCGGAGCAACAAGGCGTTTACGCTCACGCCCCGCTCGGTTGACGTGAAGGTGAACCGGTCAAACGGTCCGGTAGAACTCCGGAACGACCAGCAGGTAACGCTTTCTTGGACGACGCTTCCGGGCTTTACGTCCTGCAGCGCCTACGGCGTGCGCTCGTCCCTTACCGAAAATTCGTACCAGATAGACAATCTCTCGCCGAACGGAGGCACGATGCAGGCGTACTACATCACTCCGGAAGGAGAACCGGCCCGCTCAATAAGCGTGGGTTGCTCGATAAACGAGAACGTATGGCGCTACGACAGCGTCCAGGTAAAGCTCAAGGAGGGTGCGGTGCGCGGGGAGTCCTTCGTGAAGGTGCTTAGCCCGAACGGCGGAGAAGCGCTTGATCCGAAAAAGCGCCTCGACATCGTGTACACGCAGACCGGTTTGAAGACCGTCTCCGTGGCGCTCTATAAGAACGACCAGTGGAAGTACTGGATCGTGAAAGACCAAATCGTGGAGGGCGGGGGCAAAAACCTTGCTTCATTCGTTCCGTCGGAAGCGCTCCAAGGACTCGGCGAAGGCGATAATGCGGGAGCCATCTTCAAAATCTACGTCACGGGAAAGAAGGCGGATGATTCCGGATACACGGATGACAAGAGCGACAACCCGTTCTCGTTCGTGTTGCCGACCGCGCCGACGCTCGTTTCCTTCGACACGAAAACCTATACGACCAAGAACCCGACCCTTACGGGAACGGGCAAAGGGCTCTTCACGTTCGGCATTTCGGTTGATAACGGAGACAAGGTCTACGCAAGCGGCAACGGCGCCATCCCGGTATTGTTCGGCTCTTGGAGCCACAAGATTACGGCGGACCTTCCGAACGGAAACTACCGCGTGCAGGCGTATAACACCAAGAACGTACTTATCGGCACCGGAAAGTTCGCGGTGGCCGTTGCGACAACGACGGGCACAAGCGCCGTCGACACGCTTACGGCGTCGGTGCAGAACGGCTCGTCTCCGCTTACGGTCACCTTTACCGGTACGGTAAACGCGAAGAAGTCCTGCGGGGGAGGCATACGCACGCTTTCGTTCGGAGATACGCTGACCTACAGCATCTCGTTCCCGGCGGACCTCTGCAGCGCACAAACATTCAGCGTCACGCATACGTATAAGAACGCGGGAACGTATACCGCGGGCATGTATGAGGGAGCGAAAGCGTCCGGCACCATGTACCTCCCGAAAGTCATACAGGTATATATGGCGGCGTCCACGTCGGGCACTAACACCACGAATACAAGCGGTACGGGCACGTCGAACACGGGCGGCACCGGTACATCCGGAACCGGTACCTCAGGCACGAGCGGTACTACGAACACGTCGACGGGAAATGAGAGCGGAAGCACCTTCTTGAAAGACAAGAATGCGCAGCAGCAAATGGAATCGGCATCCGCGTATCTCGCATTCCTCTCCGTCATCCAGTCGATACAGGCCCAGCTGAACGAGCTTATACACTAGACGTAGCGCCAAAGGTGAATGCAACATCGGGGACTTGTCCCCGATTTTGCATTTAGGGTTCTGTTGGTACTCTTAGGGCTACTATGGAAAAGAACGACATCCTTGAGGCGTATAGAGAGGTGGGTGGGCGTGTGGAAACGAAGGGAAAAGTCGAATTAAAATCCAAGGAAGACTTCGCGCTTTTTTATACGCCGGGAGTCGGCACGGTCTCTACGCACTTGGCGGAGCATCCTGAGGAAGCGCGTGCATACTCGGTAAAGGCGAACAGCGTCGCGGTTATTTCCGACGGCTCGGCAGTACTTGGGCTCGGAAACATCGGTCCCTACGGCGCGCTCCCGGTTATGGAAGGGAAGGCGCTCATTTTCAAGCAGCTCGCCGGCATCGATGCGTGGCCCATCGTGCTTGATACGCAGGATACGGAAACGATAATCCAGACGGTGCTCGCAATCGCGCCGTCGTTTGGCGGCATAAATCTCGAGGACATTGCGGCTCCCGCATGCTTTGAAATTGAGCGGCGCCTTATCGAGAAGCTCGACATCCCGGTGATGCATGACGACCAGCATGGGACCGCAATCGTGGTGCTTGCCGGCCTCATCAATGCCGCTAAAGCCGTAGGGAAAGAGGTGAAGAAGCTCCGCGTCGTGCTTGTGGGTGCCGGAGCCGCGGGAGCCGCTACCGCCATGCTCCTCAACGAATACGGGATTGAGGACATCGTTGTTACTGACCGCACGGGCATCATCCATAAAGCGCGCCCCGACCTCTCTGGGATGAAAGTGGAGCTCGCACACTTCACGAATCCGCGGAATCTCGAAGGCACTTTGCAGACGGCACTCGTCGGCGCAGATGTGGTTATCGGCCTTTCGGGAGGCGGCAAGCTAACTCCGGCCGATATCGAATCGATGGCAGAGCGCGCCATAGTATTCGCGCTCGCGAACCCTATTCCGGAAATCCTTCCCGAGGACGCGAAGAAGGGAGGAGCTGCGGTCGTTGCGACCGGCCGCTCGGATTTTCCGAATCAGATAAACAATGCGCTCGTATTCCCGGGTGTATTCCGCGGTGCGCTTGATGCCGGGGTGACGAATATCGATACCGCCATGAAGCTTCGCGCGGCCGAGGCGCTCGCCGCGCTCGTGGAGCATCCCTCGACGGACTCAATCGTTCCCGAAGTGCTCGATGTGCGCGTCGTTCCAACCATCGCGAAAGCAGTTTCCGGCAAGTGATACGATTTCAGGAATGAACGTACTAGTTCTAGGGAGTGGCGGACGCGAGCACGCGCTCTCGTGGAAAATCGCGCAGTCGCCGCTCGTTGAAAAGGTATATACAGCGCCGGGAAACGCCGGTACGGAGCAGGTGGGCGAGAACGTGGCGCTTGATACGAAGAACCATGCTGGGGTCGCGGCGTTCTGTCGCGATAATGGTATCGGACTTGTGGTCGTGGGGCCTGACGACCTGCTTGCAGAGGGTATCGCGGATTCCCTGGAGAAAGAGCACATTCCGGTATTCGGTCCTACGAAAGCGGCAGCGGAAATAGAGTGGTCAAAAGCGTATGCGAAGCAGGTAATGCAGGAAGAGGGCATACCTACCGCGCGCCATCGCGTATTCGAATCTTCGGAGGGCGCGCTCGCGTACCTTAAAACGCAAAAGCCGCCCTACGTGCTCAAAGCCGACGGGCTTGCGCTCGGTAAGGGGGTAGTAATCGCGCAAACGAAAGAAGAAGCCGAGGAAGCAATCCGCTCAATGATGGATGCGAAAATCCATGGCGAAGCGGGAAGGCGAATCGTGATTGAGGAGTATCTTCAGGGGTTGGAAATTTCCACGCACGCGCTCTGCGATGGTGAGCGCGCGCTCTTGTTTCCGTCGTCAAAAGACCATAAGCGGATACGTGAAAACGACGAAGGACTGAACACGGGAGGAATGGGGACAGTTGCGCCGGTTCCGCTTGTGCCGGAGTCCCAGATGAAGCTTATAGAGGAGCGTATCCTCGTTCCGCTCCTTGCAGCACTTAAAAAGCGCGGACGCCCGTTCAAAGGGCTCTTGTTCCCGGGAATCATGCTGACCAAGTACGGGCCGATAGTCATCGAGTTCAATGCGCGCTTCGGAGACCCGGAGACGCAATCCTATATGCGTCTTATGAAGAGCGACATCGTACCCGCGCTTCTCGCCTCGGCAAACGGCGACCTGTCGAATATGGCGCTTGAATGGAATGAAGGCGCAGCCGCATGCGTCGTGCTCGCCTCCGGCGGATACCCGGGCGCGTACGAAAAAGGGAAGGAGATAACAGGCATAGAGGGTGCAGAGGTAAGGGGAACGGTGGTATTTCACGCAGGCACCAAGCTCATCGATGGAAAAACGTTTACGAATGGCGGGCGCGTATTGAACGTAACGGCAACAGGAACCAGTCTGAAAGAAGCGCTCGACCGAGCGTACGAAGCGGTGAAGAAGATATCGTTTGAAGGCGCCCAATTCCGCAAAGATATAGGTCATACGTCTTTTGATGAGTCCGTCAGTCGGGGTCCCCATTCCTATGGGGGGCGAGCGACGGAACACATAAGCGAGGATGCTTCATCCGAGCGAAAGTGTTCCGGAAAGTGAGCCTCGGTAATCCACTTGCCATGCCTGCACGGCAAGGACATACTAAGGCAGCTGTGACCAAACTAGACATCGTCGTCGACCTTCAATACGGGGACTCGGGAAAGGGCAAAGTGGCCCATTTTTTATGCAAAGAAAAGAAGTATACGCACATTCTCCGCTATAACGGGGGTGCAAACGCAGGGCACACCATCTTTCATAAGGGCGTGAAGTTCGTCACGCACCAGATTCCGGTGGGTGTCTTCTTCGGCGTGAAGTCCATCATCGGTCCGGGATGCGTCGTCGACCCAACAGTGCTTATGCAGGAAATGCGCGAGCTTGAGAAGCATGGCATCAAGGTAAAAGGGAGACTCTTCGTCGCGTACAACGCGCACGTGGTGACCGCCGCGCATAAGAAGGAAGATGGCACCGACAAGAAGATAGGTACCACGAAGCGCGGCATCGGTCCGGCGTATCGCGACAAATTCTCACGGACCGGAGTCCGGGCCGAATCGGTAAAATCGCTCAAGCCATTCCTGATTGACCTCTACAAGGAATTCGAAGGCGGCACGAAGGAGGCGACGGTGCTCTGCGAAGGCGCGCAGGGATTCGGTCTCGATATCGACTGGGGCGACTATCCCTTCGTCACCTCAAGCCACTGCACCAGCGGCGGCGCGATTATGAACGGCTTTTCTCCGCGTACGGTGCGCGATGTGTGGGGCGTTGCCAAGGTATATGAAACGTACGTGGGCAATAAGAAGTTCGAACCGAAGGAGCAAATTTTCAAACAGATACGCCAGGCTGGAGAGGAATATGGTGCGACCACGGGGCGCCCGCGCCAGTGCAACTGGCTCGATATCGGGATGCTTGAACGCGCCATAAACTTAAACGGCGTAAACCATTTGGTGCTGAACAAGATAGACGTGCTTGATGCGGTAGGCGCCTGGAAGATACGCGAAGGAAAGAAAGTGCACACGTTTAAGGACGGAAAGACGATGCAGGCATTCATACGTACGCGCCTCTCGAAGACGGGCATTGCACCGAAGAACATCCATTTCTCGAACCGTAAGGACGCGATTTAAAGAATAAGGCGAAATATGATACGGTAGCGTCTAAAGGAGACGTGGCTATGAGGTATCACGGGGTGATACCTCATCCGAAAATACGGGAGTGTCCGAGAAGGACACGAAGCCATGTTTCCGATGCAATACGGAGACGTGGCTGAGTGGTCGAAAGTACCTCACTGCTAACGAGGCAGGGATTAACGTCCCTCGAGGGTTCGAATCCCTCCGTCTCCGCCATAGCAAAATCGCAAGCATGGGATGCTTGTGAT
This sequence comes from uncultured Candidatus Saccharibacteria bacterium, assembly GCA_964535425.1. Classification (GTDB taxonomy): domain Bacteria; phylum Patescibacteriota; class Minisyncoccia; order Phycocordibacterales; family Phycocordibacteraceae; genus C7867-001. The sequence goes on along the minus strand of CAZHSZ010000025.1, from coordinate 17 downwards.
TTTTGCGTTATGGCGAG
>CAZHSZ010000024.1:0-12183 GCA_964535425.1 uncultured Candidatus Saccharibacteria bacterium | reverse complement strand
AAGGATGCCAAAACACCATGCCCGACCAGCTTCGCTACTCTTCCAAAACACACGTACTCACTTCATGGGGAATTAGGGCTGCGTGGTAGAATCGAGCCATTATGGGATTCGTCATTATGGGCCTCGGAAATACGGGCAAGGAGTACGAGAAGACGCGGCACAATGCGGGAAGAATGGCAGTGGAACTGTTTGCGAAGAAAAACGACTTCCCTCCGTTCGTTTTGAATAAGACGGCGAAGGCGCTCGTGTCGCAAGGAGCGCTCGACGGGGAAAAGGTCACGCTCGTGCTCCCGGAAACGATGATGAATTTGTCGGGGAAGTCAGCGCCCGCGTTCGTGAAGAGCGTGAAGGCGGCAAAGCAGCTTGTAGTAGTGCAGGACGAGCTCGACTTGCCGCTTGGAACTTTGAAAATGGTGTTCGGAAGAAACTCGGGAGGACACAAGGGGGTGGAGAGCATTATGCGCACCCTGAAGACGAAGGAATTCGCGCGGTTGCGCATCGGAATTTCGGGCGCGGGGAAGAAACACCAGGCGAAGAAGCCTGCCGGGGAGGAAAAAGTGGTGAAGCATGTTATCGGGAAGTTCAAGCCGGCGGAAGAAGCAGTGCTGAAGAAATCGCTTAATCGCTCTATCGAGGCACTCGCGTATTTCGTGACTGACGGGATAGAAAAAGCTACAATGGAAGCTAATACTCGGTAGCCATGCAATTGGGATTTGAAATTTTCCGGACACGCTTTGCCCGCGACATCGTCGCGGAATTCATTCCGCCCGTAGGGACTTCCAATAAGGTCGCTATTCTTTCAAGCGGCGCACCGGGGTATCCGGGCGGGAAGCGCGAGCTCATGGAGATGCTCTCGAAGCGCGGCTACTGGGCCATCGTCCCGCGCTACCGCGGCACCTGGGAGAGCGACGGCACGTTCCTCGAGTTCCCGCCTTCCGAAGACATCAAGCTCATCATGGACGAGGTGTCGGTGGAATTCACCGACCTCTGGAGCGGCACAGAGCATCGCGTGCACGATCCGGAATTCTATCTCCTTGGCGGTTCGTTTGGCGGGCCATCCGCGGTGCTTAATTCCGGCGACCCGCGCGTAAAGAAGGCAGTAGCGATTTCTTCCGTAGTCGACTGGCGCGAGCAGGTGCATACGGTAGAGCCGCTCGCTCTCATGAATGAATTCGTACCGAAAGCGTTCGGCATGGCATATCGCGCGGGCGAAGACGCCTGGCAGAAGCTTGCCGAGGGGAATTTCTATAATCCGGTCACGAAGCGCGAAGCGGTGGACGGCGCGAAGCTTCTTTTCATACATGCGGCCGATGACCGGGTCGTGCATGCGGCGCCCGCCCGCACCTTCGCGAAAGAAATCGGCGCGCAGTACGTCGAGCTTTCTTCGGGCGGCCATATGGGTGTCGGGAAGGCGCATGAGCCGCAGTTGTGGAAGCATATTGAGAAGTTTTTGAAGACCAAGTAAGCCTTTTGCTTTTACCGCTCCCGGGTGCATACTCTCCGCCAGAGTGCGGAGAACTGCTCATGAAAAAGACGCTGACCACTCTCGCGGCGTTCAAGAAGTTCTTGGACAGCTACGGTGTCGACTACTCCGCGTGGGGTTTCGGCCCCACGAAGACGGTCGAACGACTTTTCTACGAATACTTGTCGGGCGAAACGACGTTCATTGTGCGAAAAAAACGCCTGATACGCGTAGTAAAACGGGTGCAAATCCTCGTGTACTACAAAACCCGCAACGGGACGCGTCTCATGCTTATCGAGATGCGGCAGGTGTTCAGGAACGGAGGAGTGCGCAAGCGCTCCCGCAGGCGAAGCTTGAGCGAGAAGATGCTGATTGGGGAGCAGGCGTTTGACGCAGCGATGCGCGCCTTAAAGGAAGAGATCGGCGTCGCCGGCCTCGACCGAATGTTCTTCAAGAAGCTGAAATCGATCAAGCCCGGAAAGCCGCGGAACTCGAGGTCCTACCCAGGGCTTCCGAGCATCCATTACGGTCCCCGTTTCAAAGTCATGATGCCTGCCGCGTTCTATCTGCGCGCAGGGTACGACGAAGTGCAGCAAGACAAGGTTACCGAGTTCCGTTGGCGTAAAGTCACCCAGCGGAAGTAACGGAAAACGCCGGCCCCTACTTGGGCCGGCGTATCGTTTTCCGTCAACTGATTTTCTACTTCTTTACTTTTTTAGGTCCGGTGAACGCAAGCGTCATGCGCTGGTCCTTCGGCTCGAATACCTTGATGGAGAACGGATAGGTCTTGCCAAGCTCGAGGTTCTCGCGCAGTTCCGCAGGGGACGCGAATTCCGAGATGTGCACGAGGCCGGCAACGCCTTCCTCTACGGAGGCGAGTGCACCGTGCTTGTTGTACTTGATAACCACGCCGTGCACTTCCATACCCTTCTTGTAGCGCTCCGTAGCGGCCTTCCAAGGGTTCTCCTTGAGCGCCTTCACCGAGAGGGATACCTTGCCGTCCTTGATTTCGATAACCTTCACCTTCACCTTGTCGCCGACCTTGAAGAGGGCGCGCGGGTCTTCCACGAGGCCCCAGTCGAGCTCGCTGATGTGCACGAGTCCTTCAAGACCCTGCTCGAGCTTCACGAAGATGCCGAAATCAACGGCGCCCGTTACTTCGCCCTCTACCGTATCGCCCACCTGGTACTTGTCGATGAGAGAGGTCTTCTCTTCATCTTCAGCGCCGGTGCGTTCAGAGAAGATGAGCTTGCCCTCCTTCGCATCCGCCGTGATGACGCGGACCGAGAGCGGCATACCCACGAGCTTGCCGAGTTCGCCGAGGATCTTATCCTTATCGCCTTCAGGCACGCGCGGGTAGTGCTCCTTGCCAAGCTGGGAAGCAGGGAGGAAGCCCTGGATGCCCTGCCACGTGAGGATGAGGCCGCCCTTGTTCGCCTCTTCGACGATGAGCGTGTAGACCGAGCCGGAAAGGATAGCCTGTTCCGCTTCGCCCCAGATAGCCGCCTGGCGAGCTTCCTTGAGGGAGAGCTCGATGTAGCCTTCGATGCCGGACGGGTCGACGACCTTCGCCGTAATCTGGTCGCCCGGGTTCGCCTTGCGGAGAACGTCTGCGGCGTTCAGGTATTCGCGGCCGTAAATAATGCCGGTACCAAACGGAGGGAGGTCGACATAGAGGCGTCCGCGCACAAGCGCGATGATGGTGCCTTCAATGATGTCGCCTGCCTTCGGAGGGGTCGCGATGGAGTCGACAAGACCGGTCATCGGGTGACCTTCGGGAAGCGTTATGGTAACGGGTTCAACTTTCTGCACATCCGCTTTTGTAGCGGTCGTTTCTTCAGACATATGTTTTATAGAATCGAGAGGGTCTGCACCGCGGGTTCTCTCTACGGTTTCCCGTAGAAAAAGGGTTAGCCCGCTTGCGCCTTACGCACGCCACTCTTGACCGTAGGACTATAGCACAGGCCGTATAAAACAAAAGGCCCGAAAGCGCTTTGCTTTGCGGGGCCTTAGGGCTCCAGTGGGGAGGTCTTTGTCTGACCTCCCCACCTTCGCCTAGACGGCCAGCCGGGGCTGGGGGGCTGGGTGCTGACCGCCTAAGAGGAACTTATAAAAGCATCATATATCAAGTATAAAAATTGTCAAGCCTTTCCGTTTGGGAATTAAAAAAGGCTCGCCGTAAGCGAGACCCTTTGTTGGACAGGGTGGGAGCGGTGCCGAAACCGCCCCCACACAGCCCCTTTCCTAAAACTGGCTCTTTCGAGCGCTTCCTTCAGCCGAGGGCTTCAGGCATTTTCAGTCTCAGCCTGTGGCTGGCTTGTGACCCGAACGAGGGTCTAGCCGGCGCCGCTGAAATCGTTCACGGCCGGTTCGTTGCTGTCGACTTTCGCGCCATTCGCTTGCGTCGCCGTCTTGGCTTGCGTTGCGGTTGCGTTCGTCGACGGAGCAGGGTCGTGTACTTTGCTGAGTTTGGACATGGAATCCTCCAATGGTCCGGTTTCAGGGTTGCTTCGGTTTCGGGATATGCGCCCTCACCTCCACAAAAGAGACCTTACGCTTCTCTGTAAAATCCGCAATAGGCTTCAGGTGCGTATAAAAAACGGAAACCGGGCGGCATCCACACGACTCGAGGGGTAGCAAGAATCGTTGGACGTCGCCCGGGTGGCTCACCTTACGGAGAGACCGTTCACCTCCTTTCTTCAGCGGGACCTGCTTCCGAAGTGGGGAAGCCTATGCCGCCAGAATTGGGCCGGTGGGCAGGTAAATCTCAAAACCTTATTCATGGTCAATCCCTTCTTGATGACCGCTCTAGGCTAAGACGGAGCGCAGTGCCACACGCACTCCTAGCGGTTCGTCCTGCGTGTGTACAGACGGACCGGTACCTTCAATAGTCAATGCAAAACGCCTATAGCGCAAGGGAAAAACCGTATGTACGTTGCGTATGAATCGCGGTATAATTTCCCGCATTATGGTCATCACCCACCACGGCGGTCAGTGCTTCAAAGTAACGTTCGGCGACCTTACGCTCGTGTTCGACCCGATTTCAAAAAACGGCACTTTGCCGGGAGTGCGTTTCGGCGCGGACATCGCGCTTGTGTCCCGCAATCATCCGGATATGAACGGTGTCGCGGAAGTGACGTATGGCGAAAAGGAACCGTTTGCCATTACCGGCCCCGGAGAATACGAGTACGGCGGCGTGACGGTGCAGGGCTTTCTCACGAAGAGCGAGTACGGACTCCGTAAGGGCGATACGAACGCGGTGAACACGATATACAGCGTGAAGCTCGAAGGCATGACCATCGTCCATCTCGGCGCGCTCTCGGACACGACGCTTCCCGCGGACGCGAAAGAAGCCATCGATGAAATCGACGTGCTCTTCCTGCCGGTAGGAGGCGATGGCGTGCTTGATGCAGCGCAGGCGGCAAAGCTCGCCACTATGCTCGAGCCGAAACTTATCGTGCCGATGCACTGGAGCGGCATGGGTCACGCAAAGGCGCTTGAAGCGTATATAAAGGAAGAGGGAGGAAACTCGGAAAAGGTGGACAAACTCACCCTGAAGAAAAAAGATGTCCTTGACAAGGATGGTGATATAATGGTGATAACACCGTAACCGTATGGATATCCGCGACTACATCGAAGAACTGCGAAGCAAGCCGGAGCACGTCCGCGAGCGCATCGCGCTCGGGAGCTCTATCGGCATCACCGCGCTCGTGTTCGTGGGGTGGCTCACGGCGCTCACGACCTCCGGTGCGCTTGTAAGCCAGCCGACGATAGCGGACGCGCACGAAGCGGAGCAGATGAGTGCCGCGGTAGAGGCGACGAAGTCGAGCTTCTCCGGGCTCCTTGGCGCCGTGGGCTCAATACAGCCTCCCGCGCAAAACGATGGCGGGCTCCAGATAGTGGACGCGACGACGACCACGACGTTTGATACGCAAAGCGACCCAATGGAAGGGAAGACCGTCATTCCGTTTTAATACAGAGAACCGGTATTTCGTATGGCTAAGAAAGAAGAGCACCCAGAAGCGCCGGCAACGGCTTTGAACGTCATAGACCAGTCCATCACGACCGAGATGCGTTCGAGCTACCTCGACTACGCGATGTCGGTCATCACCTCGCGCGCCTTGCCCGACGTGCGTGACGGGTTGAAGCCGGTGCATCGCCGCATCCTCTATGCGATGCGCATGACCGGGCTTACGCCTACGGCGAAATTCCGAAAGTCGGCGACGGTGGTGGGCGAGGTGCTCGGTTCGTACCACCCGCACGGCGACGCCTCCGTGTACGACGCGATGGTGAAGCTCGCCCAGGACTTCTCCACCCGATACCCGCTTGTGGCCGGCCAGGGTAACTTCGGCTCCATCGACGGGGACCCGCCTGCAGCGTACCGCTATACCGAGGCGAAGATGTCGCGCTTGGCGGACGAAATGCTCCGCGACCTCGAAAAGGAAACCGTCAGCTGGTCGCCGAACTTCGACGGAAGCAAGCAGGAACCGAACGTGCTTCCGGCCGCGGCGCCGAACCTGCTTCTAAACGGCACGCTCGGCATCGCCGTTGGTATGGCAACGAACATTCCGCCGCACAACCTGCGCGAAGTCGTCGACGCATCCATCCATCTCATCGATAACGAGGATGCGACGACCGACGACCTCCTCGAGTTCGTGAAAGGTCCGGACTTCCCGCTCGGCGGCATCGCGTTCAACCAGACCGATATCAAGCACGCGTACACCTCGGGACGCGGCGGCGTTGTGTGTCGCGGCGTAGCCGAAATCGTGGAAGACAAGAAGGGAAGCTCAATCGTCATCACCTCCATTCCGTTTCGCGTAAACAAGGCGGACCTCATCACCCGCATCGCGGACCTTGTGCGCGACAAGAAGCTCGAGGGCATCAAGGACCTGCGCGACGAGTCCGCGGAAGACATCCGCGTGGTCGTAGAGCTCAAAGGTACCGCGCATCCGCAGGCCGTTTTGAACAATCTCTTCAAGCACACCGAGCTTGAGACCACCTTCCATTACAACATGCTCGCCTTGGTGGACGGCGTGCCGCAGACTCTCTCACTCAAGGGTATTTTGGAAAACTTCGTAGAGCACCGCCGCGACGTTGTGAAGCGCCGCACCGAATATGAGCTTCGCAAGGCGGAAGAGCGCGAACACATCCTCCTTGGTCTCTCGAAAGCGCTCGACCATATCGACGAGGTCATCGCCATCATCAAGAAGGCGAAGGACGTACCGACTGCAGACCTTGAGCTCCAGAAGAAATTCAAATTCTCGGAGCGCCAGACCGCGGCCATTCTCGCGATGCGCCTCCAGACGCTTGCCGGACTTGAGCGAAAGAAAATCGAGGATGAGCTCGATGAAATCCAGAAGCTCATCGCAAAACTGAAGAAAATCCTCTCGTCCGCAAAGAACATCCTCGCCGTCGTGCGCGAAGAGCTCGTGGAACTTAAGGACAAGTACGGCGACGACCGCCGCACCAAGATCATCAAGGGCGGCGTGAAGAATATCTCGGTAGAAGACCTCGTGCCTGACGAGGAGAGCGTGCTCGTGATTACGGCAGGCGGCTACGTGAAGCGCACGAACCCGTCTGAGTACAAGGCACAGAAGCGCGGCGGCGTGGGCGTCATCGATATGTCCACCAAGGAAGAGGACGTCGTGACGCACTTCCTCGTAGCGTCCGCGCATGCGGAGCTTCTCTTCTTCACCGACTACGGCAAGGCGTACCAGACCAAGATGTACGAAATTCCGGAAGGAAAGCGCGCGACGAAAGGAAAGAGCATTATGAACTTCCTCCCGCTTGCAGCCGACGAAAAGGTGACGAGCGTGCTTGCGGTGCCGAAGGGCGCCGCGCGCGACGCGATGTCCGTATTCTTCGTGACTGAAGAAGGCGTGGTGAAGAAAGTGGAAGCGAAATCATTTGCAGACGTACGCCGCTCAGGCATCATCGCGATTAATTTGAAGGGCAAGGACAAGCTTGTCTCCGCGAACCTCGCTCAGGACGGCGACAGCGTATCCATCGTGACCGCCAAAGGCCAGTCCATCCGTTTTGACGAAGCGGACGTGCGCGCCATGGGCCGCACCGCAGGCGGCGTGAAGGGTATGACGATAAAGAAGGGCGACAGCGTCGTCTCCGCGGAAGTCATCTCCGCCGCAGCAAAGACGGGCACGTTGCTTGTCATTATGAGCAAGGGCTACGGCAAGAAGACCGAGCTTGATGAATACAAAGTGCAGGGTCGCGGCGGCTCAGGCATAAAGACCGCTGAAGTCACGCCGAAGACCGGCGAAATCATCGGCGCAAAGGTATTGCTCGACGAAGCCGACAAGGACGGGGAAATCGTCGTCATCTCGAAGAAGGGTCAGGTGATACGTACCGGTACCGGTGAAATCCCATCGCTCTCGCGCGCGACGCAGGGCGTGCGCATTATGAAAATGCGAGAGGGCGATTCTATCGCAAGCATGGTGGCATTGTAGTTTTTAATTTTTGTATGTTGATTGCGGACCGCCTCATAGGCGGTCCGTGCTATTTTTAAGGTAATGCAATTCGCGGAGCCAAAAACAAACGTCCTTCAGATGGGACTGCGCGAGGGAATGAAAGTCGCAGACCTTGGGTGCGGAAGCGGTCACTATACGTTTGCCGCCTCCGCAATCGTCGGTTCTGCCGGCCGCGTGTACGCCATCGACATACAGGAAGACCACCTTTCGCGCTTGCGCGGCGAAGCGATGGACGAAGGCATACGCAACATAGAGACCGTCTGGGGAAACTTCGAGAAAGCGGGCGGCACGATGCTTAAGGACCATGCACTCGATGCGGTCATACTTTCAAACACGCTCTTCCAGCTCGAACGGGCGGAAGACGCCATCGCGGAGATAAAGCGCATACTGAAAGCGGGTGGGAAGCTCTTGGTCGTGGATTGGGCTGGTTCCTACAACGGGCTCGGGCCCGCGAAGGAGTCCATCGTCTCCGAACAGAAAGCGGAAGAGCTGTTCATCACGGGCGGGTTCCATAAAGTGAAAAGTTTCAGGGGTGGGCCGCATCACTACTCCATTTTATTCACCGCACCGTAGTACACTTTACCTATGGATAAAATCAGCCCTTTCCAGATTATTCTCATGGCGGTCTTCGGCGTGAGCGCGCTTGTCGGCCTTTTCATATTCGCGAACTTCCAGGGATTCGGCGGCGCAAAAAACCAGGTAGGAAGCGTGGTCATCTGGGGCACGCTTCCAAGCGAAGCGATGGAGAAGGGCATACAGCAGCTTACCGACCTGAATAAGGACTATGGAAAAATTTCATATGTCGAACGTCCGTCCGCAACCTTCAGTACCGACCTGGCAAACGCGCTTGCAAGCGGAGCGGGTCCTGACCTCATCGTTATTTCGCAAGAGATGCTCCAGTCGGAGCGTGCGAAGCTCTCCCTTATTCCGTTCTCTTCGATGCCGCAGCGTACCTTCCTCGATTCCTTCCTCCCGATATTCGAGGTGTACCTCACGACTTCCGGAACCTACGGCATACCGTTCGTCGTCGACCCGCTCGTCCTCTATTACAACCGCCCGATGCTTGCGGGGGCAGGCGTAGTATCCGCGCCAAGCACGTGGGAAGCGGTCGCAGGGCTCGCACCGGCCATTACGAAGCGTACCGATGCGGGCGCGGTGACCCGCAGCCTCATTGCGCTTGGCGAATACGGGAATGTGCATAATGCGCGCGCCATCCTCTCCACTCTCCTTCTTCAGGCAGGGTCACCTATTACGAAAATGACGGAGCAGGGCGTGCGTTCTACGCTTGCGGATGAGTCTGGCACCTACGGTACGACGCCTGCGCAGTCCGCCGTAAATTTCTATGCGCAATTTGCCGACCCGGCGAAGACGACCTACTCCTGGAACCGTTCGCTTCCTGATTCCCGCACCATGTTCACCACGGGCGATCTTGCGCTCTATCCGGGCTTTGCGTCGGAGCGCCTCTTCATAAGCGAAGCAAACCCGAATCTTGATTTCGATATGGCGCCCATACCTGCGCCTGGCACCCTGCAGAATCGCGTGACGTACGGTCTTGCGTATGCCTTTGCGGTGCCGAAAGCGGCAGGGAACGCCGCAGGAGCGTATCTTGCGGCGCTCGCGCTTGCGGATGTGGGCATAAGTAACGGCATAGCGCAGGGGCTTGGTATGGCTCCCGCCCGCCGCGCCTCGCTTGCTGCACCAAGCGACGATAAATACGCTTCCGTGTTCTATCCCGAAGCGCTGATTTCCCGCGGATGGTTATCCCCCGCACCCTTGAGCGTGGACGCGATTTTCTCCGCTATGATAGGGGACATAACCACGGGCAAACGAAGCGTCGAGCAGGCAGTGAACGTCGCTTCGGGAGCCATTACCGCAGGAGCCCAATAACTTATGAATCAGATTGTACGAATAGCAGCCACCGGATTTTGTGCGGCAGCGTTCCTATTCCTGCTTCCCGCTTTTGCTCATGCGGGTCCTACGTGCGGTCCAATACGCGACGGTTCTACCGTTACCTGCGCGGATAACGAAGTGTGTTGTAATGCCATGGTTACTAATGGCAAAGCCTGCGTTCGAGGAACCCAGTGTCCTGCGGGAACAATGAACGAAGCGACGGGTCAAGTGACTCCGTCTCCCGCCGCACAGCCTTCACGGCCCGCGCCGCAGGCTAGCAACCCTCCGTCCGGCGGAGGAGCGACGCTTGAAAATCCGCTCCGTGCAGGCTCGCTCCCGGAACTGCTTACCATAGTGCTTGAGGCGGTCGTGCAAATCGGCTCTATCCTTCTGGTGCTCGCACTCGTGTGGGTAGGCTTCCTCTTCGTGATGGCACAGGGGGCTGAGGAGAAGATACGCGATGCGCGCGGCGCGCTCGTATGGACCGTCATCGGCGGTATGCTGCTTCTTGGCGCTAAAGCGATATCCGAAGTGATACAGGCTACCGTACAGACCCTATGACGTTTGCCGAGCTCGTATACGGAACCATCGTGCCTATCGTCGACCGCGGCATCATTCCGTTTCTCTACGCTATCGCATTCCTCTCATTCCTCTTCGGAGTAGCGCGTTTCTTCTTTTCCGACAGCGAAGAAAATCGCAAGAAGGGAAAGGACTTTGCGCTCTACGGCATCATCGGCTTTTTCGTACTCTTCAGCGTGTGGGGCATCGTGAAGCTCCTCCTCTCCGTTATCCAGTAGAATCGGTTGCTACTCGCGTACTGACTGCTACGATTCAATTATGCAAATCATCGGCTTCATCGGACTCCTCATTAGCATCATAAACCGCGCGCTCATCCCGCTTATCTTCGCGGTAGCATTCCTGCTGTTCCTCTGGGGCATACTCCAGTTCTTTTTCCTCAACGGTGAAAATGAGGAAAAGCGCAAGGAAGGAAGGAAGTTCATTATCGCCGGCATCATCGGCTTCTTCATCATGATGTCCATTTGGGGCATCGTGAACATCCTGCTTGGTACCTTCGGCTTCCAGTACCAGTCGCGCCCCCCGCTCCCGAGCTTCAGCGGGGCTGCAAACGGCGGCGGATATGGCAATGCAATGGGGAATGGTGGCGGACAGCCGACTAATCCGATGCTCGGGCAGGACGGCCAGGTGCGTGAAGTGCCTGCGCAAGAGTGCGGCCTCTTCCTTTTCAATAACGTCTGTATGCCTCAGAACGAATGCATCGGCGGCGTATGCCTCTCCCGCTCGGGAAACGGCGGAGCGGGTGAGTCGTGCATCAGCGGACACTGCGTAAATGGGTATCGATGCGCGAGCAATAATGTGTGCGTACCTGAATCAGGAGGCTAAATCATACGAACGGTTTTCCACACGGACAGAAAGGCTCTATTGACTGGGGATTCTGAGGGACTATCCTATACCTTATAACAACGCCGATAAATTTTGAATCAATGAAAAAATTCGCTGTTCTCGCTTCTACCTGGGCTCTCCCGCTTCTCGCCGCTGCTCAGGTCCGCTCCATCTATGACGCGGGTACGAAGATTACCGAAATAATCAACGGCGTCTTGGTGCCGATGATTTTCGCCATCGCCTTCATCGTATTCATCTGGGGCATCGTCCAGGCCTTCCTCCTCAAGGACGAAGAAGCGCGCGAGAAAGGCAAGTCCTACATCCTCTGGGGTATCATCGCGATGTTCATCATGGTATCGGTATGGGGTCTCGTGAATATCCTCGTCGGTACCTTCAACCTCTCCTCGGGCGGACCTTCCTTCATTCCTGGCGCTCCAGGCCCTCGCTAAGGAGTAGGGTGCGCCCTCGGCCGATATGACCATTGATATCGCCGGCACGCTTGGCTACTTCTTCTTCGAACTCCTCGTTCCCCTCCTGTTCTCCCTTTCTTTTGTCGTGTTCGTGTGGGGCGCGCTCCTCTACGTCATTGCCGGAGGGCACGACGAAGCGGCACGTGAAAAAGCGAAAGCGGTGATGCTCTACGGCGTCATCGTTTTCGTCGTTATGGCCGTCATCTGGTATGCGGCGCGTTTTGTGGCAAACGTGCTTCCTGGCTAGTGATATAATCCGCGTATGCAACCAAGAACTCCGGGACCGCTCGATGAATTCATCGGAAAAATCCAGCAGCAGATACTCGAACCGCTCGTAACCCTGATTGCGCTCGCCGCATTCGTCGTGTTCGTGTGGGGCATCGTGCAGTTCATACAGGGCGCGGATGATGCGGAGAAGCGCAAGAAAGGCCAGCAAGCCATACTCTGGGGTCTTGTCGGCATGGTCATCATGTTCGGC
>CAZHSZ010000023.1:0-12264 GCA_964535425.1 uncultured Candidatus Saccharibacteria bacterium | reverse complement strand
AGGATAGCGTCGGTCAGCGTGGTCTTGCCGTGGTCCACGTGCGCGATGATGGCGATGTTTCGGATTTCCATATTAGATAAAGAGGCCGCGAGGCCTCAGATAATCGCAGAATAGCCTGAAATTCAGGGGGCGTCAATCGCCTTTTCCGTCGTCCGTGAGGAATCCGCCCGCCTGTATCTCCCAGAGCTTCTTGTAGAGCCCGCCCTCATGCGCCACAAGCTCATCGTGGGTCCCGCTTGTGACCACGGCGCCGTTTTCTATCACGACGATGCGGTCCATCTTCATCACGGTCGAGAGCCGGTGGGCTATCGCGATGACCGTCTTCCCTTCCATAAGTTTCTCAAGCGCGTCCTGGATGAGCGACTCGGACTCCGAGTCGAGGCTCGACGTCGCTTCGTCGAGCACTAATATAGGAGCGTCTTTCAGTATCGCGCGTGCAATCGCGATGCGCTGGCGTTCTCCGCCCGAGAGCTTGATGCCGCGTTCTCCCACATAGGTCTGGTAGCCGTGCGGCGTCTTTGCGATGAACTCCTCACAGTGCGCCTGCTTCGCCGCTTCCATAACCTCCTCGTCGGTAGCGTCGCGCCTTCCGTAGCGGATGTTGTCCATCAGAGTGCGATGGAACAAGACCGGCTCCTGCGGCACGAATGCCACCGAATTCCTGAGCGAGCGCTGGGTCGCTTTCGCGATGTTCTGGTTGTCGATGTAGATGCCGCCCGAGGTCACATCATAGAAACGGAGTATGAGCTTCGTGATGGTGGTCTTCCCCGCGCCAGACGGGCCCACGAGCGCCACCTTCTGATGCCCCGGTATCTCGAGATTGAACTTCGAGAGAATGCCCCGGTTTTCGTTAAAGCTGAAGTCAACGTCCTTGAAGACGATGGCGCCTTTCGTGACGCGGAGCGTTGAAGCGTTTTGTACGTCCACTATGTCGTGCGGCGTATTCAGTATCTCCACCATCTCGGTCGCATCCGCAAACGCCTCATAGAGCTTCTTGAGCGCGTTGCCGAGATCCCAGAGCCGGTCTATCGCCATAATCACGTACGACTGCACGAGAATGAAATCGCCCACGGTTGCAAGCCCGTCGCGCCACAAATGGATGACGCCGAGGAAAAGAAGCACTTCGATGCCTATCATGAGGAGCGCCTGCACGAAGTTGATGACCTCGTCGATGGCCCAGCTCTTGAAGCGCAGACGTGCGAGCTCGTCGGAGACGCGCTTGAATATCTTGCGCTCGTGGTCCTCGCCGGCAAACGTCTTTATCGTGATGTCGTTTGAGATGGCGTCCGAGAGTGCGCCGGTCGCCTCCGAGTCCTTTTCGGAAACCGCGATGTTGAACTTCAGCTTCCAGTGAAGAATCGCGAACTGCACGGCGACAAACAGGACGAGCCACCCGACGAACATCCACCCGAGCAAGGGGCTACGCAAAAAGAGCACGATGCCCGCGCCCGTAAGGGTGACGATGATGGGTATGAAGTCGAAGAGGAAGCGGTCGGCGATTTCCTCAAACGACCGCTGGAGCCTCGCAACGCGCCGCACGAGTGTGCCCGTGAAGTTATTCGCGAAGAAACGGTAGGAGTGGTCGAGCAGGTACGAGAATGCGGTCTGTCCCAGGTCGTTTATGACTTTCGGCTGGAAGTACGTGATGAGGAAGCTTCCGGAGCGGCGCGAGAACATCCGGAAGAGCATCAGCGCGCCAGCGCTTAAAAGCACCGCGGTCATTATCTCTGCTGCCGCATCCGTAGGCGTCGGGGTTTGCGCGGCGGTATCGATAATCTTCTTATAAAGGAGCGGAACGAGCGTGCTCAAGGCGAACGCGCCTACGGTAAAGATAAAGGAGAACGCGACGGCGAACGGATACCGTTTTATGTGGAGCCAGTAGACGTGCAGTACTTCTTTAATTGCGAATGTTCGCTTCTTCTTCATGCTTCACCAAGAGTAGCACGCGCATTTGGGCTGTATTTAACGAAGGTATCTATTCACATTCGCTTTATGTGCCGCATAGGTGTTCGCACAATGTATGCGTCCGTAATTGTCATGCAGGTAGTAGAGGCACGTCGTTTTCTGCGGACGAAGCACCGCCTCAATCGACTCAAGCGACGGGCTTGCGATCGGGTGCGGCGGAAGCCCCACATGTTTGTAGGTATTAAAGGGAGAAGAGGTAGCCTTCAGTTCAGGATCGGGAGCGGGCCACCACTTCTCTTCCGTACCTTCTATATATTGGAGCGTCGCGTCCACTTGGAGCAGCATATTCTTGTTGATGCGGTTCCAGAGGATGCCGGCCACGAGCGCTTTGTCGTTTTTCGCCGCCTCCTTCTCCACTAATGAAGCTAGGGTGATGATGTCCGTCCACGGCACCTTTTTCGCGATGACTTCGGAGGCGTACGGAGCGAACGCTTCTTCAAAGCGTCCGCGCAGCCGCGCCACCAATTGAGCGGGCGGCTGGTCCGACGGTATGAGATAGGTATCAGGGAAATACACTCCTTCGTTTATATCGGTGTTGAGTTCGGTTGCGGAAAGCCATTCAGCACGCTGTTCTCTCGTCCAACCGAGCGATTCCATTAATATGGTGGCGACTTCCTCTTTTCGCTTGCCGCTCGGGATGCTCACCCAGGAGAGGTACGGCGCCTGGCCGAGCGTCTTCCCTACCGTCCAGACGTCCATGTCGCGCGCAAGCTTGTACCCGCCCGGGCGGATGCTTACGTCGCTTCGCACGAAGGTGTAGGCGAATTTGAATACGTAGTCGTATTTCACGAATCCGGCTTCATGGAGCGCGGATGCCACCTCATCCAAGGTCTCGTCCGGATGCACGATAAAGTCTTCGCGTACGCCATAGTCGCTTGGCGGCCCGAACAAGGCGGCATGCAGGAGGAGCGCCGCGGTCAGAAGCGCGACGCATACCAAAAACGCGACGAGGAGATTCCTTCCCCATGCCTGGAACACTTTCTCGCGCAACGTCGGAAGAATCCGTATGCGCACGTACTCGAGATGTTTTTTCAACATGCGGTAGAAATCAGTATAAACGGTTAGACCGTAATGTCCTCAGTGGATACGCGGCTTCACCCCATCATGCACTCGCCGCGTTTTTGGAAAAGGACATAAATTATGCTATAATGCGGTCAATGCAAAAGATTCTTTCCGCGCTTCGCGGACTCGCGCTTCGCGCGCTTCAGACCGTTATAAAACTATGGAAACGCTATCGCGCGCTTCCAAGATGGGCGCAGGCGCTCATCCTTGCCGCGCTTATCGGTCTCCTCTTCCTTATCTCTTCCCTTTTCGGAGGAGCGAAAGCAACTGACGAAGCGCAGGCCGCACGCACCGTTACCCTTAAGTCGCTTGCTGAGCTTTCAGGAAACGCTTCAGGAGAAAGCGTCGTGGGTACGGTTCGTGCCCGCGCCGAAGCCGAACTTCGCGCGGAAGCGGCAGGAACCGTCCGCTCCGTAAACACCGTCATCGGAGCCACCGTACCCTCAGGCTTCGTCATAGCAGAACTTGAAAATGACAGCGAGCGCGCCCAAGTCACCCAGGCTGAGGGCGCCTATGAGGCCGCGCTTGCCTCACGCGCCGGCGTCTCTCCAGTGGACGTAACCACCGCCGCGCGAAACGCGTATAGGGATGCCTTTAATACGCTTGATGCCACGCTTGAGGGGAGCGTTGACACGGTGTTCGGTGCCACCACTCCGGTAGGTCCGAACTTCCTTTTGAATCCTATTGGCTCCGACGTGAACAAGCTCTCGCGCGAGCGAAAGCGCATCGATGACCTCATGAGCGCAGAGCGCGCAAAGCTTACGACCGCATCAACGGACGATCCTGAAGCGCTTCTCGTGCGCATAGAATCCATTGCGCGCCAGGTCGCCACGTTTACGGACGAGCTCGTCGAGACCGCGAATGCTACCAACTCACGCGCGACCCCAGCACAGATTGCCGCCGTCACGTCTGCACGCACCAGTGTCGCCGGAACACTCTCCGCTATAACCGGCGCGCGTGCATCGCTTCGAAGCGGCGCTTCAGGCTCCACTGCATCCGTTGATGCGGGCGTAAAGTCAGCCCTCGGCACGCTCCGCCTTGCGCAGGCAAGCCTTGAGAAGACGCGCGTGCGTGCGCCCATCGCCGGCACCGTAAACTACCTCCCTATCCGCGTGGGCGACTATGTGGGGAACCTCGACCACGTCGCTACCGTCGCTCAGAATGGTGCGCTTGAAATCGTCTCCTTTATCTCCGAAGAGTCGCGCGCGAACATCACCGTGGGCGCGGAAGTGAAAGTCGAGGACCTCTATACCGGCAAAATCACTTCGATAGCGCCGGCGCTCGACCCGGTCACCAAGCAAATAGAGGTGCATGTGGCGGTTGATACCGGAAGCGGACTCACGAACGGTCAGTCGGTCCGCCTCACGCTTCCGGGAGGCGTAAGCGCCCCAACGGTTGCGGTCGCCGGTCCCGTCCTGCTTCCCCTCTCAGCCGTAAAGCTCTCTGCGGGCAACCGCGTCGTATTCACGGTCGTCGACAATCATCTTGTGTCCGTCCCCGTGACCATCGGCGAAGTGCGCGGCGAGCGCATCGAGGTACGAACCGACATAGGAAGCGACACACGCATCGTCACCGACGCGCGCGGACTCGCTGAAGGACAGGAGGTGACCGTAGCCGAGGCGGTACCATAAGTCTTAACGATGACGAACTTCTGGTCATTTTTCGTAAACCGTCATCACTTCACCATCTTCTTGATGATCGTATTCGTCATAGCCGGCGGATACTCGGTGCTTTCCATCCCTAAAGAAGCGACGCCAGATATCGCCATACCGCTCGGCATCGTGACGACCGTGCTCCCAGGCGCATCCGCCTCCGACGTCGAGCGCCTCATTACCGACAAGATAGAGGACGGTGTTCTCTCGGTTGAGGGTGTATCCAAAGTCACCTCGTCGTCCGGCGACGGCTTCTCCTCGGTTTCGGTGGAATTCGTTGCCTCCGCGAATATCGATAAATCCATACAGCTCTTGAAGGACGCAGTCGATACCGTGCGTCCCGATCTGCCGGAAGAAGCTACCGACCCGGTCGTCTCCGACGTGAACTTCGCCGACCAGCCCATCCTCATCGTCTCGGTTTCGGGAAATCTCGCTCCGGCGGAATTGACTGCCCTTGGGGAGGCGGCGAAAGACGAAGTAGAGCGCGTGCCGGGCGTCGCCTCCGTCGCGCTTTCCGGAGTGCGTGCGCGCGAAGTGCAGGTCATCATCAACGAGGCGAAGCTTCGCCAGTTCGGCCTTACCGTGTCGCAAGTGACCCAGGCCATCTCGGCCGCGGGCTTCGGCGCTCCTGCAGGCGCCATTACAGTAGACGGCATCGAGTACGGCGTACGCTTCGATGCGGGCGTATCCTCGACCGAGGATGTCGCGCAGGTGTATATACAGGGCCCGGGCGGAAATCCTATCCGCATCGCGGACGTCGCGCGCGTCGTGGACGGCCTTGAGGACCCGACGAGCTACTCGCGCGTATCGGTAGGAGGTGCTCCCGCAAATCCTTCACTCACCCTCACCGTCTCAAAGAGCCGTGGCGGAAACATTGTGCAGATTGCGGAAGCCGCAAAGCAGAAGCTCGAAGACATGCGTGCAACTGGTGTGCTCGCCGGTACCGATATCGTCGTTTCCTATGACGGCGCTGAGGAAGTGGCGAAATCCCTGAACGAGCTTACAAAGGCAGGCTTCGAGACCATCGTGCTCGTGCTCTTGGTGCTGTTTGCAACCCTTGGCTGGCGCGAAGCGTTCGTGGCCGCAGCGTCCATTCCCCTCTCCTTCCTTATCGCGTTCATTTTCATGCAAGCGTCCGGCAATACGCTCAACAACGTATCGCTCTTCTCGCTCATCCTCGCCATCGGTATTCTGGTGGACTCCGGCATCGTGGTGGTGGAAGCGTTCCATACCCGCCTCAAGAAACTCGGTGCGCACGACGCAGCGGTCGCAGCCATACGCGAGTACGCTTGGCCCCTTATCGCTGGCACCTTTACGACCATCGTCGTATTCATCCCGCTCTTCTTCCTTTCGGGCATCATGGGCAAGTTCCTCGCCTCCATCCCGTACACGGTCATCTTCGTACTGCTCGCCTCCATCTTCGTAGCGCTCGGATTCGTGCCGCTTCTCTCGGTCATGTACGTGAAGGACGATACGCGCGAGGAGGAGCGACGCCAGGAGCGCTACAACCGCATCGCGCAGACGTGGTACCGCGCATTCCTCAAGAACCTCCTCCACCACAAGCAGAATCAGAACCGCTTCATGATAGCGATGGGCGTGCTTTTCATCGTCGCGCTCGCGCTTCCGGCTACCGGGCTCTTGAAGTCGGTGCTCTTCCCGTCGGACGACTTCGACTACCTCTATATCAATATTGAAAAGCCGCAGGGCACGGACCTTGGCGTCACCGACCTTGCCGTGCGCGAAGTGGAGGAAATACTCTACGCGGACAAAGCCGTCGAATCCTTCGTTACCGTAGTGGGCTCCGGCTCTTCGCTTGCCGGCGGGTTCGAGGGCGCGGGAAGCGGAAGCCAGATAGCGAACATCACGGTGAATATGCCCGACAAGCATAAGGAGACGAGCGCCGAGTTCGCCGCGCGCCTACGCAAGGACTTCGCGGCCATCACGTCTGCGCAAATCACCGTCGGCGAGCCTGCAAACGGCCCTCCCGCCGCAGACCCTATCACGGTCACCTTCTCCGGAGACGACCTCGCCGCACTCACTACCGCGGCCGACCGTGCCGCAAACGTGCTCGCCGATATCCCGAACGTCATTAACATAAACGCTTCTACTAAGGACTCGAGCGCCGAGTTCGTCGTGCGCCTCGATGGCGCAAAGGCGGCCGAGCAAGGCGTCTCTGCGCCACTTGTTGCTGAGACGCTTCGCACTGCGCTCTTCAGCGTGAAGGCTACGTCGATACGCACCGGCAAGGACGACATAGAGGTGCGCACGAAGCTCGACCTCAATCCGGACTATAAGGATCCGTCGCAGACGACGAACGTCTCCATCGATGCGGTGCGTTCACTTACGCTTCCGGGAAAGAATGGACCGGTGCCCCTCTCATCGATTGCAGACGTAACGTACGAAGCCGCACAGCGCTCCATCCGCCACGAAGCGGGTACGCGCATCATGACGGTCACGGCAGCAGTATCCAAAACCGGAAACGCCATTGAAGCCACGAATACCTTTACGAAAAAATTCACTGAGGACCTCCTCCCTGAAGGCGTCGTCATCAAGCAGGGCGGCGAGAGCGAAGACGTCGGCAAATCCTTCCTTGAGCTCTTCATCGCGCTTATCGCGGGTGCGGCCCTTATGCTTTCCATCCTCGTGCTTGAGTTCAATTCCTTCCGCCACTCCTTCTATCTCCTCCTCCTTATTCCCCTTTCACTCATCGGCGTACACGCAGGGCTCACGCTTATGGGCCAGCCGCTCTCCCTCACGTCCATGCTCGGCGTCATCGCGCTTGCGGGCGTCATCATCAACCACGCCATCATCCTGATGGACTCCATCGCACGCATCCATAAGGAGCACCCGGACTTCACGCTTGAGGAAGTGGTGATCGAGGCCGCTACGTCGCGTCTTCGCCCCATTCTCCTTACCACCGTCGTGACCGTCGTCGGTATGCTTCCGCTTGCCTTCGCTTCCCCGTTCTGGGCACCGCTTGCCTTTGCAATTATGTTCGGCCTCGCCTTCTCACTCCTCCTCACCCTCGTGCTGATTCCCGTTCTCTACTACCGCTGGCCAGGAAAAGAGACTCGTAAGTACTACGAGATGGCTGATAAGGAACCGGCTGTTTCCTAGCGAGCGCTAGTGTCCGCCGTCGCTTCCTCCGCTTGAACCGGAGCCTCCTGAGCTGCCACTTCCTCCTGAAGAACCCGAGCTTCCCGAACTACCGCTCCCCCCTGATGAGCCGGAACTACCGCTCCCTGAGGAACCAGAGCTTCCCGAGTTGCTACCAGAGTGATCTTCATCCTCATGATCGGAACCTGACTTGTCTTCATCTCCTATCTCAAGCTTCAAGGTGCGCACTTCGTCCGTATCCTTGTCTTCGTCTTCATCCGTATCTTTCCCGGAAGAGTCTTCTGCGGGACCGGTGGCCATAAGCATGACCGCAGTTGCTTCCACTTTGCCTTTGGCGCGTGCCGCGTCTCCGGCATTACCCTTTCCAGAATTCGAGTCGGTAAAGGTGATGTGAACCTCTTTTCCGGTCTTCTCCGCGATACGCTCCGCGGAGTCCGCAAGCGCAAGCACGCGATACGCGTGGCGTTCAGCGAAGCTATAGCCGCGCACCGAGCCGAGCGCCTCCGCTTTTGCAAGTTCATCTATGACGAGCGAAAGCTCTCCCGAGAGCACTTCGCGCGCCTCTGCGGGAATCTTGTCGCGACCGATGCGGTCCTGTGCCTTTGCGACTACTTTCTGGGCGCGCTCCGCGCTTGCGAGCAGTTCCGTGTCGTCGGTGCCGCGCGCGATGCGTGCAAGCTTCGACATGGACATGCCTGCCTCATCGTCGCGTTCAAACGCCTGTGCGTCGAGGATGTCCGCGTGTGCGGACAGGCTGTAGAGGAACTCCGCTTCGCAGTCGGTCGCATCGTTGCCATCGCCGATAAGCGATACCACGCGGGTACGCGCGTCAGCGATGCGCTTCTCCGCGTTTGCGGCGGCGTCCGGGATGCGGTCATCCTTGCCTTCTGCGGAAAGGAGCTGGATTTCCTTCAGGCGTTCCTCGGCATGGCGGATTTCCACGTCCGCTTTTTCATTCGGTGAGAATGCGAGTACGCCCTGGAGCGGCTCGTTCACGTTCACCTTGAGGCTGTAGAGCGCTTCGCCCGGGAGCGCGTTTCCCGAGGCCGCGACCGTAGTGGCGCTTCCCGTCACCGCAATGATGAGGAGGAGCGCGGCCATGCGTACCGGCTGCATGAAGAACGAGAAGTACGCGTACGGAGAAGGCACCGGCGCATGGACGGGCTTCGCGTTTGAAAGCACTTCAAGGTATGAGCGCATGAAAGCGCGCTCTTCGCTTGTCAAAGAGATTTCGTTTTTAAGGTGTATGAAATTTTTTTCTAGGTCGCTCATATGGTTTCTATGTGAAGCTTCTCGCGCACTTTCTCGATACCGCGCTTCACTCGCACCGATATCGTATTAGGCCGTTCGCCAAGCATACTCGCAATTTCGTTAATGGGAATCCCCTCGACCAAGTGGAGCATGAGGACTTCCCGGTAGGACTCGTCGAGCGATTTCAGCGCTTCGAGCATGAGTGCGCTCTCGCTCCCCGACTGCTGGTCGGCGGCCACGGGAATCTGCTCGAAGGTTCCTTCCGGCAAGTCGCGCTCAAGGACCGATTTCTTCTTTTTGTAGTAGTCCTTGATGAGGTTTCTCGCGACCGTGAAGATGAAGGCCCGGAGGTTCTCAATTTCGCCCTTCTTGCCCGAGACCCGTACCCAGACCCGAGCGAACACTTCCTGGGTCATGTCCTTAGCCTCGTCCCTATTGCTCGTTTTGCCGTAGCACATGCGGAAGACCGCATCGGCGTTTTCGTCGTAGGCCGCCAGATAGGCTTCTTGGATGGTGCTATTGCTCCGCATAGGATAACGATTGAATCCTCCTTATATTACCAAATTTCGCCCTATTTCAGGGCTTTTACCCCTTACTCCCCCGCGTCATCCTTCGTGCCTGCCAAAGAGTGAGGGCGGCCTTCTACAACGGCGGCTTTCGACACCTTGATGAACTTCGTGCGTGCGCGGTGCGCTTTCAAATCCTTTGCACCCACATAGCCCATGGAAACCTTGAGCCCGCCCACAAGCTGTCCTACTACTGCCTCAAGCGTGCCGGCGTACGGCACGAGTCCCGAGACGCCTTCGGCGACCATACCCTTCGCGTCCCCCAAGTAGCGGTCGTTTGCGTTCTTTTCCTTGAGCACGGCCATGGAGCCCATACCCCTATATTCCTTAAATTTCTTTCCGTTCATGGTGACCACTTTCCCGGGTGCAGCGTCCGTTGCCGCAAGCAGTCCGCCAAGCATTACGGCGGAAGCACCTGCCGCAATCGCCTTTGCGATGTCTCCCGAGTTGCGGATGCCGCCGTCAGCGATGACCGGTACGCCCTTCTTAGAAGCGACCGCCGCTACATCCATGATTGCCGAGAGTTGCGGCACACCCACCCCTGAGACGATGCGCGTCGTGCAGATGGAGCCGGGGCCGATTCCTACCTTGATACCGTCGGCAAACGTCACCAATTCTTCTGCCGCTTCCTTCGTCGCGATGTTCCCCACGAGAAGCGGCACCTTGCCGATGACTTTCTTTATTTTCTTCGCGCCCGCAATCACGTTTGCGTTGTGACCGTGCGCTGAGTCTATGGAAATAAGGTCCGCGCCCGCTTTTACGAGAAGCTTTGCGCGCTCAATATCAAACGGCCCGCAGGCGGCTCCTACGCGCGCACCCTTTTTCTTCGCTTCCTTCACCATAGCCGCTTCTTCCTCCGCCGTGTTGTTCCGGTGGATGATTGCCAAGCCGCCAAGCTTTGACAGTGCAACCGCCATAGAAGCGTCAGACACGCGGTCCATGGCCGCAGAGATGATTGGTATGTCGAGTGTGAAGCCCTTGGCGAGAACGGTAGAGACCGTCGCCTGTTTCGGCTCGATAGCGGACGCGCCCGGGTAAATCAGGACGTCGTCGAAGGTGAGGTATTCACCGGTAAGTATCTTTCCCATATCCGACTATATCATACTCAAATACGGGAATTCCAGAGCTAGGCTGTTTTGGGCACACTGCGCCTCCTGACGGTTAAAATCACCGTAATCGCTAAATTCGTAATCGCCCATACCGCCGGATACAGCGCGGTAAGCAGACTGATTTTCTCGAGCGCAACTACTGCAAGCGCATGTCTAAACATACTTACTTGGTACAACGTTATGTTTTCTCGGTAAGGATCATTCCAGGATTTTCGAACCGTCGGAATATAACTGATGACTTCAGCAACAGTAATGAGTACAACCGACCATATTGGCTGGTCGGCTATGAGCCAGAGATACAGCGCGAACAGTGAGGCAAAAAGACAAAGCACGTCTGACTTCGTTATATCTTTTGTCCCGCGCCATATGCTCAAGATAACTACACATACGCAAAGGATAGTAACGATGAGCATCGGCCAGGAACCAATCCCGGCGCCTCCAAGTACCTGCAATGCCCATGCAATGAACGCAGTTAAAGTAGCCGTAATCCAGGTAAAAACATGTGGCTTGTTTTCTCCTTTTAGGATGCTTAATAGGTACGGCACATATCCTGCGAACGATAAGAATATAACGATGCCACTGATAAGGGCGTGATATTCCATATACTACTCGTACTCAATCGTCGCGGGTGGCTTCTGCGTGACGTCGTACAAGACGCGATTTGCTCCACGCACCTTGCCGATGATGGCGCCTGAAATCTTCTCAAGAAGCTCATGCGGCATCTTGTGCCAGTCGGCACTCATGCCGTCCACTGAGTCCACAGCACGGAGCGCAATCACGTACTCATAGGTACGCGCATCTCCCATCACGCCCACTACCTTCACCGGAAGGAGCGCGGCGAATGCCTGCCATATCTTTTCGTATTCACCTGCCTTTTTCAGTTCTTCCATATACACCGCGTCCGCTTCGCGAAGGATGTGAAGACGCTCTGCGGTAATCTCGCCCACGATGCGAATCGCAAGTCCTGGCCCTGGGAACGGATGGCGCCACAAAAGCTCATGGGGCAGGCCTAGTGTCGCGCCTACACGACGCACTTCGTCTTTGTACAAATCCTTTATCGGCTCGAGTATGCCAAAGCCAAGCTTCTCCGGAAGCGTGAGATTGTGATGGCTCTTTATCTTCGCGGCGTTCTTCCCCGTCGCAGCAGACTCGATGCGGTCTGGGTAGATGGTGCCCTGCGCAAGGTATGCGACTTTCTTCCCGAGCTCCTTCTTTATCGTCGTCTCGAATACCTCTATGAACGTATGGCCGATTATCTTTCGCTTCTGCTCCGGATCGCTTACCCCCTTCAAGCGCGTAAGGAATAGTTTTGACGCATCCACGATGCGAAGCTTCTTGAATCCATTCTTTCGGAGGAATCCGCCCACTTGCTCCACCTCGCCCTTCCGCAGAAGGCCGGTATCCACAAATACCGCATGAAGGCGGTTTCCGATGGCTTTATGGATAAGGGTTGCTGCTACGAGTGAGTCCACCCCGCCTGAGATACCTACCACCACCTCTTCCTTCCCCACCTCTTCCTTTACGCGCTCGATGATGTCGTGC
>CAZHSZ010000022.1:0-12914 GCA_964535425.1 uncultured Candidatus Saccharibacteria bacterium | reverse complement strand
GACTGCGGCCTCCCGTAGGAGTATGGGCCGTGTCTCAGTCCCATCGGTGGGGGTCAGCCTCTCAGCTCCCCTAAACGTCGTAGCCTTGGTAGGCCGTTACCCTACCAACTAGCTGATATTGCGCACGCCGCTCCCAGAGCGAAAAACCTTTACCCTTGCGGGACCATCCGGAATTACCCAACCTTTCGGCTGGCTATGCCAGACTCTGGGGTGCGTTCGTACGTGTTACTACCTCGTCTGCCGGTTGCCTTGCGGCCCCCTTGACTTGCATGCCTTATCCACGTCGCCAGCATTCATCCTGAGCTAGGATCAAACTCTCATTAAGAATAGGCGGAACACAAGAATTCACTTGCTTCCTTACCTTTTATTTTTGGTCTCTATTTAGTTTTCAAAGAGCGAACAAAATGCCCACCCCCACATGGGGGCGATAGGAAGATACTACCTTCCCTCCCATACCCCGTCAAGTGCCCCCGAAAGGGCCTATCTAGGCCGTATTTAAAGCTTATCGGGCTACCGCCTCCCTCTTGAAAAAGAGGGTGCGTTACGAACGATGAAAGACTCTTGAAAAATAGGCGTGCAGATGGCTCGCGCACCGTTTAAAAAAATATTAGAAAGTACTTATACAACGTTGTGAACTTGCGGGTGAGGTGCAAACGCGTACAATTGGGAGAGCCGTCAAACCTTTGCCTATGTTACGCCCTAAGCGTGAGTATGTCGTTGTATCCGTAGGCGGGTCGTTAATCGTTCCCGACGAAATAGATACGCAATTCCTGAAGAATCTTCGGGAACTTATCGCGCGCAAGGTTGAGGAAGGGTTCGGATTCTACATCATCGCCGGTGGAGGCAAGCTTGCCCGCCGCTACCAGGACGCCGCAAAAGAATCCCGCGGCAATTTGACCAACGAAGACGCCGACTGGCTCGGCATCCATGCGACGCGTTTGAACGCGCACCTTCTCCGTACCCTTTTCCTCGAGCAGGCACAGGACCGCATCGTCAAGAACCCGACGCGCGCCGTGAACACGAAGTATCCGGTCATCGTCGGGAGCGGCTGGAAGCCGGGAAACTCCACCGACTACTGCGCCGTCATGGCCGCAAAGAAGCTTGGTGCCAAAAAGCTCATCAATCTCTCGAACATCGACTACGTATATACGGCGGACCCACGCAAAGACCCTTCAGCAACGAAGATAGAAAAGACTACCTGGACTGAGTTTCGAAAACTGATTCCGAAGGAATGGGACCCTGGCCTCTCTTCCCCGTTTGACCCCGTCGCCGCGAAAGAAGCGGACGCTATGGGTCTTGAAGTGGCCGTGATAAACGGCGCAAAGCTTGAGGAATTGGAGAATTATATATCCGGAAAACCGTTTGTAGGTACGGTTATCGCCTAAGCGCTTTCATAGAATAAGCGTCGAGACGACATAACGGAATCTAAATCGCTTCGCTCCTAACATTCCGTAAAAAACCGGCACGCATAAGCGCGTAGCCGGTTTTCAACTTAGTCTCCGTTCCCTGTTAGCCGAGCACGATGTTCTGCGGCGCAAAACCGTTCGCTACGTTGGCACAGCCAACTTCTTGGCAGTCGCGACGCTTTCCGTGGGCGCCACAATCAACATACTTGAAGTTCTGCTTGCCGCAGTTGCGGCACGCAACCTTATCGTCTTCGGGGGTAAACGGCTTCAGTTTCAATGGGCTTTGATTTTTCACGGGTTTCCCCTGGTGTGAATGAATTCAG
The DNA here is from genome assembly GCA_964535425.1 of uncultured Candidatus Saccharibacteria bacterium. Classification (GTDB taxonomy): domain Bacteria; phylum Patescibacteriota; class Minisyncoccia; order Phycocordibacterales; family Phycocordibacteraceae; genus C7867-001. The sequence continues at coordinate 11,185 of CAZHSZ010000022.1, read as the reverse complement.
GTCCTGCCTTAAAGCAAAACCCCCTCCGCATGGAGGGGGTTGGCTTGATGGGGTGGGCTAGTTAGCGCGCATCAAAACAATCCTCTCCTGCCGAGGGGCTTGTAAACCAATACCAGAACGCGCTAAATGCCTGCTTCATGTAGGAGAAGTATACCAACGACTTAGGGCTGTGCAAGTTCGTCGAGTGCAGCTAGCGCATACCCTCGAACACGTTCACGAATGCCGTGTTCGGGATTATTGAGCTCTTCGCGCGTGAACCAGCGCATTTCCGCATTTTTCTCGCCTGCGCCCGGCGCGAGCTCTCGCGTGGTTGATGTTCCAAAATATTTAAAGACGATATGCTCGTGCGTCTCGTTTATCCGATGACGATTCACCGAGCGCGGCGGAAGCACTTCGCGGTCGCCGTCCGGGTATTCAGGCGCACGCTTCCCCACAAGCGTTACATCGAGCCCTGTCTCTTCTTTCGCCTCGCGAATCGCCGCTTCTTCAGGATCCTCATCCAATTCCACATGCCCGCCAGGAGGAAGCCATATGCCGTACTTCTCATGAAAACGAAGCAATACAGCGTCACCGTTCACGATGTAGGCATCAGCGCAGTAGTCTATCTTCTCGTGAATATGCGGCATGGCTATTCTCCGTACATTTCCTTACGGATACTCTCGAGCTGTTTGATGACTAGCTCGTCCGTAATGCGTGCGAAGCGCGGAAATGTCTTTCCGTCTTTCGTCACGTCTTCCATCCACATCGAAAGCGGACGCACATCGAACATCTTCCCGTTCTTGTATACGAATGCCTCATAGAGCGGACGATACACGCCGAGAAGCTGGTCCTCCGGACGGCAGTCGTCTTCGGTATGGTGCCCTACCCCAATGAACTCGTACGCATAATTATTCACCGTACCCTTCGGGTCGTGCTTGTAGTGATAGTAGAAACCCTTTTCCGGAACGCTTGTCGGAACAGAGTCTTCGTACGCCATGCTTATTCTTTCGGGAGAGCGGCGAGCGCCTCGTCTATCTGCTGATGGAGCTCTTCGACGGTCCCGTTGTTCTGCAGTACGACGGTCGACTCACGGAGCGCACCGAAGATATCCTGCTTCGTCGGATCGTCCGGATTCGACTCCGCCTGTTCTTGCGCAAGCCACTTTTCGTATGACACCTGGTCGGTCTCCTGCCCCCGCTTAATGACGCGCTCGTAGCGCAAGTGCGGTTCGGCGTCGACGCCGATGACGATGCCGCCAAGCTCTTTCATCTTGCGCACTTCGGCGACCGCGCGTAGGCTCTCGATGATAATGTTCCCTCCTTCGGACTCCGCTTTCTTATAGAGCGCCTCCACGAGGTATGCGGGGCCGTTTTTCGCACGCAAATCATTGGCGACCTCTATCATGGAATCGCGGTTCACCGGCATCCCGCGGCGCCCTATCTCCTCAACGAGAAAGCTGCGGACCGAGTAGTTCGAGAAACCCTTCGTCGCAATGAGGTAGTCGGCTACCGCTCCCTTCCCAGCCCCGAATGAACCGGTAAGTCCTACGATCATGATTAGGCTTTCTTCTTCTTTTCGAACGAATGGGCAATCGGAATGAGGAGCGGCGCGGAGCGACAGATGGACGAGAACGTGCCGATGACGACGCCCACGAGCATCACGAGTGCGAAGTCACGGGTCGCTTCGGCGCCGAAGACAATGATGGCCAGAAGCGCGAGCGCTACGGTCAAGGAAGTATTGATGGAGCGGCCGAGCGTCTGGTCTATGGAAACGCCCACGGTGGTTTCAAACGGCTCTTTCGCGTTCTTCTGGAGATTCAGGTGCAGGCGCTCGCGTACGCGGTCAAAGACGATGATCACGTCGTTCACGCAGTAGCCGAGCAAGGCGAGGAGCGCGACCACGAAGAGCGCGTCCGCTTGCGCGCCGGTGAAGTGCGCGTACGCCGCGAAGAATCCCGCAGGCACGATGATGTCTATCGCGAGCATCGCGATAACGACGATGCCGTAGCCCCAGCTTGGTACCGGCTTCGATACCTTGCGGAACACGACCGCGATATAGAGCACGATAGCAAGCATCACCGCGGCAATCGCGTAGAGCGCCTTTATCGCAAGCTCGCTTCCAAGCGAAGGACCAATCGAACTGAAGCGGAGCTCGGTGAGCGCCATAGCGGCGTCTCCCCGAAGTGCGGCAAGGAGCGTGTCGTGCTCAGCAGGCGTAAGGGTGTGCGCGCGAATGGTTACGCCCGTTTCCCCACTCTCACGCACCGATACGTCGGCGAATCCCGCGGATGCTACGCGCTCCTTAAGAACGGATATCTCAGGGCGCGCATCCTGGTACGCGACCTCCACCAGGGAGCCGCCGGTAAAGTCTATGGAAAGCGGGAGGCCGAAGAACGCGAGCGAGCCGATGGCCGCCACGAGGATGATTCCCGTAAGCCAGAAGAAGAACGCGCGGTATTTTATGATAAGCATAGGTTATTTCGTGTGAAAGCCGCTTGAGAGCAGGAAGCTCCATGCCTTGCTCTGCTTCTCCGGAAGGATGGTTTTCAAGAGCACCTGCGTAATCGTTATCGCCGTGAAGAGTGACACGATGACGCCGAAACCGAACACGAGTGCAAAGCCCTGCACGAGTGAGGTTCCCATCCAGAAAAGGATGATGGAGGAAATAATCATCGTGAAGTGACCGTCGCGAATGGCGGGCCATGCGCGGGAGAAGCCAGCTTTTGCCGCTTCGTGCGGATCCTTTCCTCCACGAAGTTCTTCCTTCATGCGCTCGAAGATAAGCACGTTGGCATCCACGGCCATACCTATGGAGAGGATGAAGCCCGCGATGCCGGAAGCGGTAAGCGTGACCGGGAGGAACTTGATAATGGCGGCGGTAATGACTACGTAAATGACAAGCGCTACGGTGGCGATAAGGCCCGGAAGGCGGTACCAGAAAATCATGAAGAGCGCGACGAGCGCAAAGCCCCAGATGGAGGCGAGCATGCCGGCCTGTGTCGCGTTTGCACCAAGGGTCGAGCCGACCGCGCCGCTTGAAACAAGCTCGATAGGCACGGGGAGCGCGCCGAAGTTGAGGTTTCTGACCACATCGCGTCCTTCGGCCGGCGTGAAGGAACCGGTGATGGTTGCGGTGCCGCCCGGGATTGCTTCACGAATGACTGGGGAGGAAATCACTTCCCCGTCGAGGAAGATGGCGAGCTGGCGTCCGACATTTTCCGACGTGATTTTCTCGAAGAGTTTCGCACCCTCATCCGTAAAGTGGAGCACTACGACCGGCTGGTTCGCGAGAGAGCTTCCTTTTCCGCTTCCGAACTGAAGCTCGGCATTCTTCAAGTAGCGTCCTGTAAGCGCCGTATGCTTATAAAGCGCTTTTCCATCCGCTCCTGCTTCCTCCACCAGCTTAAACTCGAGAAGCGGCGTCTTGCCAAGCGCGTCCACTGCGGCTTTCACGTCGGTCACACCCGGAAGCTCCACGAGGAGGCGGTCTTCCACTTCGCCCGCGACCGCGCTCGACTTCTCGAGCTGCACAAGAGGCTCCGCAACGCCGAATACGTTTACGCGCTTGTCGATGACTTCGCGAAGCGAGTTAAGCGCTCCTTGCTTGTCGCTCGTTACGTTCGACGTATCCGCCTTATAGATAAGCTCCGTGCCGCCGGCCAAATCGAGTCCGAGCTTCACGCGGTGCGGGTCGGTCGGGCCGTTCGTCGTAAGGACAAGCCAGCTAAGGGCTGACGCGACAATAAGTATGCCGAGAGCAGGTATGAAACGCATAAGTGAGACCTAGTCTACGCCTTTCTTGCCGTTATGCCAAACCCTTGCCTTTCGCCACCAAACGGGCTGTATTGCTGAAAAGGCACGAGACCGCGACCGGCCCTACCCCGCCTGGGACCGGGGTGAACACGGACGCGATCTGCGCACAGGCCGGGTCGATATCTCCTGATACTGCACCATTTGCACCGCTCGTACCCGCATCGATGAGCACCACGCCTTCCCGTATCACGTCTGGAGTCACCAAGTACGATTTTCCGACACCGGACACGATGATGTCGGCTGCTTTGTAGAGTTCTTCAGGATTTTTGGTCTCCCGGTTTACTGTCGTCACTTCGGCGCCGAGGCGCGAAAGCGCTATCGCGCACGGCTTCCCCACGAGCTGTCCGCGTCCGACGACTACGGTTTTCTTTCCGGCAACATCGACACCGGTACGCGAGAGAATCTCAAGAACGCCCGCGGCGACCGGCGGCACGAGCGCGCCCTCTTCCCCGCTCTCAAAACGCGCGTACGCCGCATCCGAAAGCACGTCCGCATCCTTACTAAGCGGAATCGCGTTCAGTATCTTTTGCACATCGAGCGCTTCGGGGATAGGGAGCTGCACGATGACCGCGTCTGCTCCGGGTGCTGCAATCGCGGCGATAATCGCATCTTCGTCCGCATCGTCCGGAAGCTTCACTACTTCAAGCTGCATTCCCCCTTCTTCGGCCCGCTGCATCTTGATGCGCAGATACGATTCGGTCGCAGGCGACGGCTGCACTGTTATCGCGCGGACGATTGGGGACATAGAGCCGACGCGCTCTTTCACTTCCGCAAGGATATCCGATGCGATTTTCCGTCCGTCGGCGATCATACGATTCCGTACTCGCTCTTCAACTCCGCAACGCCTTCCTCGAGCACTACTTCCGGCACCCATCCAAGAAGCGCTTTCGCTTTTGCATTGCTTCCGTAGGTGTCTTTTGCATCCGCAGGACGCTTCGGAATGTACTCTATGGTGCCGCCGATAAGCCCGACGAGCGCATTTATTGAAATGTTCCGGCTTGCGGCGATATTGATGACCTCACCCTTCCCTACCGTATCCTTTTCCATCGCCAAGAGAAGCGCGCGCACCGTATCACGGACGTGCGTGAAATCGCGCGTCTGCTCTCCGTTTCCCGTCACCGGGCACGCGACTCCGTCTTTGACGCACTGAAGAAACTTCGGAAGCGCGAGCGCGTATCCGCCGTCAGGCCGCATCCTCGGTCCGTATACGCTGAAGAAGCGGAGTGAGACGGTCTCGAGCCCGTAATTTTCCGAGAACAAACGAGCGTACTCTTCACCTACTAATTTCTGGAACGAGTAGAGGCTCATCGGATTGGGACGCATGTCTTCGGTAAACGGGAGCGTGTCCTGGTCCCCGTACGAAGAGCTCGAAGCCGCATACACGACGCGTCGCACCTTGCCGTCGCGTGCAGCCATGAGTACCGAAAACGTGCCGTCGATGTTCGCTCGATGACTCTCGACGGGATGGTCGTAAGAAAACGGCACGCGCGGGAGCGCGGCGAGGTGGAACACCGCATGTGCCCCGCTCACTATCGGTAGAAGCTTTTCCGTCTCGAGAATATCGAGCTCGTGGAACACGGCTCCCTCCGGCACGTCTTCGCGCTTTCCGTTTTCAAGATTGTCCACTACATGCACCTCATACCCTTCCTTCAGAAGTGCTTCTGCGAGATGCGAACCAATAAATCCCGCACCTCCCGTGACGACCGCTTTTTTCATATCCGTATTATGCATCCTTGTGGCGAAGAAACGGTTCCGGCACTTCTGACTCGTAGAGACCGTTCGTGTAATAGAACGCATCAAAGCTTGAGGCGGAGTAGTTGAACCCGAGGAGACGCGTCGCCTTCGAGCCGTCTACGTTGATAGGATACGAGTATCCTTTCCAGCTACCCTTAGCGGTTGGAATCTTGCCGCGCGAGAGATGCCAAGCGAAAAAGAATCCGATGCGCAGGAACTGCGGGGATACGTGCCAGAGACGCTTCCCTACCGCCTTTGCCATATCTTCGCCATACACTGCAGGCCCCGGAGGCGCGATATTGAACGCCTCGTACTTCACCGGCACTTCGTCAAAGGCAAGCCGGAGCGTGACCGCGACGATATCGTCCTCATGCACGAACTGGCGGAGCCACTTCGGCGTCACTGGTACCCACGATACGAGGAGCGAAACGAGATTGTAGAAGAAGGACTTCTCGCCCTTAAGAGTTCCTGAAAGCGCTGCCTGGAGCCCGAAGCGTATGCGCATGAAGCGGCCGCGAGGGCCGGTAATCGCCGCAGGGCGGATGATGGCGACGGTTGCGGCGTTCGTGCGCTTCTTGTACGCCGCTTCAAGTCGCTCTTCAGCCACGCGTTTTTCTTCCGCGTACAGGTAGTCCGTGACGCGAAACGGCTCGCTCTCCACGTACCGGTGCTCGGTCGTGTTTTCAGGGAACGCGCCGTAGGAAGCGACGGTCGAGTAATGGATGAGCCGCTTCACCTGGCGCTCTTGGAGCGCGAAGGTGAACACTTTTTCGGAGCCGTCGATATTCCACTTCCACGAGAGCGGCCGGTTGCCGTAGATTTCGCGTATCTGCCACGCAGTATGGATGACGATATCCGGAGCGTACGCGCGCACCTCCCCTTCCCATTCGTCCGCCGTATTCATCTGGAAGTACGTAAGGTTGGGCACGTCTTTTATGAAATCCGGGAGCGGCTCCTTATCAAGCCCAATGATGCGCTCCACGTCTTCGCGCTTCGCTATAGCGCGCACGAGCATTCCGCCTACGTATCCTGCCGCTCCCGTGATTAGAACCGTGTGCTTACTCATATGTCCTTAGAATACGCTACTTTATCCCGCGACGCGAAACAGCATTCTTTTTACCGTTTTAAGCGCAATGACGATATCAAGCGCGAGCGAGCGGTTCTTTATGTAGTAGAAGTCGTACGCGAGGCGGACTTTCGTCTCCTCAATGGACTGCGGGCTGATGTTCCCTGGCTCGTACTTCTGGTTTATCTGCGCCCAACCGGTAATCCCCGGCTTTACGATGTAGCGCATATTGTAGTACGGAATCGCCTCGCCAAGGCGGTCGCCAAGCGCGCGAATGTCATTTCGGGGGCCGATAAGCGAGACTTCGCCTTTGAGGATATTTATGAACTGCGGAAATTCATCGAGCGAGGTGAGCCGGAGAAGCGTGCCGAGCTTCGTAACTTTGTTCTCACCCTCCCCTTTCCATTTGCCTTCGTCCGAAAACCGCATGCTGCGGAACTTGTATGCGCGCACGCGTGCGCCGTACTGGCCGATGCGCTCCTGGGTAATGAATACGGGCCCCGGTCCTTCAAGACGCATCAGGAGAAAGAGCACCGGAGTGATGAGTACGGTAATAAGTCCCATGAGAAGGCCTCCCGCGATGTCGATAAGCCGCTTCGAAGCAAGATAGAAGCTCTCCTCAGTGCCGGAAAGGTTTTTTAAAAACCAATCGTACTCCAAGAGCGAGAGTGGTACGCGGTCGAACACCTCCTCGTACACCTCGTGGAAGTCGAGTACCGGATAGCCTGGTCGCACGAACGCAAGCTCGTAGAGGTTCGGCAAAAGCGGCCGTATGGTATCGCGCTCGGCATCTATGACCAGCAGCGCTACCCGCTCGTCTTTCAACCGTTTGGTAAATCCTTCGAAATCCGCTTTCATTTCGTCGGCGGTCGCGGTTAGGACAAATGAAAGGTGGTAATGCGAATTCCCGTTCACTTCTTCCGCAAGCTCATGCATTTCGCGGCCGGCCCCGATTAGCGCGGCGCGCTCGCGGGCTACCGGACGGGTGATACGCGGAAAGAGCGCGAGACGCCAAACGAGAATGAGCGCGAGCGAGACGATGAGATACAGGAGCAGGTTCGTCTTCGGGGCAATCCCGATACTCGGCAGGAAGAAAAAGAAGAGTGCGGCGAGAATGATGTTCGCGATTTGGGTGCGCAAAATCACCCCGAAGAGCGCGGACTTGAAAAGGATGACGCGCTTGCCGTAGAGACCGGCCATATAGAAGACAAGGATCCACAGCGCAAACAGCAGGCTGAAGGAGCCGAGGTGGTCTCCGAGCAATTCCCGGCTTGGGAGCGCCCCGTAGCGCAAAAGGAGCGTAATCCACAGCGAGGCGAAGAATATGACGATATCCCCTAGAAAGAGGAGGGTCGCGCTATATCTTCCGCTGAAGGTCATGGAGGGGTCGGTCAAAGATGTTATATCATAGGAACAGCATATTTTCATGACTGACCCAGGAAGCGCCAAGCGGATTCTCTTTGTTATTACCAAAGCGGTGTGGGGCGGCGCCCAGCGCTATGTCTTCGACCTTGCCACGGCCGCAAAAGAAAAGGGGTATCAGGTCGCGGTCGCCTACGGCAGCGAAGGACTGATGCGCACGAAACTCGAGGAAACGGGTATCCGTACTATTCCCCTCCCTATGCTTACGCGCGACATAAACCTGAAAGCCGAATGGGAATCGTTCAAATCGCTTCGCGCACTTATAAAGGAGGAGCGGCCGGATATCATCCACGTAAATAGCTCAAAAGCGGGTCTCGCGCTCTTGGCCGCACGGCTTGAGCGTGTGCCGAAAATCATCTTCACGGCGCACGGATGGGCATTCAACGAAAAGCGTCCGTGGTGGCAGAAAATTATTCTTCACGCTGTCTACGCCGTAACGGTGCATCTTTCACACGTGACCATCTGTGTCTCTGACGCCATACGCCGCGATATCGGCTGGCTTCCCTTCGGGCGGCTCGTCACCGTAAAGCACGGCATTGATGCGCCCAACTTTATGGAAAAAGACGAGGCGCGCAGGCAATTGCACCTCGGCACAACCGAGGGCGTATGGCTTGGTATGGTGGCGGAATTGCACCCAACAAAGCGCGTTCAAGACGCGATTGACGCAGTAGCGGAACTCTCCGCGACCCATCCCGAACTACACCTCGTAGTCATGGGAGGCGGTGAACTGAAAGAATGGCTTCAGGACCGCGTGCGCCACTACAAGCTCGAAGAGCGCATCCATCTGCCAGGCTTCGTCATAGATGCTCCGGAATATCTGAAGGCTTTTGACTATTTCCTTATGCTGAGCCGCACCGAAGCGCTCGGACTCGCGTTGATTGAGGCGGGCTATGCGGGACTTCCAGTACTCGCAACGCGCGCAGGCGGCATCCCAGAAATCGTACGCCACAAGAAGTCGGGAGTTCTCGTCCCTGCGGAAAACCCGCACGCACTCTCGCGCGCGCTTCGCATACTGCTTGAAAACCCTGAGACTGCGAAAGAATACGCCGCGGAACTTGAAACGCAGACTCGTGCTAAGTTCTCGAAGGAACGCATGCTCACCGAAACCTTCGCCATTTACGAAGCGTAGATTCCCCCACCTCTTTTCTAGGCGGAGTGAGGGTGTCCGGAAGAAAAGGCTCTGCGCAGGCCTTGGGCCGAGCAGGAGGAAATTTTCCAGCAGGAAAATATTCCGTACTTTTCTTTCGGACACCCGAATGGAATTTAGCCTTCGTACTCCTGCCCTGCCATCTCGCGCGGCGCGGAGCGGCCGTGGCGCGCAAGCGAAGCCACGATACCGAGCGCCGCGAATTCCATCACGATGTGCGAGCCGCCGTAGCTCATGAACGGTATGGTCGTTCCGGTGACCGGAAGGATGCCAAGATTAATGCCCGCATGGATGAACACGTGTGCGAGCAACAGGAGCGTGATGCCGATGGTGAAGAAAGCGTCGAAGTTCGTAGCCGCCCGCTGCGCAATCGACAACAGGTTAAAGAGAAGCAACCCGTACAAAAGCAGCGCGAGCGAGACGCCAACAAAGCCCCATTCCTCCGCATATGCGGCGAATATGAAGTCGGTTTCGTATTCCGGAAGGAACCGGAGTTTTGACTGCGTCCCGTACCCTATTCCCTTCCCGAATACCTGTCCCGATCCTGCAGCGACAACGGCTTGATACGCGTTGTAGCCGGCACCTCGGATGTCAGCCGCGGGATTCAAGAAGGCGACGATCCTAGTTCGTTGGTAGTCGTGAAGCCCGAAGAACCAGAGACCGGCAGCAGCCAGCGCCCCGAGCACGAATACGATTGCAAGGTGCTTTTTTGAAATGCCGGACACGAGCACCATCCCGAACCACACGCCTCCGAGTATCACCGCGGTACCGAGGTCAGGCTGTATGAGGATGAGGCCGATGATGAGTGCGGCGTACGCGCCGGAGAGGACGAGGTGGCGTATCTGCTGCATCTCCACGTGGCGGCGCGAGAAGTACTTCGCGAGAAACGCGATAAGTACGAGCTTTGCGAGGTCGGCCGGCTGGAACGAGAACGCGCCGAACGAGAACCACGCTTTCGCCCCTTGTACGGGATGCGCGATAAGGAGCAGCAGTACGAGGAGTCCGAGCGTAAGCACGTATCCCGCCATGATGACGGTCGTGCGCCGAATGATGTGCATGTCGGAGAGTACGCATCCGATGAATACCGTAACGCCTACTCCTATCCAGATAAGCTGCCGAGGCGCAAGTGAGGACTCCCCGCCAAACGGATGCATAGTGAGCACACCGAGAAGTGCGAGCGCTAGCGCCGGCAAAAGAAGCGGCCAGGAATTGAGAAGCGCTTTTACTGCATCTGCCCGCACCAGCCCGCTCATGGAGTAGGAAGAACGACGCTCGGACGCACGTCAATGCGGGATACCGAGTCCGTAAACGGCGCGTTCCAGGTGAATACCGCTTCGACAGAGGCCTGTGGCGCAAGTTCCGCAACGACCGTCTGGGAGGCAGCAATCGCGTTCCCTTCCGCGTTGAAGACGGTAGCAACCAGCTTTATTCCGCGAAGCGGGGTCGCGAACGGATTCGTCGCAGTCGCAAGCACGCGCGGCGCTTCAGTCGTGCCGGAAACGCGCGCATCTTTAATGACCGGCACTTGGGGCGGCGCATTGTACCGGAACCATCCGTACGAGGTTGCGTCGAGCGAAAGGAACGCACGGTCGACCGCTTCCGTTCCTGAGTAGAAGTTCGGCAGATACACTGGAACTTCTAAGCCTGGTGCGAGATCCACTACGCCGTCCTTTTTTGCAATCACCGCACGGCTGACGCTGTAGAGCTCAACGGTGTAGCGCACGTTCTTTGCGGCTGCCGTAGGGTTCGGGTTCTTCAGGTAGGCGATAACGTCCGTGCGGCCGTTTGCTTGCGAGAACTCGCGGACAAAAGACACGACCGGAGGGACGATAGATGCAGTACAAAGGTAGGCGCAAGACCCGCCGCAGTCTATCCCCTCTTCGTTCTGGTTCTGCTTACCGTCCACACAGGACGCCGGCTTATTGAAAATAAAAAATGCGATTCCGCCCATAACGAGCAGGAGCACCGCGCCGAGTATGGCGAGTATGATGAGTCTCCGCTTTCCTGCCCATGACATGAACACAA
>CAZHSZ010000021.1:0-13754 GCA_964535425.1 uncultured Candidatus Saccharibacteria bacterium | reverse complement strand
CTCATCGCGCTCGTGCCGTCCTTTGCGGGCGCCTCTACCCAGGCGCTCGCGGCAGGAGACGAAGACGGCGCGCGCGCCGTGATTGCGGAATATCAGAGCATCTTCGGGAAAGAAGACGTATATCTTGAGGTATCACAACATCCGAAAGTCGCCGGGCACACGGAACGCATGGATGCCATACGCGCACTCGGAAAAGAAACCGGTGCAAAGGTAGTCGCCCAGCACGATGTGTACTATCTCCTGCCGTCGGACCGCGAAGCGACCGCCGTCTTGCGCCGCATCGGCCAGGGCGCAGAAGGCCGAAACGAGGAAGAGGACTTTTCATTCGTGTCGGAGGCGTGGATGCGTGAGCATTTTTCGGAGGAAGAAGTTCAGGAGAGCGGGCGCATCGCGGAGCGCTGTGCCATTGCGTTTGACCTTGGTAAGTGGGTCTTCCCTGCACTTCCCGTATCCGTTGGATTTAAAGACCACGATGAGGAACTTCGCGCGAAAACCTACGCCGGCATCAAAACGCACGGACTTGAGGAAACGGAAGAAGTAGTGACCCGCATCGAGTACGAACTTAAGGTCATCCATCAGAAAGGCTTCGCCACCTATTTTATGGTGGTATCCGACCTTCTGAACTTCGCGCACAAGAATAAAATCCTCACGACCATTCGCGGGTCGGTGGGCGGATCCTTGGTCACCTATCTCATCGGCATCACGAACGTGAACCCGCTTGAGTACAAGCTCCCCTTTGAACGCTTCCTGAACCCGGAACGCCCGTCAGCTCCCGACATCGACATGGACTACGCCGATAACCGGCGCGACGAAATGATTGCGTACGCGAAGGAAAAGTACGGCGAAGACCGCGTAGCGCAGATAGGAACGTTTGGCACCATGCTCGCTCGCGCCGCCGTGCGCGACGTCGCGCGCGCCTTGGGACACCCGTACGGCACCGGCGACCGCATCGCAAAGCTCATTCCGCTTGGAAGCCAGGGTTTCCCGATGACGATTGAGCGCGCGCTTGAATTGGAAGCCGATCTGCAGGCTCTCTACGACGAAGACGAGGACGTGAAGGAAATCATCGACCTCGCAAAGCGCATCGAAGGCTGCGCGCGCCAGACCGGCGTGCACGCCGCAGGCGTCGTTATCGCACCTACCCCGCTCACCGACTGGACCGCGCTCCAGACCGACCCGAAGACCGGCAAACTTATTACGCAGTACGACATGCATGCGATTGAGGACGCGGGCCTCTTGAAATTCGACTTCCTCGGCATCAAGAACCTCGCCATCCTCGCGGACGCCGTCGAGCGCGTGCAGGAAATGCACGGCGTCGCCATAGACATAGAAAACGTGCCCATAGACGACGTAAAGACGTTCGAGATGCTCGCGCGCGGCGAAACCGAAGGCACCTTCCAGCTAAACGGCTCGGGTATGACTCGCTACCTGAAAGAGCTCCGCCCGACCTCTATCCACGACATCAACGCTATGGTGGCGCTCTACCGCCCGGGCCCGCTTGAAACCATTCCGCAGTACATCGAGCGCAAGCGCAATCCGAAGCTCATCCGCTTCATCGACCCGCGCATGAAGGACTACCTCGAAGCGTCCTACGGTCTTCTCGTGTACCAGGACGACGTGCTTTTGACCGCGATTACGCTTGGCGGCTACTCGTGGCTTGAGGCGGACATGCTCCGCAAAGCGATGGGCAAGAAGATTCCGGAAGTGATGGAAGCGGAAAAGGAAAAGCTCATCAAAGGCTTCGTCGAATACGGAAAACTTTCAAAAGAAAAAGCGGAAACCTTGTGGAAGCTCATCGAGCCGTTTGCCGCCTACGGATTCAACAAGGCACACGCGGCAAGCTACGGAAAGGTGGCATACCAGACCGCGTATATGAAAGCGAACTACCCGGTCGAATACTTGGCCGCGCTCCTCACGGCTGACGCGGGCGACGTGGAGAAAATAGCGATACTCGTCGCGGAGTCCGAGCGTATGAAGGTTCCCGTGCTCCCGCCGGACATCCAGGAAAGCCGCACGACCTTTACCGTGGTCGGCGAGAAAAAGGACGCGATACGTTTCGGTCTCTCCTCCATAAAGAACTTCGGCGAAGGCATTTCGGAGGCCATCATCGCCGAGCGCGAGGCGCGCGGCCCTTTCAAGAGCCTTTCCGATTTCCTCTGCCGCATCGGTTCGAAAAACCTGAATCGCAAATCGCTCGAATCGCTCATCAAGTGCGGCGCACTCGATTCTTTTGGTGCGCGTGGACACTTGCTCGCCCATATCGAAACGCTGCTTACCTTCCACCGCGATGCCACTGCGCCGCAATCCCAAGATACGCTCTTTGCCGCGACTACGCCGACCTTAACGCTCCCGCCAGAAGGAAAGGAGGTGACGCTTATCGAGAAGCTCGACTGGGAACGCGAACTGCTTGGCATCTATGTTTCCGGCCACCCGCTTGATGCGTATGCGGATAAGACGACGAAAGCGAACGTGACGTTAGGCGGCATACGCGAAGAACCTAAGCCCGGACTCCCGCTCATCGTCCCCGTGCTTATCTCGGACGTCCGCACCATTCTTACGAAAAAGGGCGAAAAGATGGCGTTCATAAAACTCGAAGATAAAACCGGCGCCATGGAAGCGGTCGTGTTCCCGAAACTATACAAAGACCATGCCGCAACGCTCGTCGCGGGCAAGTGCATTCTCATAAAAGGAACGGTCTCAAGCCGTAACGGCGAGCTCTCGCTTGCGCTTGATAATTTGAAAGCGCTCCAATAGCCGCAGGCCGCTTTATTGACGAATGGGCGTTTAGTGCGCACTATGCCCTAGTCCAAAACAGAAGAGGAGACTACGCACATGGTGGGAATCGGACAACCCATGATGAATGAGCAGGAGCGTGCGGCACTTCGGGAGCTGCGCGAGGCGTATCGCCGCGCAGGCCAAACGGTGAACGAGTCGAGTAGCCAGGCGCAGCGCGCACGGTCCATCCTCATCAGTGAGGCGAACCGGCTTGCAAGCTGCTTGAGCCAGCCGGTCTTTTGGCGGCTACTCGCGTCTATATCACAGCGTTCCGGGAAAAGCGGCGGCTTCACGATGCCCCGCGACGCCATGGAGCGTGCGAGCCAGCGACGGTCGTTCGGGCCCCCAGGGGTGATTCCCGAACGCCACGCCGCCTTACGCTCGCATATCGCTGCAGCACTGCGCACTATCGACGATATGGCGTACACCCGCACCTGAAGCGTTCGCGTTTCTGCTTCTCATGCGCCGTTCCGGCTTTCCGGGACGGCGCATTTTTTGTCCGTTGACCGAACTCTGCTTCGCGCCTATACTCCTTCCTATGCTTATTCGCGTAACCACTACGACCACTTACTAAGCGCCAAAGGCGGAGTGGTTAGTGCACGCAGAACCTCCCCGCCACAGGCGGGGAGGTTCGTTTTTATAAACTAGGTATACTGTACAGACTATGAAACCGGACGAAAAACAGCTTGAGTACAAACGGCACACCCTCGCCCACCTGTTGGCTGCGGCCGTACTGGAAATGTACCCGGACGCGAAGCGCACGATAGGTCCTGCGATAGACGATGGCTTCTACTTCGACTTTGAGTTTCCTACTGAAAAGCCGGGCGAGCAGGATTTGAAGAAAATCGAAGCGAAGATGCGGAAGCTTCTCCCTTCCTGGAAAAGCATGGAGCGGAGCGAGCTCACCCCTGAAGAAGCGAAAGCGGAGTATCCGGGAAATCCGTACAAGCACGAGCTTATTGATGAATTTTCAAAGGAAGGCCAAACGCTCACCTTCTATAAATCCGGCCACTATAGCGACCTCTGCCGAGGCGGGCACGCGGAAGACCCTTCAAAAGAAATAGCCACTGACTCCTATGTGCTTGACCGCATCGCAGGCGCGTATTGGCGCGGCGACGAGAAAAATACGATGCTTACCCGTATCTACGGCCTCGCCTTCAACACTAAGGAAGAGTTGGATGCTCATATTGCGAATCGTGAAGAAGCGAAGAAACGCGACCATCGGAAAATAGGGCGTGAGCAGGGCCTCTTCGTATTCTCCGACTTGGTCGGAAGCGGTATGCCGCTTTTTACCCCCAAAGGCAACATCATCCGCTCGCAGATCGTAGGCTTCTCGCGCGAGCTGAACGCAGAGCTCGGGTTCGGCGAGGTGCACACGCCAAACGTAAACAAAGGCGAGCTCTTCAAGGTCTCAGGCCACTACGATGTATATAAGGAAGATATGCTCTCGGTACGTTCCCAGTACGTTGAGGACGAGATGTTTTTGAAGCCGATGAACTGCCCTCAGCATACGCAGATTTACGCGTCGCAGTCGAGAAGCTACCGCGACCTCCCTATCCGCTACTCGGACTTCGCCGTGCTCTATCGCGACGAACGTCCGGGAGAATTGTCCGGCCTCACTCGGCTTCGCGCATTCAGCCAGGACGACGGCCACATCTTCTGCCGTGAAGATCAGATTGAATCCGAAATAGAAAATGTGCTCGCGGCCATACAAAAAGCGCTCGCGGTGTATCAGATTAATTATTGGATGCGTTTGTCGCTTCGCGACCCGAACAATAAGGCGAAGTATCTCGGACCGGACGCCGTATGGGAACACTCGCAGGCGATTATGCAGAAACTAATGGAAAAGAAAGGCATCGAGCATAAGGCGGTGGAAGGCGAGGCGGCGTTCTACGGACCGAAGATAGACATTATGGCCATCGATGCGCTCGGGCGCGAGTGGCAGATTTCCACCATCCAGCTCGACTTCGTCCAGCCATCGCGCTTTGAGCTTGAATACACGGCCGACGACGGCACTAAGAAGACGCCGGTGATGATTCACCGAGCGCTTGTCGGCTCTCCGGACCGCTTCATGGGCATTTTGACCGAGCACTACGCCGGTGCCTTCCCTACCTGGCTCTCGCCGGTACAGGTGAAAATCCTTCCGGTATCCGAAAAACATGCCGAGTACGGAACGGAGCTGCTCGCCGCGCTAAAAACCGCCGGCATCCGCGCAGAGCTTAATGATGCGAACGAGTCGCTCGGAAAGAAAATCCGCAACGGTAAGACGGAGAAGGTTCCCTACCTTCTCGTCGTCGGAGACGCGGAAGTAGCGGCGTCGACCGTCACGGTTGAGAGCCGCGACCACGGGAAGCAGGAGGCGGAACCGCTTGAGACATTTATCGCCCGCATTTCTCAAGAAATTAAGGCACGGACATAAGCAACGATTAAAAGTTTCAGGTGCAAGGCGCGGGTAAGCGAGGAATGCAGGCGTACTAACGTACGACGGAATGACTAGCTGGGACCCGCAACGAAGCAGATGGAAGTTTTAATGTTGCTTCAATTCCGTGAAAGGGCTTTAACGATATCCTCAACGCATAGCTCATCCCCCGTCTTACAGGAACGGAACCCTTCGTGCGCGGAGAATCTCGGACGTGACCCTTCGGGACGCTCATGATGCGAAGCATGCGCATGGGACTTGGGAGCATGGTGCGCGTCGTGCGCGGGAGCTTTCTTCCCGAAGAGCGGCATGATTTTGAAGAGGATGCCGTATGCTACTGCCCCGCTCCAGAGCGCAAGCAGGACGAAATAGATGAGCGAGCCGAGCGTCATACGCCCATTATACAGAACAACGCCCCGCAAAAGCGGGGCGTTGTTCTTAAAAACCTTTTTCGTTTCGCTTAGGCGAGGATTGCCTTTACTCCGCGAATACCGGTGTTACGGCTTTCCGCGAGAGCGGCGGAAACGCGCGCCTGGAGCTCAGAGTCGGTTGCGACTGATTCGGCGGAAGCGAGGAATTCCTCAACGCCCGTACCGTTGTGCGCAGCCTCACGCACATAGTCGAGTGCCTTATCTGAGTCATTGTTCGCAAGTGCAGCAAGGAAGTTCTCTACTTCAGGAGTTGCGTGTCCGCTTCCTTCGGCAATGTCTCCGACCATATCCTCTTCTACAGGTTCTGCGGAAGCGAATGCGAAGGTAGGAATCATGCCCTTAGTGTAGAGGAACCATACGCCGCCGGCTGCTGCCGCGATGAGCATGAGCCAGTACGAGAGCAACGCAGGGCTAATGTCCTCAAGACCGGTGTACGGGATGTCCGAGAGGTACACGACCGGAGGGTTGTTCGTCGGGTCACCAACGAAGGAGACGCTCGAGAAGTTGTTGTTATCGTCTACGCGCACCGTTGCCGAACAGGTGTCCTCGTCTCCGGAAGAGTTGCGGACCGTCATGCGGAAGGTGGTGTCACCGTCGATGCGCACGCGCTCGCTGCCACCATCCTCATCCACGCGGCCGATGCCCTGGTTGATGGTTGCGGAGGTTGGGTTGCCATCGGTTTCCCACTCAAGGGTTACGCGATCGCCGTCCTCAACGGTCGAATCAGAGACGGAGAGGTCACAGGATACGTTGTCGTTATGATCGCGGTCAGGGTAACAGTCGTACCCGTGCGGCTGGTCGCCGCGGATGTTCGAACAGGCATCGTACGTATCATCCACATACTCGTACGTATATTCGTAATCGTAAGAGTCGTATGAATAATCGTAGGTACCTGGGTAATACGAGTAGTCCGTCTGGTAGCTATTGCCATACGGCATGCTCGAGTAGTAGCTCACCGGGACATACGAGAAGTCGGTCTGATACGGCTGATTGTATCCGTAGCTGTTTCCGTAGTACGTCGGGTTGTTGTAGTTCTGCGGAGGAGTGAGGGTGTAGGAAGACGGGCCGTAGTTGTTGAACGAAGACGGGCCGTACGAATCAATGTTGCCAGAATAACCACCGTTGTAGTTATCGATATATCCGGAATAACCGCCGCCCGAGGATGGATACGAGTCAATATAGCCGGAGTAGCCACCGCCTGAAGAAGGGTATGAGTCGATGTACCCGGAGTAACCGCCTGAAGACGGAGCGGTATCAATGAAGCCGGAGTAACCGCCGTCCATACCGTCAGCCTGGGCCGACATCGGCACAAGCGCAACGAAGGACGCCACGAGAAGTGGTGCGACGACGCCCGCGAAGACTGAACGATATGATGCGTTGGTCATAAGTAAAGTAGTTAAATAAGTGTTTTTGTATTCCGGCCGCCTACGTATCCGTAGCCGATTAAAACACAGCCTAGCACATAGGTATTTTTTGTCAAGACCCCATATAAAAAAGGCCCGTGCACGATGTGACTCGTGTCGGTACCCTTTTTAGGAAGCTGAGTGGCCGCTACAGGAACTGCGCGCTCCACTCGATCTCCTGTCCGTCTTGCATCCGGTCTTTGCCCGTGGTGGTCCCACTACGCGGGTGACCGTCCACACACAAACGCTGGTTGATGCCGTCGGCGAACGTCCTTACTGCCGACTCCTGGGTGCCCGGGCGAAAGTGCGTGTCGAAGGTGATTCGAACGCAGTATTCGTGGATCACGCCGCTGTCAATCGCCGTCGGTTCAGCCGGAGCTGAAACCGTCGTCGCGACAGGTGGAGTCTGCGTTGGGGTCGCTGCCGCCGTATCAACCGGCGCGGGTGTGCTTTGGGCTGCGGCGGGACCGGCCTCGGGGGTATCAGCCTCGAGGTGGTAGCCACAGGCGCTGAGCGCGAATGCAAGAACGATAACAGTCAGAGATCTCCACATGCTTCTCTCCTCTTCAAATGAGTCTTGTGGGTACTTATTATATTAAACCTTATCTATATATTTGTCAAGTACCCTGGAAACAAGCATGTAGGCCGTCCTTTCTCTATATGAAATGATGAGGCAGCATATTGACAAATTGATAAAAATGCTATAGTCTTATCCTATCGTCAACTCTAGCCCCTGAAAGGAGGCCCTGAGATGAAACGTGTGTTCTTGGCCCTCGCGGCCGTGATTACAGCAGCAACAATGAGCCCGGCCCCTGCGTTCGCGCAGAGGATTGTCCGGGAGACCGTGCGCGTGCATGAGGAGCACGTGCGTATCCATCAAGGCGGCCCTGCGATGATGATCGGGCAGCGCTACGACGGCATTTCGTACGGGCAGCGTGGCTATATCGCCATCAACCTGAACTTCGGTTCAGGGGGGCGGCGATATTTCCAAAGCTACGAGCCCGTGCGCTATGTCAGTCGTGGTGACTGTCTGGTCGAAGTCGACGGCAGCCGTCCAGAGGACAACCTCCGGGCGGAAGTCGAGCGCATGACGGATATGTGCATCTCCGATGCACGCAGTCGCGGTTGGCCTCAGCCGCGCGTTGTTGTCCATCTCTACTGACCGTAGAGCTGGAGCTGTAGAAAGGGTCTTAGCGCAAGCTAGGGCCCTTTTCGCATTTATGTTACAGAGACTCTATGTTGGTAAGCACCGCCGTCACTACGAACCTATCGCTCTTTGCGCCGAAGTTGTCGCAGGTCGCGAGCGTGATGCGGGCGCCGTCGGACGAGAGCGGGATAGCGCCGGTAGTCGTGTTTTCCTGCTGCACCGTCTCCACGGCATACGTGTATTTCTTCCCCTCTCCGTATACGTAAATAGGCTCCCCTACTTTCAAGTTCTGGATGTCATTGAAGGCTTTGTATGCGCGGTTATGCACGACCGGCAGATGGCTTGAGTGGCCGAAAAGAAGTACGTTCCCTTTCTCCCCAAGCACACCCGTTCCCGGATAGCGCACTGCCCCGCCAAGAAGCGCGCGGTCGAGGTCCGCCACTTTCGTGCTCTCAGGGTTCGCAACGCTCGTCTCTATCCCGATGGCGGGTATTTCTATCTTCACCGGCAATTCTCCCTCCCCTTTCGGAAGCGTAATGCCTGAGTCCTCAATCGGAACGATGAGCGTGTCGACAATCCCGGGGAATGCGTTCTGAAGCGTGAGCCCGCGCGGCGCAATCCCGATGGACGCGAGCGCGGTAAAAGAAATGAAGAAGATGATGATGAATATCCCGAGGAACGACCACTTGCGAGAGAAGATGCGCGCGAATACTCCGTCGATGTAGATGACTTTTTGTTTCTTAGACGCCATAGCTACTCTCTAGTGTACGAGAGAGGCGGCATATTTGACAACAGGTATATTGTGTGGTACATATACTTCCACTATGTCTGCGACCGCAAACCACGACAATCACGCCCCTTCTGAGAAGAAGGTGACCTTGAACGGGCTTATTATCATCGGCTTTTTCGGCCTCATCATCGCCGGTATGCTTCTTGCCGTCTATGCGTCCCGTTATGTGCCGGATACCCTCGCCCGCCTTTCGGCCGCGGTATACCTCACGAGCGATCCTGCAAAAAACACCGGCAAGGCGACCACTACTCCGGCTTCCACGAAGCCACAGACTCCTTCGGTCACGCCGTCCGTACCAAAGACTCCGACCGTAAGCGCAACGAGCACTACGGGTACGCCGCAACTTCCTAACGAAACCGGCTACACGCCGCGCACCTACACCCCTACCTATACGCAGCCGCGCGTCATACAGACCGGCCCGCGCCTCTACGGACTTGCCGACCTCGCACTCACCGATGTGGAAGCCGGTTACATAAAGAGCGGCCGCTACATTGAAGACGACACCATTCCCGCGAACCGTGATATGTACGTGCGCTTTACCGTACGAAACGAGGGTACGAACGTCGCAAGCAACTGGAAGGTGCGCGTGCGCGTCGAGCACGAAGACGATGCGGTCGCCTACGGTGGCGTCCTCTACCCGAACGGCACCCAGACCTTTACGCTCCGCGTCGAGAACCCGCAGGACGGCAACAACCTCACGACCCGCATAGACGTCGACTTCCAGAACGCCCTTCTCGAGTCCGACGAGCGCAACAACGACGAATCCATCGACGTCGATGTTGATAATTAGCTAGCGCATCCGTTTGTATGGAAAACCCCCGAGATGACATCTCGGGGGTTTTCGTTATTTGACAAGCGGTATGAAAAGGAGAACGATGTGAGTGGCTGCACACTACCGCAGTCGCTTGGAGGGTATCATGCCCAACAGAGACTACGATCCTACGGACGAACGGTATCGGGTTCCGGATTCAAAACCGGACCAGATGGGCCGCTTGATTGCGCCACTGGCGGTTCTCGCCATAGGCGCGCTCATAGCCGCGGCCGCCATCGGCTCAGGCCTGTGGCATCCGTTCGGGTAAGCGTTCTCTCGGGAAAACTCCCGCTGGGCCTTCGGAAACGAAGGTCCAGTCGCTTTTTATTCTTCGTCTTCCGGTGCGGCTTTCTCGCGAAGTATTTCGCGGAAGAGTGCGGGGTCGTCCCCCAAATCAAGCAACTGGCGGCGCGCATACTGCGAAGCGACCACATAGCGCGTTCCTGTTCTGCGGGTTTTCCCTTTATGTACGATGAGGCGTCCGTTTCTTCCGTTCACGAGCGCATCGTGAATAGTAGCCACATCCATACCAGACTGACGCGCAGCTTCTTCCACATACTCTTCATACAGGGATTCTTCGCACGAACCAAGGAGACGGGTCATTACGGATACTTTACGGACGACGTCGTACACGGAATGACTTAGGCTCTTCCGTTCGTTCTTGTTGTACGGAAGCACTATCTGCACTTCAAAACGCCGCGACTCGGTCGCGGCACCCCCTTTCCCTCCGGAGGGTACTTCAAGCGTACCGACAATCTTAAACGCCTGAAAGCGCCCTGAAGACGATGCGCTCGGTTTATTTCTTGAAAACTGAGAATCTGAGAAATCGAACTGACCCATGAGTGCCTTCTGAAGGTGTTCGAATTCACGGTCTTCCCCTTCAGGATCTCCTTCCACTTTCTGATCGAAGAGATTGTCGTTTTCGAATTTGAAATCGTACGCGCCGAACTGCTCCTGGAGGAACGTTACCAGACTCATACTCGCTTCAAGCACGTCTTCGCGCCGTACGGTAAGTCGTACGCCGATACCATCCTTAAGCGCCGTCTCTGACGAAGTCTCAGGACGTGAAAGCCATTTTGTAAAAAAACTCGATAGGGATTTCCCGCGCACTTCGAAGCTGCCGCGCACCGGCACCCCGCCGTACATGTTGCTGAACTTGCGCTCATTCCCTCCGCCCACGTCATACACGCCAAACAGCGGCTCATGGTCGTCCGCGGTTCTTGTGAATTCGCGCTCCACATACTGCGCCTCGCCAATAAGGTTCTCAACGCCATGTTCGATGCCGTCGAAAGCCGCTATAGCGACCGATACGAATGCGCAGTAGAGCGCATGCGTCGAAAGCCCGGTTTTCTCCTCTTCAAAGTGGACGGTTTTTCGCAGAAGCGCAATAAGATCGTCGGACGAGTTCAGTACCGGAGGCATGCCATCCCTGAACATATGGTCGAGCTGACGAGCCAGCCGGAGCGTTCCGCGCATGTAGTCGGCTGCCATAAGAAGCGATTGATTCAGTTTGCGGTAGAGCTCTTGCGAGCGCTCCGTAGAGCCGTTCGCCCGCAGTTCGGACAAACTCACCTTTAGCCACTTCGCCGTCCACTCGAGGATTTTCGGATCACTCGCATCCCGCGGGAGCGAACGTAAGTCGATGACCGTGGGACTCAGTCGCGCATCGAGGTCGCGCGTATCCTGGTCGAGCACCTCGCGGGTACGCGTATCGTACGCCGCTGCGTTCCCCCCAAAGGCGAGCGGCGGGAAGCCTGCGCGCCGGACGACATTTCTCTCGTTTCGGGGGCCTATCGATTCGGGACTTTTTCGTACCATGAAATCGAGTAGGGGTGCCTAGCGGCTAGACGTCGAGATTCGCAAGCTTCGCGTTTGACTGGATGAACGACTTGCGGCTCGCCACGTCGGTACCCATGAGGATATCGAAGATGCGGTCGGCTTCGGTGGCATCTTCTACGCGTACCTGCTTGAGGACGCGTTTCTGCGGATCCATAGTGGTCTCCCAAAGCTCAGACGCGTTCATTTCTCCGAGACCCTTGTAGCGCTGGAGCGAGACCTTCTGGGACTTCTTCTTTGCCTTCGTCTCGTCTTCCTCTCCTTCTTCGCCCTCCTCATCCCCTTCTTCCGGCTCGGATACGTCGGCATCTTTGCCGATGATTTTAAATTTCTCTTCGTCAGTGTAGGCGTAGAGCACTTCCTTGCCGCGTTTTATCTTGTAGAGCGGTGGCTGGGCGATGTAGATGAATCCCCCGTCGATAACCGGGCGGAAATGGCGATACAGGAGCGTGAGCAAGAGCGTACGGATGTGCGCGCCGTCCACGTCGGCATCGGTCGCGATGATGATCTTGTGGTAGCGGAGCTTCGAAAGGTCGAAGACGTCTCCAATAGCCGTACCCATGGCAATGACGAGGTTCTTTATCTGCTCGGAAGCGAGCATCTTATCAAGGCGTGCGCGCTCGATGTTCAAGATTTTGCCGCGAAGCGGAAGGATGGCCTGCGTGCGGCGGTCGCGTCCGGTCTTGGCGGTGCCGCCTGCGGAGTCTCCCTCCACGATGAAGAGTTCGCTTTCTTCCGCGTGCTTGCTCTGGCAGTCTGCGAGCTTTCCGGGAAGCGTCATACCTTCGAGCGCACCCTTGCGGAGTATCGAGTCCTTCGCGGCCTTTGCGGCTTTGCGCGCCTTGAGCGCAAGCAGCACTTTATTCACCATCGCGCGCGCGTCGTCGGGATTCTCTTCGAGGAATGCTCCAAACGCGTCGCCGAATACGGCGGCCACTGCGCCCTGCGCCTCCACCGAGCCAAGCTTCGCCTTCGTCTGTCCTTCAAACTGTATTTCCGGCATCTTCACCGAGATGACGGCGGTAATGCCCTCAAGCACGTCGTCGCCCGTGAAGTTCTCTTCGCTTTCCTTCAGTATGCCGGCTTTGCGTCCGTATGAGTTCAGTGTGCGGGTGAGCGCGGTCTTGAAGCCGGTCACGTGCGTGCCGTGTTCGGGGTTGTAGATGTTGTTCGCGAACGCAAGGAGGCGCGGCGTGACATCGTCCACGTACTGGAGCGCCACCTCGACCGCTACGTTATCCTTTTCGGAATCGACGTAGAAAATATTCTTGTGCGCGACCGTCTGGTGCTGATTATAGAAACTGATGAGCGAGCGCAGTCCGCCCTCGAAGTAGAAGCCCATCGAGGGAAGCTCGAGGTTGAGCTCGCGAAGGTAAAAGACGTCGTCAGAATCTGCGGCGAGCGCGTTCTCGCGCGCATCAATCACCGTAATGCGCGTGCCCTTTACGAGGTAGGCCTGCTGGCGCAGGTGCCCCACTATCTTGTCCCAGTTCCAAATGACGCCGCCCGTGAAGATGGTGTCGTCTGGACGGAAAAAGGTGATGGTGCCGTGCTTGTCCGACTTCCCCGTCTGCTTTACCTTCGCCTGCGCCTTGCCTATTTTGTAGGACTGCTCATGGATGCCGCCATCCTTATGCACGATGACTTTCGCGTCGGTTGAGAGTGCATTCACGACGGAAGCACCCACGCCGTGGAGACCTCCTGAGACCTTGTAGCCGGAGTCTTCGCCGCCGAACTTGCCGCCGGCGTGAAGCGTGGTCATTACCATCTCAAGCGCGGATATCTTTGTCTTCGGATGGATGTTTACCGGAATGCCGCGGCCGTTATCGGCGACGCGCACGTAGCCTCCTGGAAGAAGCGCGACTTCGATGTCGTTTGCGAACCCGCCCATCGCCTCGTCGCGTGAGTTGTCGAAGATTTCCCAGATGAGGTGATGAAGACCGTCGGGACCAGTGGTACCGATGTACATGCCCGGACGCTTGCGCACCGGATCAAGGCCTTCAAGAACCGTAATGGAAGACGCGTCGTACGCCTTCGCCTTGCTCGAATCCGCGCCCCCTTTAGGAGCGCGTACCTTGGCCTCTTTTTCCTCTTTTTTCGCCATGAGTTGTTACGACAATTATATCACGAATCACGGGTCAA
>CAZHSZ010000020.1:0-13874 GCA_964535425.1 uncultured Candidatus Saccharibacteria bacterium | reverse complement strand
ACCTTAACCGCAGGCACGTTTATAGACTGCGCGAGAGCGGTCATAAAGGTCATCGGGCCGCGGAACTTGCCGTCGTAGTCGGCAGGCGCGTAGCACGGGTATGCGTTGTTATAGACGTCGGAAACATCGCAGGCGGTAGAGAACTGCGTCGGCAGGTCAAAGATTGCGGTCTGCGGCGTGTATCCCTTCAGAAGGGCGGCGGCGTACACAAACGGCTTGAAGGAAGAGCCCGGCTGGCGCTCAGCAATGGCGATGTTGTAGCTGCCGTCTATCTCGGTATCGAAGTAGTCGCGGGAGCCGACCATAGAGAGGATTTGTCCTGTCTTCGGGTCTATGGCGACGAGTGCGGCATTCGAAGCGTTGAACTTTCCTTGGTTCTCCTTGCCGTAGCGGCTCACGACCGACTCGGCTTCGCGCTGGAGATCTACGTCGATAGTGGTCTGCACCTCAAGTCCGCGCGTAATGGCGGTAGGTCCGTACTTCTGCTCGAGATACTGGGAGATGTAGAAGACGAAGTGCGGAGCGATGATGGAGTTTGAGCGCTGAGGGCTCCAGGTAACTTTTTCATTCTTCGCGGCTTCGTACTCCTCGTTATTGATGTAGCCGAGCGTCTTCATACGGTCGAGCACGAGATTCTTGCGGGCATCAAGCGCCGCGCGGTTGTTTCCGTACGGAGAGAAGTAGGTAGGGGCTTGGGGAAGGGCGGCGAGGTATGCGGCTTCGGCGAGCGTCACGTCTTTTGCGGACTTTCCGAAGAAGGCGCGCGTAGCGGCCTCCACGCCATAGAGCGTTCCGCCGTACGGCGTGTTGTTGAAATAGAGCTCGAGGATTTCGTCCTTGCTGTAGCGCTGCTCGAGACGGAGCGCGAGCACCCATTCATGTATCTTGCGGGAAATGCTCTTCTCGTTCGTAAGCAGGGTGTTCTTCACCACCTGCTGGGTGATGGTAGAGCCGCCTTGCGCCGCACGACCCGTAGTCACGTTCACGAAAATCGCACGGATGATGGCGGGGATGCTTATGCCGTTATGGAAATAGAACGCGGAGTCCTCAATCGCGAGCGTCGCTCGCTGGATATTCGGAGATACGTCGGTCAAAGGCACCATATTGCGGGTGACGTCTGGGTTCAAGTCGTAGAGCACGGTAGTGCCTTCGCGGTCGAGGATGCGGGTAGACTCGCTGATTTTGCGCGTGGAGAGCGTATCGAGGCCAGGCACGGGCGCAAGCGCCACTACGAGGAGAGTTGCGCCGAAGCCGAACAAGAGGCACCCGAGACCGATGTACGCGACCTTTGCGTACGGATGGTTGCTATGGAGGAGCGCCTTGAAGCTGAACTTCTTCTTCGTCATATTTTTGCATCCTAGCCCCGTTAGAGAACTAAAACAATAGGACTATTAGAAAATAAAATATTTCTCTAACGGGGCTAGCACAAAACGAAAAACGGGCGGCCGTTTCGGCCGCCCGTTTTGCGCGAAGTCCTATGACCACTTATCTTCCTCTTCCTCCTCTTCGAGCTTCGGCTCGAGGTCGTCCTCGTCATCGAGGAGCGCATCGTCTTCCATCTCGTCGAGCTCGGTCGGTTCCTTTATCTCGTCATCATCGTGATCCATGCAATAAAATTTATCTTGTATGCCGGCCTATGTGGTGCCAACGCGTATATATGTAACAGACAGAAGTTTCTTTTGAAAGGGGATAAGGTCCGAGGTGTGTACAGTAGCCCGCCTAGCGGCGGTCGGCGAGCGCGGTAATCCCAACCGCTATGGCGTCGAGCTCGTCGTCGAGCCGCTTGCGTACAGGGAGTTTCACCAAGAGCGGAATCATCTGCGCGATGGATTTCTTGTCCGCGCGGCCGTTCCCGGTCACCGCCACCTTTATCGTCCCCGGAGAGTATTCGCATACTCGTATGCCTGCTTTGCCTGCGGCGGAGAGTGCCGCACCGCGCGCCTCAGCCACCCCAAGCGCGGTCTTTTTGTTCGTGCTGAAGAAGAGTGTCTCAAGCGCAAAGCAGTCAGGTGCGTAGGTTTCTATCGCACTGCGTACCGCTTCCGCGACTTTCGCAAGCCGCATCTCCTTGTCGCCCTTTGGTGGCTGCACACAGTCGCTCCACACCACTACCGGCTTGCTCGCATCTCCCTCAAGGACCGCCATACCAAGACGGTCGAACCCAGGGTCGATAGCGAGTACGCGCATGGTTATTCTTCGTCGCTCGTACTTTCGTACCCGCGTGCGTTCGTCACTACTTCTTGCACATCATCGAGCTCATCGAGATGCGTAAGGAGGTCGGAGAGCTTTTCCTCGTCCTCTCCGCCGATGTCCATTAATGGCTCATTCGCCTTGAAGCGGCCGTCAGGAAGCTTGGTAAATGCCCACGCGGCGCTCCCGGGCGTACCGAGCTCGCAGTCCTTCTTGCCGAGCAATACCTTTATTTCCTGCGTGGAGCGATTGCGGTTATCCGTCACGGCGACCGCGATGAGTGCTATGCCGCCTGGTCCGTAGAATTCGTACGCGACTTGCTCGAGGTCTCCCGAGTCTTTTGAGATGCCTTTGGCGACTGCACGCTCAATATTTTCCTTAGGCATATTCGCGGCTTTTGCGCGTCCGATGACGGAAGCGAGGGTAGGGGAGGCGACGTTTCCCGCCGCCTTCTTTGATTCCATGGTTATTTCACGCGCAAACTTGGAAAACGCACGGCTTTTTGCCGCGTCCGTGACTGCCTTCCCGCGCTTTATTTGCGCCCACTTACTGTGTCCTGCCATCGTTTAAAAAGATACACCACCGCGCAAATAGGAGGAACCCTTTTCCGTAAGCATACGACCGCGCGGTCCGCGCTCAATAAATCCGAGGCGCATGAGGTACGGCTCGTATACGTTCTCTACCGTGTCTGGGTCCTCGTGGAGAGCGGAGGCGAGCGCGCGGATACCAGCAGGGCCGCCCTTGAAGCCGGTCTCGAGCGTCTCAAGATACCGGCGGTCGTCCTTGGTAAGCCCGAGCGCGTCTATGCCGAAGAGCTCGCATGCTTTGTTGCACGCCTCTTCATTCATCTCCACCTCGTGCACTTCGGAGTAGTCGCGTACGCGCTTCAGGAGTGCGTTTGCCACACGCGGAGTGGCACGGCTGCGGGAAGCGAGCATAGCGACTACGGAAGGCGGTACGGTGAGCCCGAGCACGCGCGCGCTTCGAGCGACGATGGCGCGCAGGTCTTCGTCCGAATAGAAGTCGAGCTGGTAGGTGCCCCCGCCAAAGCGTGAGCGGAGCGGGCCTGAAATCTGCGCGACGCGCGTTGTAGCGCCCACGAGCGTGAAGCGGGGGAGTGAGAGCTCGACGGTGCGGGCGGAAGGACCCTTGCCGAGGATGATGTCGAGCGAGCCGTTCTCAAGCGCAGGGTAGAGGAGCTCCTCTATCTTCGTACCGAGGCGATGGATTTCATCTATAAAGAGGACAGAGCCCGGCTCGAGGTTTGTGAGTATGGCGGCAAGGTCACCTGCGCGCTCAATCGCGACGCCGGAAGTAGTCTTCAGTGGCGCATCAAGCGTAAGGGCGACCAAGTGGGCGAGCGTGGTCTTGCCTACGCCCGGCGGACCATAGAAAAGAATGTGCTCAGGCATATCTCCGCGCTTCTTTGCGGCATCGAGCGCCACTCGGACGTTCGCTTTTACGTGTCCTTGGCCCACGTATTCGTCCCAAATGTTTGGTCGGAGCGTCGAATCGAGCGCCAGGTCCGGAGCGACGGCCTTATCCTTAGGTTCTGGGGTGGGGGTTGACATAAATACAGGGTATGCTAGCATTCTACCACACGAGCGAAGGGCTCGTTTTTGTTTGAGATGAGTTCCTTTCGCGCATAGAACCCTCTAGGCAAGGCTTGACGGCTAAGGGCGACTCCCCAAGGACCGTACTGGTACCACTCTCCGGAGTGGAGCGCTGGTCGCATCCTCAGGCGTGTTGTTCGGCCTGGAGGGTTGTGTGTACGAAAGGATAAAGAAAAAGCACCCGGGAGGGTGCTTTTTCTTTAGGTGATTTAGAAGAAAATGTCCGTAGTGCGAGGCGCGGGCAAAAAATTTCTGAAGACGTACAAATGGTACGGCGTAAGAAATTTTTGGGACCCGCAACGACGCAGGCGGATATTTTGGCTAAATCACTCGAGGGAGGTCTACGACGCGGGTTAGCTCCTCAAGCGTCGTCTGTCCCGCAAGCACCTTCAGTACGCCGTCCTGAGCCATCGTGAGGTATCCCTGGCGGAGCGCGTGCTTTGCGATATCGCTCTCGGAAGGGTTATCTCGCAAAAATTCTCCGAGTTCTTCGTCCATAAAGATGGCTTCGTGCACGCCGAGCCGTCCCTTGTATCCGGTTCTGCCGTCTTCGCTTGGTACGGCGTCATACACGGTGTCGTAGTTTTGAGGGAGAAGGGAAGGGTCGGTCAGGGTCGACATCACGGCCTGCATAAGTTTCTTTTCTTCTTCCGTGGCCGGGCGGGCTTTTTTCGTATCCGGATCCAGAGTGCGCATCAGGCGCTGCGCCATAGCGACGGAGACTGCGGAGGCAAACAGCTTTGGGTCGGCACCAAGGTCGACGAGACGAGGGAAGGTACCTGCGGCATTGTTCGTGTGGAGCGTGGAGAATACGAAGTGTCCGGTGAGTGCGGCCTGGAGCGCGACGTCCGCCACTTCTTTGTCACGGATTTCTCCCACGAGGATGACGTCCGGGTCCTGGCGAAGCACGGAGCGGAGTCCGGAAGCGAAGGTGTAATCCTGGCCGTTTGTCTGGGTTTGCACGATGCCTTGCAGGTGGTATTCGATAGGGTCTTCAATAGTGACGATTTTCGTATCAGGAGTATGAAGCTCGCGAAGGAAGGTATAGAGCGTAGTCGTCTTACCGGAGCCGGTAGGACCGGTCGTGAGCAGGAGGCCGTTCGGGCGCTGTATTTCTTTTCGCAGACGCGCGAGCAGTTTTGCATTCACACCCATATCCTCAAAGGAGCGGGTAAGAGTTGAGGGGTCGAGTACGCGGAGCACGAAGGACTCGCCGTAGTTTCCCGGGATGATGGAGGTACGTACTTCGATTTCAGTGCCTTGCACCGCGATAGTGAAGCGCCCGTCCTGTGCGCGGTTCTCCACGTTCAGCTTCAGACCCGAGAGAAGCTTGATGCGGGAGCTTATGGAACGGTACGTTTTCTCTTCAAACGTATAGGCGTCCTGGAGCATACCATCGAGACGAAGACGCAGGCGTACGCCATGCTCTTCCGGCTCGATGTGGATGTCGGAAGCATTCATAGAGAGCGCGGCGGCGATGACGTCCTCGAATACGCGTGACACCTGCGCGGTCTTTTTCGAGGAGAGCACTTCATCCAGATGCGCCTTCAAGTCGATGAGCGTATGAAATTCGCGTTTCAGATTGCCGAGGTCTTCGCCCGAAATGTCGAACACGCCTTCGGTCGAGACATGCGCGTAAGAGAGGTCTTCGTAGCGGTCGAGCGCATGCTTCAAGCTTCGTCCGGACACGAGGTATTTCTCAAGCGTGAGACCGCGCTCCTCAAGCGCTTCGTATATGGCAGCCAATGCCGGGTTCTGCGGATTGCGGAGCGCAAGGGAGAGCTTCTTTCCGGTTTTTTCAAATGCGGCCACTTCGGCTTCGCGTGCCTTTTCTTCGGGAATAAGGCGGAGCGCGTCTACGTTTACTGGAACGACGGAAAGGTCGGTGTAGGTGAGGCCGTACTTGTCGGAGAGGATGCGGGCGAGGTCTTCTTCTTCCTTCTCGCGGAGTCCCGCGAGCTTCGCGTCTTCCGCATCAGTATCAAAATGGCTGGGCATATGTAGAGGAATCATAGCACTCCGGTTTGTGGCCTAAAAACGCCGAAAGGCTACAATGGCCGTATGCAAAAGACGCTCCACACCCTCTCTGAACTTGAAGCGGAGGCACAGAACTTCGCTAAAACCCTTATGCCTCTGGATGGCACGGCAACCCTCGTTACGCTCTCGGGCGAGCTTGGGGCGGGGAAGACCGCTTTCACGAAGGCGCTCGCCAAGGCGCTTGGCGTGGAGGACGCGGTCACGAGCCCAACCTTCGTGCTTGAAAAGATTTATGTACTCGGAGAGGCGGTGCCGTTTTCCCGCCTCATCCACATCGATGCGTACCGCCTCAAGGAAGGGAAGGAACTCGCGGCCCTTGGCTTTGATGAAGTGATGCGCGAGGAAAAGAACCTCGTCATCTTAGAATGGCCGGAACAAGTGGATGACGCGCTCCCGCTCCCTGCGGTCCGCATTCGTCTTGAGCCGCAAGCTGACGGCTCGCGCACCATCATCTATGGCTAAAAAATTAGAGACGAAGCGCCTCGTGCTCTTGGACGCGCACGCCATTATCCATCGCGCGTACCATGCGCTTCCGGACTTCACGTCGTCCACGGGAGAACCGACTGGCGCCCTCTACGGTCTCTCCTCAATGCTCATCCGCATCATCAACGACCTCGAGCCGGAATACCTTGCCGCCTGCTACGACCTCCCGAAGCCGACCGTGCGCCACGAGGCATACGCGGAATACAAAGGCACGAGGCAGAAGACGGACGACGCGCTCATTGCGCAGCTCCAGAGCTCGCGGAAAATATTCGAGGCGTTTGGCATCCCGATGTATGACCGTGCTGGGTTCGAGGCCGACGATATACTCGGCACCATTGTGGAAATGCTCGCAAAAGACGAGGGTATCGAAATCATCATCGCGACCGGCGATATGGACGCGCTCCAGCTCATTGATGGCAGGAAGGTACGCGTCTATACCCTGAAGAAGGGATTCAACGACACCATTCTCTATGACGAGAAGGCGGTTATGGAACGCTTCGGATTCCTTCCCGCACTCATTCCCGACTACAAGGGACTGCGTGGTGACCCGTCAGACAACATCAAAGGCGTTCCTGGGATAGGCGACAAGACGGCGACCGACCTCGTGACGAACTTCGGGAGCGTTGAGGACATGTACAAGACGCTGAAGAAGAGCGAACAGAAACTTTTGGATAAGGGCATCAAACCGCGCATCGTAAATCTTCTCAAGGAACATGAAGAAGACGCGCTTTTCTCGAAGATGCTCGCAACCATCCGGCGCGACGCCCCGATTGCGTTTCGCATCGAGGACACGGCATGGCACGACGGTACGACCCTGCCTGCGATTTTGAAGATGTTCGACGAACTCGGATTCCGCTCGCTTCGTCCGCGCGTGCAAGCGGCACTGAATGAGTCGGCGGATGACGAGGAGGAAGGTGGTGGTGAGGAAGGGGAAGACGAAGCGTCTCCGGAAAAAGAAGAGATTCCGAAGCAACGCTTCCGCGAAGCACAGGCACTCTTATGGCTTTCGCATTCTGAATTTACGAATCCGAGCGAGGACGACATCCTCGCATACGGGGAAGCGAAGACGTTCGATGAGGCGTACACGACGCTTGAGGAAAAGCTCAAAGAAACGCCAGAGGTATACAAGGTGTACGAAGACATTGAAAAGCCCTTGGTACCCGTTCTCCTTCGTATGGAAGAACATGGCGTGCTTGTCGACCGCAAAGCGCTCGGTGCTTTGCAGAAGAGGTACCGTACCGACCTTGAAGCCATAGAAAAGCGCATCTATGAAGCGGCGGGGAAGGAGTTCAACATCAGCTCCCCGAAACAGCTCGGCGAAATTCTCTTCGACGACCTGGGGCTTATCGCGAAAGGGCAGAAGAAGACGGCAACCGGCCAACGCTCTACGCGCGAGAGCGAGCTTGAGAAGATACGCGAGCTCCACCCGATAGTGGACGACATCCTCGAGTATAGGGAAGTGCAGAAGCTTCTCTCTACCTATATAGAAGCGCTCACCCCACTTCTTGATACGGACGATCGTCTCCATGCGGAATTCGTCGCGAGCGGCACTACGACCGGCCGCATGGCAAGCCAGAATCCGAATCTCCAGAACATTCCGATACGAAGCGAACGCGGACGCCTCATCCGCAATGCATTCATCGCACCTAAAGGTTCGACCTTGGTGGCACTCGACTATTCGCAGATAGAGCTGCGGCTTGCGGCCATACTCTCCAAAGACGAGAAGCTCTGCGAAATTTTCCGGAGCGGACGCGATGTGCATACGGAAGTCGCTGCCCGCGTCTTCAAAGTGGCACCCGAGAACGTGGATGCAGAGATGCGCCGCAGGGCGAAAGCTATAAACTTCGGCATCCTCTATGGCATGGGGGTGAACTCGCTCCGTGCCTCGCTCGGCACCACGACCGCAGAAGCGCATCAGTTCTATGACGATTATTTCAGTACGTTCGCAACACTCGCACAGTATCTCGAAAGCACGAAAGGATTTGCACGGAAGAACGGATATACCGAGACCTTGTTCGGCCGCCGCCGCCAGTTCCCGGAGATGAAGTCGCCGCTACCGTATGTACGCTCGCAGGCGGAGCGCATGGCGATAAACGCGCCGATACAGGGAACGCAGTCCGACATCATAAAGCTCGCAATGGTGAAGATAGAAGCGATGCTCAAAGAGGAAAAAGCAGAGGACGACGCGTATCTTTTACTCCAGGTACATGACGAACTCGTATATGAGATAAAAGACGCGCGCGTAAAAGAGCTCGCGCCGAAAATAGAACACCTTATGGAAACGATTTTGACGCCGGAAGAAGCGAACAACGTACCAGTCATTGCGGAAGCGCGTGTGGGAGCTAACTGGGGAGAGATGCAAAAACTCTAGTTATAGGTATAGTGCGGACAAGCCAAGGGAGGAAAGAAGACCATGGCCAAGAAAGCACCGACCGGGAAAGGACACTTCTACTTCGAAGGCATTGCAACCGTAATCCTGATAGCCGCGTACTGTGCCTTGTGCTGGTACGGCCTGTCAGAAGGAGTCAAAGCGATTGCGGCGATGTTGTTCAGACCCTGGTACTAAAGCTTAGGGAGGCGTCTCTTCGGAGCGCCTCCACTTGTTTTCCATACGAGAGTACAATACGGGAGTGATTTACCTTTTTCACGGAACCGACAGCGCAAAAGCGCGCGCAAAAGCGTTCCAATGGATAGCGGCTGCACGCGCGAAGCAGCCGGACGCGGCCTACATACGTCTTAGTGCGGACGCCATCTCGAAGCAGTCCTTGCTTGAGGCGGTGGGCACCCAAGGGCTTTTCTATACCAAGACGCTCGTACTTTTAGATGACCCGTTTGATTTGAAAGATGCGGGCGAAATAGTGCTCGAGCATTTGGATATGCTCGCGGAGTCCGCAAACCCTATCGGCATACTTGCCCCGAAGCTTCTCGCTGCGCGCGCAAAGAAGCTTGAGGCCAAAGCGGAAAAAGTATTCAAGATAGACGCAACCGAAAAGAAAGAGGCGCGCGGCTTCAACTCTTCACTCGTAAATGCGCTTGGCGACAAGAATAGGGAGGTGCTCTGGAAAGAAGTGGCGAAAGCACTTCGTGAGGGAGACGCGCCTGAGGCCGTACACGGACTCCTTCATTGGAAAGCACGCGACATGATGCAGAAAGGGAACCGAGCGTGGGGGAGGGAGGGCGCGCGTAAGCTTTCGGTAGAGCTCGTAGAGCTGCTGAGCGACTCAAGAGGTGGCGAGTTAGGGCTTAAGGAGGGGTTGGAGCGGTGGAGCCTATCTATCTAAACTCTACCTATGCTTCACACGTGGGATATCTATGAAATTACTGCCGACTCAGACGCGCTTCACGGAGTGAAGCTTCGGGGCCGCATTAGGAAATTTGCCATCGAAAGAGAAATTACCTGTATCGTGGAAAACGCTTCCGATGAGGAGAACACGGTACGGTTCGCACTTCTTGCAGGAACAGATTCGACCGAGGTTTCAACTTTCATAAAAAGCCTCCTCCCCAATGCCTCAATCGTTTCGGTACTGAAAGACATTCCAAACCCGGTACTCTCAAAGCTTAAGGTTAATGATTCTTCAAGATACGAGATTTAGTTTCTCAGGTGGTCACGAGTCGCTAAGCGTATTGCTCCAAGCATTCGCAATCCGCTAAGCGCTCTCGACCCCGCCTCGCGGTTTTATGAAGACATAAAACATCGCTCCGGCTCGCACAAATCAGAAAACCCTGACGCAGGTCAGGGATTTTCTGTATTTGTGCGCCCACCTGGACTCGAACCAGGGACCAATTCCTTAAAAGGGAACTGCTCTACCAACTGAGCTATAGGCGCGAGTGAGGTTGAAAGAATGCTTCCTATGCATTCTTTCACGCCGAACGAGCAGCCTACAAGCCTACTTATAGGCGTGCGGGCGTACTGGACGCGTAGGCTAGTTTTACCACTTACCGCCCCCTATTTCTAGTAGGTAATGGAGTCGATGACCTTGTTCTGCCCATCAAGGAGCGTGATGGTCTCGCGGTCGCGGCGCCAGAGTTCTTCGCGGCTTCCGAGGAATACGCGCCAGGTCGAGCCGAGGAAATCCGGGTCGCTCGTATGGGTATCGACGCATCCGTTGTAGTTCAAGTGCTTTTCGACGAAGTTCTCGCAGGAAGAGGATACGTTACCTGAGGCACGCGTCTCGGTCGCGCAATAGGGGATAGAGCGCACATAGGCTGCGCAGGAACCGTTGTCGTCTTCATCGTCGTAGAAACGGGAGAATTCTTGGGACGGGGTGGGGCAGTTGGTCTGAAGCGAAGGGTTGAAGTCCTGGTTTTCCTCGAAGTATCCGGCGCACTTGTTTTCCTTAAACGAAATCCCGACGGGAGAGCGGCCCGTGGTGACAATCATCTGGTCTCCTCCGCGAAGCGTTATCGGGGAAAGGGGGTTCACCCGGCCTGAGCGGGGGACTTCCGTACCGAGCGGAAGCGGCGCGCCTGCGCCGGTGGCCTTGCTCACAATCTTCCATCCGGCGGTCGAGACCGTCGTATCGCTCGTCCCTGAAACGAGTATGACCACGTATTCGTTTTCGGGGTCGGTTTGCGTTACGCCCGAAAGGTCGCGGGAGAAAGAGACCGCTTTGCTATACGCGGAAGTTTCCGCCGATGCGGATACGCCCTGGAGCCCGACGGTCACGTTCGTATTGATGCTTGAGAACTTCGTAGGGTCGCCGTAGGGCTGCGCGGTCGTACCGGTGGTCGTGATAGGCATAAGATACGGCCCCGAAAAGGATACGGGGCGCGACGGCCCCCCGGAAGCTACCCAGAGTACGAAAATAAGGACAAGCACCCCGATGAATGAAAATAGGTCTGCGCGCATGCGCCCATGATACCGCGCCTTATGCGCCGTGGCCGAGTTTTCCCAATTCCTCGCGCACCACGTCCGCGTCGCTCCAGCGAAGCTTTCCGCCGTTCGCTTTCATAATGTAGGGATCCGTCCCTTTTCCGCTTATGAGCACGGAGTCGCCTTTCTTTGCGTGCGAGAGCGCGGTCGCAATGGCTTCGCGCCTATCCATAATGATGAGCGGCTTTTTCTCCATGCCTGCTGCCATTGCTTCGACGATAGCGCGCGGGTCCTCGTCGTACGGGTCTTCATCCGTGAGTATCACTTCGTCGCACGCCTCGCTTGCGATGCGCCCCATGGCAGGCCGCTTCCAGGTATCGCGCCCGCCGCCGGTATTTCCGAGCACGCAGATCTTTCGTCCGGGGAAGGCGTCATAGAGCGCTTGGAGGGAGTCAGGCGTGTGTGCGTAGTCGACGACCGCAGTGAAGTCTTGTCCGCATTCGATACGCTCCGCCCTTCCTGCAATTTTTGTAAGCGCGTGAAGCGCGGCCGCGCTCGTCTTCGTATCAACGTTGAAGAACGCTGCCGCCTTAATCGCGGCAAGCGCGTTCAATACGCTGAAGGTGCCCGGATGGGGAAGACCTATGGAGACCCTGTCGTACGTAAAGGAAACGCCTTTTTCGGTCGCGGCTATGTCTGTCGCATCCTGGAGCGAGAAGGGAATGCGGTTTTCAACACGAAGCTTCAGGAAACGCTTGCCGTATTCGTCGTCCGCGTTTCCTATAATCGCGCGCGGGCGCTTGGCGGAGCGTTCAAGTTCTCGGCCGATGCGCAGTTTCGCCTTGAAATAGTTCTCCATACCGCCGTGCGACTCAAGATGCTCTTTGGCAAGGTTCGTGAATACGAGCGCATTAAGCGAGAGGAACAGATGCCTATACTGGACCGCTGCTTCGGAGGAAACTTCGATGACAGCGAAGTCGCACCCTTCGGCAACCGCGTCCCGGAGGAACTTTTGTATGAATCCTTTCCCTGGGAGCGTCATCTTGTAGAGATTTGGGACGGATTTTCCGTTGATGCGGAAATGAATCGTCGAAGAAAGCGCGACCCGGTGTCCGGCGCCTTCGAGTATTGCGGCAATCATTTCAGTCACCGAGGACTTGCCCTTGGTGCCAGTCACGGCGATGACTTTCAACTTCCTTGCAGGGAAGCCGTACTTCGAGGCGGCGAGGAAACTGAAGAGAAGGTGGTACGGCGCAACGAGCGCGCGGTACGCGAAGCGGGGGAGGAGACGCTCGAAGGTGTGCTTTATGAACCCCATACTACGGCTTTATCGAGAGCGCGGACTTTAGGCGCGCTTCTTTCCCCACGATTGTGGAAGGAATGGCACCGACCGCTTTGCGCGCCTCGCGCTCGGTGTAGCCGAGCGCGACAAGCGTGTCGAAGACCTCCGCGTCTTCGCCTCCTTCCGAAGACTCCGTCACGCCTATCTTTTCGCTGATTTCCACGACCAGTTTCTCCGCCGCTTTCTTGCCGAGGCCTACTACGCGGGTGAGGTACTGCACGTCGCGCTTTCCGATAGCGGCTTCGAGGTTTTCTCTTGGGGCACGGCGGAGAATGGACAGTGCGGTTTTAGGCCCCACCCCCGAGACTGAGAGGCAGAGCTCGAAAAACCGCAGGTCCGCCGGGTCTTTGAAGCCGTACAGGTCCATCCCGTCCTGCTTCACCGCGAGATGGGTTTTAAGGGCCACCTGCTCGTCAGGCGAAAAGGCGTCAGGGGAGGGGACGGCGACCAGTACGCCCCAGCCGGCAACATCTACCACGATGCCTGCGGGCTCGACGGAGAGCACCGTGCCGCGTATCTCTCGTATCATAGAGGTATCCTAGCACTTCTTGCACGTACGCTTAAAATAGCGTATCTTGCAAACCACATGGCAATAACGAAATCAGCAAAGAAGGCCCACCGCGCTTCCCTCAAGAAGCACGTCTTCAACGTGCGCCGCAAGAAGGTGCTCTCTGGAGCGACCAAGGACGCGCGCAAGGAGATGACCGCCGAGTCTCTTTCGAAGGCTTATCAGGCTATCGATAAGGCGGCAAAGCGCGGCATCATCAAGAAGAACACCGCGGACCGCAAAAAGTCCC
Organism: uncultured Candidatus Saccharibacteria bacterium; assembly: GCA_964535425.1. Lineage (GTDB taxonomy): Bacteria > Patescibacteriota > Minisyncoccia > Phycocordibacterales > Phycocordibacteraceae > C7867-001. The sequence continues at coordinate 599 of CAZHSZ010000020.1, read as the reverse complement.
GCCTTGCGAAGGCAGTAGCGAAAGGAACCGCAAAGTAAAAAGAAGAACCCCGCAAAGCGGGGTTCTTCTTTATTTCTTTCGCGTTTCAATAACCATCCATACGCACGTTCCGATGGCGAGTAGTACTGCCATAAACATTATTATTAAGCCAAGGAGACCGGCTCTGTCTGTGTCGTGCCAATAGAGTAAGTTTCCTGCGCAGTACGCGAGGACAAATAGACAAAGCCAGTGCAGTTTCTTCATATCTCACAGTATCTCATAGGTGCTTCCAACAGGAATCGAACCTGTATTTCTTCCTTCGGAGGGAAGTGTCCTATCCATTGAACGACGGAAGCGTGGAAGTACAATACCAAATTCCTCGATAGGAAGTGTCCTGCGAAGACCGCAGGCACCTATCGGTCACGCATAAATCTCTGCTGAGATTTTGCGCGACCCCGCCTCGCGCCGGCGCGCTCCGGCTTTCGATTCCTACACGCACGTCTCCCAGACGTGCTCGAGAGCACAAAAGCAGAAAGCCCGCTTTGAGCGGGCGTTTCTGTCTTTGGTGCTCTCGGTAGGAATCGAACCTACATTACCAGCTCCGCAAGCTAGCGTCCTAT
>CAZHSZ010000019.1:7183-14013 GCA_964535425.1 uncultured Candidatus Saccharibacteria bacterium | reverse complement strand
CACGCGTCCATACGTGCTCGCATGACGCTCCCGCTCGGGCCGTCGCCCTGCGCAGAGCCCTTTCTCGCGAATACTTCGCTCCGTTCTGTGGTAGTGCTTTGAGAGATATAAAAACAGGCGGCCGAAAGGCCGCCTGTTTTTATACGCTCTGCGCGAAGCCTATTGCTTGACTTCGATTCCCGCGATGAAGTCATCCGCGAACTTCTTCGACGAGTCGAAGGTGCTGATGGAGATATAGTAGTCGACGCGGTTTACCGGGAGCACGAAGAATACGTAGGAACCGTAGATTTCGTTCGGCTTCGTGTACTCATGCACTTCCACTTTCTGCCCGGCAATGACGCGGGTCGAGGTTCGATACTTGAGTCCCGCGGGTTCAGCGACGGGAATGTCGCGACTGAGGAAGATGTTTCCTTCCTTGGCGCTGAAGGTGAGCTGCTCAATGCGCGCGCCGTTCTTCGACTTTATCGCCTGTGTCTGCCATACCGGCTGGTAGTCGAAGACGATGCCCCAGTCATCGTTGCGGTACGTCTTCCAAACGGTTGTGACCGCTACACCGATTCCGGGAATAACGGAGGTGCCTCCGGTAGGGGCTGCGGGCGCTGACGGCGTTGCGGCGGGCGCGGGCTTTGACGGCAGGGTCGTAGTAGCCACCATAGGGTCCGTAACAGCGGGTGCCGGTGCATCAGATGGCTTTTGTGAGAACCATACGGCAGCCCCTATGACGATAACGAATGCGGCGATGATAAGCGGAAGGTTGTTTTTCATGGTAGGGACAGTATACAACACCCTGTTTCTAGGAGGGCAAGCGGTAGGAAGTTCCTGTTTTTTGAACCATGCCCTCGCGCAAAAGAGCTTGCAGCTGAGCCGTTATATCGGCCGCCCTATCGTCCCCAAGCAATCCTATGAGCCGCTTCTCTGCAGTACTTCCCTTAGCGAGTTCCTTCAGCACGGCTCCGCGCGCTTCGCGCGCGGAGCCTTTGAACGCGCTCTGCTTCACGTATCCTTTCGCCTTCGCATTCAGTCGGACGCCCGAACGCTTCAGGTGCGCGCCGTAGTCCATAAGCGCCGCATACCACTCCCGGCTCTTCCCTTTCGGAAAAACCTCGCGCAGTACGGCGAGCACTTCCGTATCGTGTACGTGTTTCTTTTTCGCAAAGAAGTGGTGCGTGACGGCTGTACGGATATTCGTTTCTATGAGCACCGTGTCCGCATTGAACGCAAACGCGGTTACGGCACTTGCCGTATACGGCCCGATACCGCGAAGCTTTTGAAGTTCTTCCGGCGTCTTCGGGAATGCGGGAAGAGCGGAGAGTTCTTTCGCCGCCTCGTGGAGCATCTTCGCGCGGCGGTTGTAGCCGAGCCCCTGCCAAGCGATGAGCACGTCGGCGAGCGGCGACTCTGCAAGCGCTTTCACGGTCGGAAACTTCTTAAGCCATGCCGCATAGAACGGCTTCACCCGGTCGACCTGCGTCTGCTGGAGCATTATCTCGGACACGAGAATCCGGTATGGGTTCTTCGTCTTACGCCACGGTAGTTCATGCCTCCCTTCCTTACGGTAATAGCTCCAGACAACGCGTTTGAATTTCGATATATCGCCCTGCTTCATGAAATTGAAAAAATGAGCCGAGATGCAAGGCACGGAGCTGAGATTTTTGTAGACGTATCGAGAATACGGCGGAAAAAATCGAGAGGTCTCCGTAACGAAGCAGATTGGTTTATTTTTTCATATTTCATAAATGACGTCTTTGCGCTCGACCACCGTCCTCCAGCCCCGCGCCTGCGCATGTTCGAACAGTTTTTTATTTGGATTGAACGCAATCGGAATCTCCACGAGCTCGAGCATCGGTATATCGCTCTCCGTATCCCCCACCCCGATGGACCCCTCAAGCGTAAGTCCTGCTTTGCGCACCGCGCGCTCCAGGACTGCCGCTTTGTTGCGTATCAAATCGAGATCTTCCACGTTCCCGGTAAAGTTTCCGGAAGGTCCGGTCTCGTAAAAAAATCCGTACACCTTGTCGAATCCGAGCTCGTGCCCGAACCCTTCCACGATAAACCGCGGGGAGTGCGAGATGGCAAGCAGGAAGTAGCCTTTCGCTTTCAGGTCCCGCACTAAGTCACGCGTGTAGCGATAGAGGCGGTTTTTCTTTTCTTCCACGATTTCGCCCGCAAGGTATGCGACCTCTTCGTAGGAAACGCCCTTGAGATTTGCGCGGAACGCGGCAATCATCCGCTCGACGTACGTATCGTAATCGCCGCGGCGGTCGAGCCAGTCCTCTTTCGCATCCGCATACGCGTCGCGTACCGCCTTCGGCAGGAGGCCGCGGTCGACAAGGCGCTCCACAAGCTCAATGAACAAGGATGAGCGGAAAAGGGTTCCGTCTATGTCGAATACCGCTACGGGGCGAGGCATATCCCTATGGTACCGTTTCTCTCCGAAATGCAAAAAGCACATACCATAGGTATGCGCCGTGCGTAAAAAATAAAGAGCGGAAAGAGCGCCCTTGGCCCCCGTGCGCTCTGACGAGGTGACAGCTTCCTGGTAAGGATGGGGTCAGGCGCCTCTACGGGGACCAAGGGTTCCGCCAACTCTATGCCGAAGTCGGGCGATGGTCAACTAATGCGCTTTCGGCCAACGCTTCGCCGCAGGAGCCCAAAACTTCGTAAGCGGATGAGTCGCGCAGTCATGAGGACGTGCCGGGCACACGTAACGCCCATAGAGCACAAATCCGTTGTTCACGTATTTCCAATCCTTTTTCGGCACGAGCGTTTCAAGCGCCTTTGAGATTTTTTGAAGGTCCGTATGGTGGGTTAAATCAAACCGGAGCGCAAAGCGCCGCACGTGCGTATCGGTCGGAATGCCTTCCCATGTATCGAAAAGCTCCCCAAGCACTACGTGCGCGGTTTTATAGGCGATGCCCGGAAGCCGCACAAGCTCCGCTTCCGTCTTCGGAATTTTACCGCCGAATTCTTTCTGGATCATCTTTGCGGCGCCGATGATAGCCTTCGTCTTATTGCGGTAGAACGGAATGGAAGAGACTTCCTTCATGAATACGGCCGGTTTTGCTGCGGCAAAGTCCGCTATGGTTTTGTATTTCTTGAAAAGCGTTTCCGTGACGCGATTCACGTTCTTGTCGGTGCACTGCGCGGAGAGCATGACCGCGACTACGAGCTGGTACGGGGTCTTGTAGTTGAGTTCGCTTTTAGGGTCCGGATACGTGCGCTTCAGATAGCTCACCAGCTTTTGGGCGCGCGCCTTGCGCTCTCGCTCGGAAGACGGCATGCGCTTACAGTATCGGGTCCTTTTTAAAGGCGAACCGGTAGAACAGCACGAGCATGGAGCCAAGCGCCGTGCAGGAAAGCACGAAGGTGACCAAGGGACCGAGCACCGGAGTGAGTCCGATGACCCCAAGCACGAACATGCCGAGCACAGCTCCCTTCCAGGAGACTTCCTTGCGCTTCATAAAGGTACGCATGAATGCGGCGCCGATAAGTACGGCCGCATAGAGGTACGCGAGCAAAAGCAGCACGAGGTATATCGAGCCGACGAGCGCGGCGATGCCTATGCCGACGAATGAAATCACCAAAAGAAGGATGAGTATGGGTGTCGCGACTACGACTCCGAACCCGAGCAGCGTCAAAAGTATGGAGTGCTTCGGCGAGCGCAGAAATGCCTCCTCAGCTACGCGATTTGCGAACTCCGGAAAGAGCCCCGCGACAAGTCCGGCTGCAAGTATTGCGGCCACAAGCCGCACCACGAAGAAGACGCTGAGCCCTGCAATCGCGAACGTGCGCGCTTCCTCGGCGGTCGGCAGGAATGAGGCGGAGCCGACGTAGTTCACTCCCCCGTCTATGACCGCGGAGGCCGGTATGCCCGCTTCCTGGGGTGCGTTGTAGTCAAAGGTGCCGTGGATGACCGTCCCTTCTGCGAGCGTTACGTGGTCGGAGGCGACGACACGTACGTCTCCGTTGAATTCCCCCGCGAGCAGTATGTTCCCTCCATACACACTTACCTGCCCGTCGGCTCCAGAGCGGAGCTCGACCGTGCCGCCGGCCGCCCGTATCTCATGCACCTTGCCCGTGACCGTGATGGCACCCCCGAAGAGCGCGAGCTCACCGTCGACATTCCCGTCGATGCGTATGTGTCCGCCTGCCGCACGCACGTCTCCCGTGACCGGAGCGGTAAATCCGATAGTGCCCGCAAGCGCGAGCACGTCGCCAAGGACGGGAGCGCCCACTTGAAGCGTGCCTGCAGAAGAAAGGAGGTCGCCGATGATGGGCGCATCGACGCGCACTTCAGTACCGGCAAGATACGCGTTTCCTGCGGGAGATACCGATACGTCTAAAGACTGGTCGGCCTGAAGAGTAGCCGCAGCCGCAGTCGACGGCACGAGCGCGAACATAAGGAGGAGTGCGAGGTGGCGCACCATCCTCTTATGGTATCACAACGGGAAGTTTCGGGGCAAAACGGAGGAATAGGCGCCAGGCGACCCCGAGAGAAACAAAAGCTATGAGCGCGGACGCGATGCAGTAGATGCAGAGCGCCTGTATGAGCACGACCTGTATGAACAAGAACGCCACCGAGAAGAGCGCGCCTACGGTAGTGACGATGAGGAGCACGTGGTAGCTGAACTCAAACGGCCGCCAAATCGTAAGGAGGGCCGCAAAAAGGACGAGCGCATAAAAGGCCACCCCGAAATACGCGAGCGGAATCCCGAACAGCTGCGAGTACGGGCTCTGAGCGACGATATTGCAGCCATCAAGGCCCGCCCCGATATCGCAGAACAACGGTTCGTCCATGGTCGCCTTCTCGGCCAAGTAGATGGAGTCGCCAAGTCCAAGGACCGAAAGCGCTATCAGAATCCCGAAAAGCACGTTTTTCATCATGATGCCGTCCATAGTATCATGTCCGTATATGGAACCCGTACAGAAAACCGAAGAGGAATGGAAGAAGGAGCTTACCCCGGAAGAATATGAGGTGCTCCGGGAACAAGGCACTGAAGCTCCTTTCTCGGGTGCATTTGTAAATAACCACGAGAAAGGCGCCTATACCTGCAAAGCCTGCGGGAATATGCTTTTCTCTTCCGATGCGAAGTTCGATTCAGGAACCGGGTGGCCGTCCTTTACCGACCCTGCGGTTGCCGAAAACGTCGGCACCCGGCCTGACGATGCGTACGGCATGCATCGCACCGAAGTCTACTGCAAGAAATGCGGCGGCCACTTGGGCCACGTATTCAACGACGGACCGAAAGAAGCGGGCGGCAAGCGCTACTGCATTAACTCCGTCTGTCTCGATTTTCAAAAAGAAGACGAAGAGAAGCCTGCTTAATTATTGCACCTGGAAGGTGGTGCGTACCGTTATCATCACCTCCTTCTCTACCGAGGAGGTGTCGTACTGACCGTAGTCAGACACATCGATGGAGTTCGGCGCGAGCACCTGCACGACGCCCGAAGAGGATGACTGCAGGTTCCCTACTCCGCGTCCGCTCTCTTTGGCGATAGCTTCAGCGCGCGCCTTCGCGTCCTTCACCGCCTCTCCGAGAAGCGATACGCGAAGGTCCGCAAGCTTGGTGTAGTAGTACTCCGGCGGATAACCTTGCACGACGGCGCCTCCGACCGAGAGCGATGAGACGCGGTCGGCGAGCGCGCGTATCTCCGTAACCCGCGTCGAATTGATGCGCACGGAGCGCGTAAGCATGTAGCGGGTAGGTCCTTGGTTGTTGCCGTCGTAGATTTCGTTCGTCGTCGCGGGGTCTATGGTGATTTCGCTCTCCGGGACCGATTGCGCGGTGAGAAACGCGCGTACCCGGACGATGTCCGCATCAAGCGCGGCGTTCGCTGCCGTAAGCGTTTCGGCGGTCGCCGTGCGGGAAATATTGAACGACATCTTCACCGCATCCGCAGTGACCGAGGTCTTCGCCGAACCCGTTACGGAAATGGTGTTGTCGAGCCCGCGCACCGCAAATACCGCCCATGCGCCGACACCGGTAGCGAGTATGAGCGCTATGCCGAGAATAAAGGCGAGCGGCACGAACGGGTTTTTGAAAAACGAATATTCATTCATAGCCTCAGCATACCAGATATGTGATACTGGACCATATGAAAACTGAAACGGCGGTATTCGGGGGCGGATGCTTCTGGTGCACGGAAGCGGTATTCAAAATGCTAAAGGGCGTGGTGGACGTGGAGCCCGGCTACGCGGGCGGCACGAAAGATACCGCAACCTACGAGGACGTCTCGACCGGCACTACGAAGCACGTCGAGGTGACGAAAGTCGAGTACGACCCGTCGGTCGTCGATTTCAAAACCCTCCTCACCATCTTCTTCGCGTCCCACGATGCGACGCAGACGGACGGCCAGGGCAACGATATCGGCCCGCAATACCGTTCCGTTGTCTTCACGACGACTCCCGCGCAAGCGGAGGCCACGCATGCGTTCATCGACGAACTCGATGCCTCAAGCCGCGACGGCGACCCGATAACGACGACCATAGAGCCGCTCGTGGAGTTCTTCCCCGCCGAGGACTACCACAAGGACTACTACGCGAGGAATGCGTCCAAGGGGTACTGCCAAGTCATCATCGCTCCCAAATTGCAGAAAGTGCAGGAGAAGTACGCGGAGCTTCTCAAAAACGTATAGTGTTTTTTATCTTCCGTTCTTCTTCGAAAACCAAACCGGTATAAGATAGAGCCCGAGCGCTATCGCGATACTTACAAGGAGGTACGCGTGGGTTTTAAATATCTCCGGCCACGTGGAGCCGATAGCGATACCAAGCGACAGCAAGGAAATCTTGAGTATTCCCACCTGCCACCACGTAAGCGTTCCGCTTTTGA